>JBHORK010000052.1:0-15808 GCA_042565725.1 Verrucomicrobiota bacterium
GGAAGGAGCTCATTATGGCAAATCACTTTTTTTGCACTTCATTGTTGATAGTAAGACATCCTATTGATGTTGCGCTACGTAGACGTCTAGCAACCTACGAATCATTTTTTGATACTGGGTGTGATGATTCTTAGCTTCTTTCTTAAAGAAGTTGATGCTGGACCTACTCAAGCCAATAGTTATTTTGACTTGGTCTTCTTTGAATGCGAGTTCATCCGGTGAAGGAAGAAAGTCTCGCACCATCTTAATGTCGCCAATAGGACCGTCTGTATACTTAATTTTCTTTTTCATAAATCTTTTTTCCTTTCCGCCAGTATCCTGCACCGAAGATTCGGATGATGGATCCGCGAATCGTGAAGCGCACCGTCAGAATGCCTTCTCCGACTGATGCGAAACAGAAGAACCGTTTCTCATCCTGACTGTGTGCAAGATCTTCTGCTATAACACGGTCAGGATCGGCGAACGCATACTGCGCCAGCTCGAAAGGCACCCCATGTGCCTTCTGATTTTCACGATCCTTTTTCGGATCCCATTCAAATCTCATCTTATCCATGGTGAAATGTTATCAGGCTTGCCAGAATAATGCAATATAATAATATGTATAAATATATTGCAGTGCTAACGTTACTCCTGAGCATTTTCAACAAGGTCGTCCGCGGCCTTGTTGGAATATGCTCCAGGAGATGGTTGGCGTTTCCCTTTCTTGGTTTGCAGCTCTGTAAAGACTAATGAGTGATCTGAGGATGCACAAGGCACAACTCCATTGGTGACAGGAATAAAGCTGCTGTCGCAGAAGATATAGTCGAGTCGTGCAGACAAAGGGACGCCTTCGATCTCGTCATTCCACGTGTTTGATGCAGGTGTATTTGTGTCGTACAAATGTGTATCGGTGAAACCTTGGTCGAGGATCGTTCTGATGGTTTGGCATACAGGGAGAGTGTTGAAATCACCAGCGATAATCGTAGGAAGGTCCGGATTCAGCAAGGAGAGCAGTGACTTGATCTCGGCAACCCTCTTGCCCTCGCTATCTACGAACTCCTGAAGGGACCGCAGAGGGTGCTGGAGACTCAAAAGTCTGGGTGGCGCAAGGTGCACGTTGAGAATTTGGATATCTGACGTGCCAATATGTACCACGGCGAGTTGGCTGCCGAATGCGCCCTCGGCCGTGGGTGCGATGAACTTGGCGACGAAAGGGTGTTTCGAGAGGATTCCAAGGCGATCAATGTAGTACCAGTAATTGTGACCTGGGCTGTCGAATTTGCTATATATGTAGGCACCAGAGAGGGCGTTTGTGAGATTCGACATCATCTGAGGATTGGGCTCTTGGAGGCAGACAACGTCGGCATCCGAGCTCTTGATTGCGGCGACGGCATTCGAGGGAGATGAGATGCCTGCATTGATATTGAGCGTGGCAACTCGGATCGTGTCATCGGCGTCGACAACACCCACCAACGTGTACACTATCAAGAACACCCATCTCATTCTATATCATTTCCTCGCCAACGTCTGCACTCTTCATTTTCAGAAACCGCGCGCGGTTTCTGAAATATGTGAGCAGTGCTTTGTTGGAAGCTCTCCTATCTTTCCACTTGAATGACGTCTCCGTTCTTCAGGACAGGGTCGTTGTTATTTCTTGAGTCCTGAAAGGTTCTGCCGTCGATTCTGAATACGATCTTGCTGTTCCGAAGGATGCGGATCTCAGACACTGAATCCGTGTATCCCCCTGCGGATGCAATGCCGTAGGTGAGCGTCGCATCCTTGAGCAGGACGTACTCACCCGGTTTCGCTACGGCACCCTCAACATGAATTGAACGCGGGAGGGGATCAACTATGTCTGGGGTTCCGCATCCGCACCCACAGGCGGCGAGCAGCAGCAATGTGGCAGTAAGTCTTTTCATATCTTTGCTTCCAACGTTCACAATGAGAGGCTCTGATTAGCCGCCATCGGCGGCTATATCGGAGTCTCTCTCGATTGTTTTGTTGGTCATCTTTCTTGTTCAAAATGCCCAATTGTCATCGGGCATGGTTAATGCCTTCACAATACCACAAATGGAGATAATAAAGAATAAGACTCCAATAAACAGGGTGTATGCACGAAGACCTTTCTTTCCAATCATCTTCTTGAGGAACGCCTGAGAATAGACACGGGACAAACATTCGTCAGGATTGACTAACCATTTCCACCCGCGAATCGCACCAAAGAAGAGGATGCCGCCAACCGTACCGAAGAGGCTGAAGAATCCAATCATCAGTAATTCAGCACCTGCCATAATTCATTTCCTTCATGACCAACATAAGTATTATACGGTTTCATTTCGGTAATACAGGATTTGGCTGATATTGCAATATCTGTATTAACGAAATGGCGATATTTCTTCTCATTATGAAAAAATTATTCTTATTTCTGTTCAAGCGCAAGATCATCTTTAGGGCAATTCCATGTTTCCGGGGTTCTGCTGTGTATGTTCGGGGTCTAATGCGTGGTAAATTTTCCTGTTTTCAATAAATCTTTGTTTTCTTCGTTTTCTTCTGTTAAATATTCTTTCTACCAGGAGGTGTAAATGACATTAAATTTAAAAGGGAAAACAGTGCTTGTTACCGGCGCCGGGCGCGGGATCGGAAAGACCATAAGCCTTATGCTGGCAAAGGCGGGGGCCAATGTTGTGGTTGCGGCGCGAACCTTTGACGAAATAGAACAAACGGCTGATGAAATCAGAAGCGGCGACGGTGAGGCCATGGCTGTTTCTGCAGATATAGCTAAAGAAGAAGATGTGGTAACTCTTTTTTCCGAAATCCATAAAAAATACGGCGGACTGGATGTCCTGATCAGTAACGCGGGAATCGGCGTTTATGGTCCTCTGGCGGATTTTTCAGTTTCGGATTTTGATAAAATTGTTGATGTGAACCTGCGTGGTACGTTTCTCTGCTGTCGGGAAGCCATGAGGCTTATGATCCCGCGAAAAAAAGGATACATTATCAATGTCTCAAGTGTTGTCGGATTTAAAGGTTACCCGAACCAGTCTGTCTATACTGCGGCGAAGCATGGTATTATGGGGCTCACGAAGTCATTGGCAGTAGAGGCTCAAGAGCATGGAATAAGGGTAAGCGCTGTTCTGCCGGGCGGGGTGGATACGCAAATGGTCAGGGAGTCCAGGCCGGATCTTGATCCGGAAGAATTACTTCAGCCCGAAGATATAGCACAAACGATTGCATATCTGCTCTCATTGTCAGACCATGCCGCCGTTGATCAGGTATATGTCAGACGCCGTAACAGTAGTCCATTCTGAGCTTTTTGTGGTGTAAGCTTTAGAGAGGCTTCTTTGCCGGGGAAAGAATATTGACGTTTGATGGCTATTAGCCGATTATGCTAACTTTAATGTTTATATTCACTAAGGAGGACAGTGATGGTTAAAACCGCTATTCGCATAGCTATTGTATGTACGTGTGCTTTTGGATTAATGAGTGGAACGGGGTGCAGGAGCAGGGGACGGGTTGGAGGTGATAGCCTTGTTCCCGAGCCGTTAGGAGGGAATATTGCTCTTGGTGAACGATTTGAGGATGGCGTTCGAATAGAAGGAGTTGTTTTTCCTGATGTGCTTTTTGGTTTTGACAGCTCGCAGATTCTCGGCTCTGAAATTGGTAAGATAGAAAAAGTTGCAAGCTATTTAAAACAGAACTCAGGAGTTCGGCTGATTACCGAGGGGCATTGTGATGAGCGCGGCAGTCGCGAGTATAACGTATCGCTGGGTGAATACCGTGCTCATGCTGTTAGAAGGCACTTGGTTAGACTGGGTATTAATGCTTCACGTATTCAGACCAGGAGTTACGGAGAAGAACAGCCTGTTGATTTTGGTCATAATGAATCAGCTTGGCGGCGAAACAGGCGGGTGGCATTTGCTTTTTATCGATAATAAAGAATGGTTAATCGTTGACTTGTCCTCCGTCTTGTCCGCCGTAGCCTTGGCGGAGGTGGAAGCCTTGGCGAAGGAGGATGGTTAATGGTTGGAGAGATGCTGAATACAACTCTTTCATTTTTTACCGGATCACCTGGTCCGGGTGAATTCCTGCTTTTGTTTATAGTGATCCTGCTGCTTTTCGGTCCGAAACGACTGCCCGAGATTGCCAAGAAGGTGGGCGGCGCCATGAATCAGCTTCGGCGGGCGTCACAGGATTTCAAGGACCAGATTATGCGTATCGAGGAACCCCGTCCTATTGACATTACCTCCGATGTAAACTCCAACAAAGAATCTGCTGAAGCAGATGTTTACGATGAAGAATTGCATGATGATAAATTGTTAAGCGATGAAGCTGTAGCCGAGAAGAAGAATGATGATAACCCGGATAAGGAATCCGATGAAGCAAATCTTGAAAAAAGTGACAGAGAAACTGGGGGCCGGTCCGACAACAGGCGACAGGAAGAAGGAAGACCCGAACAAGACCTTGCCGGATGAGGGAGAAGGTTTTTGCACAAAGTCTTTTCTTGGGCATCTTGAAGATCTTCGGGCAACGATCATCTGGTGTGCCGTGTTGTTTGTTGTGGGCATAGTGGTTGCCATTCCGCTGGCGCGAACCATAATAACACTCCTTAAGGTTCCCTTTTTTAATGCAATTCAATCTCTGCAGTTGGATATAGATCCGGACACATTATTGCGGGGTATTCGTCTGACAGACGCTTTTTCTATAGGTATGCGCGTGGTTTTCTGGAGCGGTTTGTTGTTCAGTCTTCCTTTTATTGTAATAATTGTTGGGGCATTCGTGTTTCCAGGGCTTAAACGGAAAGAACGAGGAGCGGTTCTTAGGGCAGGTGGCTTGGGTGTTCTGCTTTTCGCCGGCGGTGTAAGCATGGGGTACATAATGGTCCTGCCGGCGGCAATAAAAATCATGCTTAAATTTTACAAAATACTCGGTATAAGTTACAGCTGGTTTGAATTCAGAGATTATATTGCGTTTGTGATAAGACTGCTCATGGCATTTGGACTGGCTTTTCAACTGCCTGTTATAATCCTCGTGCTGGGCACTCTGGGAATTATTTCATCCAGGCAATTAAGAGACAAACGTCCATACGTGATAATTACCCTTCTGATCGCGGCCATGATTCTGACCCCGCCTGACATAATCACACAGATTATGATGGCGCTTCCGCTGGTGGTTCTCTATGAGATTTGTGTATGGCTGATATGGCTTAAAGAAAGAAAGCGGCCTACCTCATAACAAGAGTTTTTATACAATGTTGTGATTAAGCCGCTTTCTGAATGAAACACAGTTTACCAGCGGGGTTTACGATCGCGATTGTCGCCTCGGTCGCCGCGCGGTTTGGGCTGAGATTCATTGACACGCAAATTGCGTCCCATGAAATCCTGTTCGTTGATAGCGTTGATAGCGCTGTTCGCTTCATTATTATCCGGCATTTCAACGAATCCGAAACCTTTTGATTTGCCAGAAAACTTGTCGACTATTACACGTGCCGATGCGACGGTTCCGTGTTTTTCGAACAGTTCCTGGAGCTCCTGGTCATTCACCTGGTAGGGCAGATTGCCTACGTAGATATCCATGATGATCTTTCCTCACGTGTGCCATATCCTCTTATCTCCGATTCCTGCATTATGACACGACATGCGGCTCGGGTGAGACCAAGATTGACCTCAATAAAACGGTACAATTGCATTCTCTTAAAAGTATTGCAAGAAGTATTTTGAGAGAAGCAGGAGTCAGAATTCAGCCGCCTACGCACAAGGCTACGGCGTGCCAAGGGAGTCAGAAACTGGGGACAAAAACCTTCATTCAAGGTGCTTAACCTGATGCGTTTATTTGTTTAGGAGTTCCAGAAATTGTTGCTCATTAAGGATTTCAACGTTCAGCTTCTCCGCCTTAGTCAGTTTGGAGCCGGGTTCCTCACCCGCAATTACATAATCGGTTTTTTTCGAGACGGTTGAACTTGTTTTCCCTCCCAATGCCAGTATTTTTTCACCTGCTTCTTCTCTGGTTAATCTGGAAAGTGAACCTGTAAGTACAAATGTTCTTCCCGAGAGTTTCCCGGTTTTATCTGCGGGAGGGCGGGGAGAACGTTTGAACTTGAGGCCAGCCTTCTGGAGGTGGCTTATAATCTCTCCGTTTATTTTATTGTCGAAGAAATCGGTAATGCTTTTCGCGACAATCGGACCAATGTCTGGTATTTTTTCCAGAGTTTCCGCGTTTGCGTTTATAAGTGAATTTATGTCTTCAAAATGTTCCTCCAATGTCCGAGCGGATTTTGTGCCTACGTGCCGTATTCCGAGCGCAAAAATTATTCGCCAGAAGCTCCTGTTCTTACTGGCTTCAATACCGTCCAGTAAATTCTGCGCTGATTTGTCAGCCATGCGTTCCAGTGCCGAGACTTGTTCTTTTTTCAGGATGTACAGATCCGATGGATCTTTCAGTAGATTATTACTTACAAGCTGTTCCACAAGAGCTTCGCCAAGTCCTTCGATGTCCATTGCGCCGCGTGAAGCAAAATGGCAGATCCATCTCTTGATCTGTGCCGCACACTGCAGGTTCTCACATCGCAATGCGACTTCTTTCTCCCTTCTGGTTATAGGTCCTTCGCATACAGGGCATTTGTCCGGCATAACAAAAATAGTTTCCGTGCCTGTACGTTTATTCGTGACAACTTCCGCGATGGCGGGAATAACATCGCCGGCTTTTTCGATAAGAACTCTGTCTCCAATTCTTATATCTTTTCTTTTAATGTCATCAGCATTATGAAGTGTTGCGCGCTTCACTTCTGATCCTGCAACATGTACCGGTTCAAGTTCAGCCACAGGTGTAAGCACTCCGGTTCTTCCTATCTGAATGGTGATATCTTTTATTTTTGTTTCCGCCTGTTCGGGTTCATACTTGTAAGCTGCCGCCCAGCGCGGGCTCTTGGCTGTTGCTCCCAGTTGCTCATACAGCTCTCGCTCGTTGACTTTGATTACTCCTCCGTCCATTCCAAACGGAAAAGCGTTACGCATACTTTCGAGTTCATCCAGCGCATCCAGTACGGTCTGGATATCAGGGCATTGCCAGTATTTCGGGACGATTTTAAATCCTAATCGGTTGAATCCTTCAATCAGTTCCATATGGGTATCGAAGTTTACGCCTTCCAGTTCACCTGTCGCATAAAACACGGCGTCCAGCGGGCGACTGGCGACAATCCTTGAATCAAGCAGTTTCAGTGAACCGGCCGCGGCATTACGTGGGTTGGCAAAAGGTTCTTCTCCCGCTTCTGTACGTTTTTTGTTAAGGAGCTCAAATCCTTTCTTTGGCATAAAAACTTCTCCCCGCGCTTCCAGTACGGCAGGAGGATTATCTCCGGCCTGGAGTCTCAGCGGGATGGAACGTATGGTTCGAAGGTTTGCGGTAATATCGTCACCGCTTTGGCCGTCGCCTCTTGTGCTTCCAGCGGTGAGGACTCCATGTTCGTAACGCAAAGAAACGGCAATGCCGTCTAATTTGGGTTCCAGAATGTAGGTAAACTTTTTCCCTTCAGTAAGGCGTTCAAGTCTTTTGTTAAAATCAATGAGTGCGTCTTTCTCGTAAGTATTGTCGAGGCTCATCATGGGTATATTGTGGCGTATGCTTGTAAATCCGGTTAAAGGTATGTCGCCGATACGGCGTGTAGGAGAATCAGGAGTCGCCAGATGCGGAAATTGCTGTTCTAAATCATCAAGTTCCTTGTAGAGTTTGTCATATTGACGATCCGTTATTTCCGATTTTGCAAGGACATAATATAGATGATTATGCCTGTTGAGTTCTTGCAACAGGTGAGTTATACGCAGTTCCGCCTTTTTTGCGTCCATATGCCGTGATCCTGATAACAGGTTTTCAGCGTCTTGAGCCAATCAGTTTTGTGAATATATCTGCAAAAACGCCGCAATTACCGGCAACGGTTTTTGCGTTGGAATACTGACCTGACTTGAACAGAAGTATACATTTCATCGCGTTCTTTGCCGGTGTATCAGCGCTTCCGAGCCAACGCAGGCGATCGGCGGCGGTCATTTCGTTAATAGGCACCTTTACCGTGTGGGTAATAGTCACATCTTCCTTCTTTGTCCGGTATGTGCCTGTTATTTCTCTGTTTGTAACATTTGTAACTTGGAATTTCTTTTCACTGCCCTTGTGGGAAATTGTTATTTTTTTCCATTTTGTTTTTTTGAGGTTGGCCAGAATCACTTTATTTATAGCGGATATTTCTTCAATAAAATCTCTCGTTTTTGTCAATTCGCGTTCAAACGCCGGCGAATGATCGTACTCTAATTCGTCATCAATCAGGAAAACAGCCTGTTTGAAACCTTCGTCAAGAACAAGGGATGCCACGGCTTTTTGGGTAGCCTTGAATTCTGATAGTTCTTTGGCGTTAAGTTGAGGGCCTTTAGGCTTGACTGCTTTCGGCTCGGATTTCTCCGATGCCGCAATGTTTTTTTGCGGTGTTTCTTTTTTCTGGGGAGCGGTCTTTTTTTTAGGTGCTGTATGGGCGGCGGTTTTTGTTCCTGATTTCTTTTTCCTGGTGGTTTTTGTTTTTTTCGGTTTTGTCTTTTCGGTTTTTACTTTATTATGGCGGTTTGTTGGGACACGGGAAGGTGGTCGGTCTAACTGCCAGTATGTAAGAAAGGTCCACCATACAGCCAGAATCAGCCACGCCGGCAATTTAACCGATAATGGAACAGTGGATCCTTTGATTTTCTGCAGGGCTTCAGCTGTTTTTTGCGGTGAAGCCGATGTGGCAACGGTGACACGTTTTTGTTTGGCAGGCGCAATAGTGCTGTCCAGGTCAGATAGATTTTTACCAATTAACTTGCGGCCGGCAATTGCTTTCTTTATCTGGTCAACAACCTCGTTCCAGTCTTTATATCTGTCTTCAGGCTCTTTCATCATGAGCGTGGTAATAATCTGCTCGGTGCTTATTGAAAGCTTTCGGTTAATATCTCCGGGATTTGTGATCTGAGATTTTTCGTGATTTGCCATTATTTCTTTAGGAGGACATTTGTCGAATGGCATGCGTCCTGTTACCATGTGGTATAATGTCGCGCCGAGACCGTACATGTCGCATTTGCAGTCCACTTCAGTCTTGAATTTTGCCTGTTCCGGCGACATATAATTCAAAGTTGCACTAACAAGCGGTGCCTTGAGCTGTTCCGCGAGGATGGCCGGGTCTGTCATTTTCGCGATACCCAGGTCCGTTACTTTCACGTTTAAGTTTTTTACGATCATGATATTGGAAGGTTTGACATCTCGGTGAGCCACTTCGGCTGTTTCCCACGCTTCCCTGAGCGCACGGGCAACTGACAGGGCGATCTTCAGGGCTTTACTTTCCGGTAAGACTTTTTTGTCGGTCAGGATTTTCTGGAGTGTTGGTCCTTCAATATATTCTGCGACAATGAAAAACACGCCTTCCTGCTTGGCAATATCATAAACCTGAGCAATGTTGGGATGCTTGAGTTTGGCGGCAGTCTTAATTTCCTGCACAATTGAGTTGATCAATTTCTGATTGGAGGCAAAAGAGGGCCTGAGGATTTTTATGGCTACAGCTCTTTTAAGAGAAGTCTGCAGGCCTTTCAGCACTATGGCCATCTTGCCGCTACCGATTTGTTCAAGATTACTATATCCTGCTATATCCATAATTGTTATTAGTTTTATCATGAGTAACGCTTATCATCAAATCTATATTGAGAAATTTTATCCATTCTTGATGCGAGATAATTTTTCGATTGTTTGGTAAGCGGTTTTCTTATACATATGGACATGGAAGGAAGAAGGTTATAGGTTTCAGGTTTCGGGGAAGAGGGGACATTGAGCGAAATACGCTTCACGAGATGCGAGATACGATAAGGGGAGAAAATGCATATTGGAATAGCATGCGGCGGAACAGGGGGGCATATTTTCCCTGGCATTGCCACTGCAGAGGTGCTTAAGAAGCGTGGACACGATGTGGTTTTATGGCTCACCGGAAGAGATGTTGAGAATACATCACTTGAGGGATGGAAGGGACAGGTTGAGCGTATCAATGCTATCGGGTTCCCGTCCGGATTCTCGCTTCTATATCCGGCAGCGTTTTTGAGTATTGTCAAAGCCTTCAGGCTTGCGAGAAGCCGCATGAAAACTGGACGGCCGGATGTTTTATTGGCGATGGGGAGTTATGCGTCCGTGGGCCCTGTACTGGCGGCCCGGAGCCTCGGGGTTCCTGTTATACTGCACGAAGCAAACGCTGTTCCCGGAAGAGCTATATCCCTGCTTTCCAGATTTTCGTCTGCAGTAGCGGTAATGTTTGAAGAGACATCGCAGTTTCTGCGTCATGCGAAAGTAGTTGTAACAGGTCTGCCGATTCGTTCGGAGCTGCTATCGCGCACGGAAGGCAGATTTCTTGAACCTGATACTTTTACGGTTCTTGTTACAGGCGGGAGTCAGGGTGCGCATGCATTGAACAATGTTGTTTCATCCACACTTTGCCGTTTGTACAAGAAGGGAATGTCAATTCAGGTGATTCATCTTACAGGTGCCGCAGACGAAAACAGTGTCAGACAGAAATATGAGAAGGCAGGTATATCTCATGAAGTATTTGGTTTCTTGAAAGACATGAAAAAAGCTTACAATTCGGTGGATCTGGTGGTTGCCAGGGCAGGTGCCGCTACGTGCGCCGAAATATCAGTATGTGGAGTTCCCGCTTTGTTGGTTCCTTTGCCGTTTGCCCGGAAACAGCATCAGATGGTGAATGCTGTGGCCATGATGAAGACGGGTGGAGTTGATGTGATAACGGAAAAGGAGCTTAATGAGAAACAACTGGTCAGTTATATTAAAGAATGTTCCCGGGATCGAAAAAAACTTCGAGAAATGAGGGATGCTCTGAAAAGTTTTGCAGTACCCGACGCAGCCGAGCGTCTGGCGGATCTGGTCGAAAAGGAAGGAAGCGGGGACACGGCGAAACGGTGACGCGGGGACAGAGGAATTGAACATCGAACGTCCAACCCCGCAGAGCGGGGCAAGCATCGAATTTATCCCGCCACGGCGGGACATCGAAAATAGCGAGATACGAGATACGTTTCACGAAATACGGCGAAGAAGGGAGGAGTAGAAAGTGCCGATTTACGAATTTTATTGTTCTGATTGTCATGCGATTTTCAATTTTTTCTCCAGGACTGTAAGCGTGAAAAAATCCCCCATATGCCCTCGCTGTAAGAAAAAAGAGCTGGAGCGGCAGATTTCCATGTTCGCAATGACGGGCGGAGATAAAACGGAAAACGAATTGGGCGATCTGCCCATTGATGAATCAAAGATGGAACAGGCCATTACCGCCCTTGCCGGTGAGGCGGAAAAAATCAACGAAGATGATCCACGTCAAGCGGCCAGGCTGATGCGCAAATTTTCAGGTATGACAGGACTGGAATTTGGCGATAGCATGGAATCTGCTCTGGATAGAATGGAAGCAGGCGAAGATCCGGCAAAAATAGAGGCAGAGATGGGCGATATTATGGAGAACGAAGAACCGTTCATATTGCCGGGAAGCCGAGGTAAAAAGAGTTCTGAATCAAAACGAAAAAGACGCAAACTCTTTCGTGATGAGCAATTGTATGAATTGTAACGATACCGTCCGGGCGTTTATTGCGATTGAAATCAGTGAAGAGGTCAGGCGGAATATTTCCCGTTTGCAGGCTGATTTTGTGAAGACGGGTGTCAAAGTTAAGTGGGTCAAACCTGAGAACATGCATTTAACACTTCTCTTTTTCGGGGAGACACAACCAGCGGCCGTAACCAATATTGTCACGATTATGGATGGGATAACGCAGGAAACAGTTCCATTTGTCTGCGAGGTTTCCGGGATGGGTTTCTTCGGTCGTCCAAAATCTCCAAGGATCGTATGGGCGGGAATCGCAGGAGATGTTGAAATACTGAAAAGCGTACAAGCAGGTCTGGTTTCATCACTTAAGAATTCGGGGCTGGATCTTGACAGCAAGCCCTTTGTGCCGCATTTGACTATAGGGCGGATACGTGACAGTAGAAACGCAGGAAATTTAATTAGTGCGATTGAAGCAGAAAAGAACAGGAGTTTTGGCCGAATTGAAGTCAATCGTCTGGTATTGGTTAAAAGCGAATTGAGGCCGACTGGCCCGATTTATTCACTGCTCCATGAATCCAAGCTTAATTTAAACGTTGCATGAGCAGAGACAAGAAACCGTAGATAGACGCAGGTAAGATTTTTTTGACAGGATAACAGGATGAATAAGATTCTTTTCCTCTGCGGTCTCTGCGAGATGTCTTCTCTTAGAGTCTGATTCGTATCAGTTCGGCATCACCATCAACGGGTTTCAGTGTGTAGTTTTTCAGCTTGGCAGGTATTAAGCATGAAGTTCCGGCTGCGGCTTCCACTGTGTTTTCGCCGCCTTCAATTATTGTCTTTCCTGAAACAGCAAACAGGATATGAAAACTTTGGCCGTTATTTTCAGCGTTTTCCGGGTTAGACAGATCAATACGAGTCGCGTTGAAATAAGGGCAATTAATAATTTCTGAATATGAATTCCCGTTATTCCCGGAAATCTTTTTTGGCTTAACAGGTTCAGGGCAGTAGTCCTTCCAGTTAATAACTTGAAAAGCCTGATTTATGTGAAGTTCGCGTGGTTTGCCGTCTTTCCCCATACGTCCCCAATCGTAGACTCGATATGTGGTATTGGAATTCTGCTGTATCTCCAGTAAGAGACAGCCTTCGGCAATTGCGTGTACTCTGCCGCCGGGAACAAATATTGCTTCTTCGGGTTTTGTATGAATTTCACATAAAACTTCTTCAAGCCTTTTTTCTTTCAGCGCGGTCTCGAATGATTCACGGTTTGTTCCGGATTTAAGACCCGCAAACACTTTTGATCCAGGTTCACTTTCCAGTACGTACCACATTTCCGTTTTGGCTTCACCGCCATAGATTGCGGCGGTATGATCGTCAGGATGGGCCTGCACACTGAGTCGCTGTTTGGCATCAATGATTTTTATGAGCAGCGGGAAGGTTTTGCTTTTGCACGCACTGCCGACCAGTTGCGTTCCCATTGTATCGACAAGTTCGTGCAGTGTTTTTCCTGCAAGGGGACCGTTAAGAACAACGCTCATTCCTTCCGGCCGGTCGGCAATTTCCCATGACTCTGCGCATGCGTCCTGTTTTATGTGACGGTTATATTTACGGCGAATGCGGTCTCCACCCCAGATGTAATCTTTGTACACGGGACTGAATAACAAAGGATATAATGGTTGTGACATACTGTTTGAAAGTATAGCCCGGATATGGGATCAGTCAAGTTTAGTGCACTTGTAGGATTTTTGGTTTACGAATTGCACACCCGTTCGGCTACAGAACATATTGCAAGTTTATACAGAAAGAACGGAATATTTTTTTAGACGGGATCAACAGGATCGACAGGATCTTGCGCGCTTCGCGCGAATACTTTGAAAAGAAAACCTTTCAAACCCACTATTTTCCAAGGGTCATGTTCCTATCTCCTTCCGTCTTTGATCCTGTTTATCTTGTAAATCCTGTCTAAATCTTCTTCGCTCTGGGGTAAAACTCTTTCTTTAGAGTCCGGCAACGACGGATGGGTTTATCGAGCTTGCCCCCGGTAGTAGTTTGTTTAAACGCGGCATTATAAAAGGAGGAACTTGTCGGCTTGCGGTTGGGGTTGCGGTTTTACTCTTCACGCAACTGATTAACGACAGCCGATTCCAGTTGCGCAACTGTTCAACGTTTACCGTATCAAGATCTACAGCGCTTCGGGCCATACCTTACGCGCGAGTTTCTGCAGTTTCTTTCGCACATCAGGGTGCTTGTCTATAACGTTGTTCAGTTCTTCCGGATCATTCTTCAGGTCGAACAAAGCAGGTTCCTTTTGCTGAATACTGCCGAAGTAATGTTTGGCATTAGGCTGTGCGATAGTCTGGTAGAGCCAGTCATGCGTTCGGACTGCGCCGGAACGACCGTATCCGATGATAAGATGATCACGGATTTCTTCTTTCTCTCCTTCGGCAAGATTCCAGAGATCCAGGCCTGTTGCTGTTTCAGGCGGCTCTTCTCCGATCAGACGCATAAGTGTAGGCATGATGTCTACCTGTGAAGTCAGGGCATCAATCTTCTTGCCGGCCAGATTCTTATGTTTCGGGGAACGGATAATCAGGGGTACACGGGTTACATTATTGTAAAGTGTCCTTGGCTCTTTCCAGAATTCACCGTGTTCAAGCATTTCCGTTCCGTGATCTGAAACAAAACAGATAACGGTATCTTCAGCCATGCCCAGTCTCTCTACTGCATCAAGAAGGAAACCAATCCATTTATCGGTGAAAGTAACCTTGCCTGCGTACAGGGCCCTTACCCATGGCAGATCTTCTTTGGTTTGTTTTTCTCGATCAAAGCCGTAGCCGAAAAGTGTACGGTCTTTAGGAAACTTGTCATGATACATATTTGCGTAACCTCTGGGAGGATCAAAGAATTCATGAGGGTCAAAAGTGTCAACATACAGGAAGAACGGTTCACGCCCTGTACCGGTGCGCTCCAGCCATCGTACGGCCATTCGCATGGTTTGCGCGGCGAAATAATCCTCCTCGCATTCAAACATCTCAGTGTTGTAAAGGTAAGTGCTGATATAGTCATCCGACTTCTCGCCCAGATACCATTCGTCCGGGATATTATCTCGGACGTCATATTTGTTTTTGGGGCCAAGCCGCCACCTGTCGCGTTCCTGTCCGCGTATCAATTCCCATGTGTCAAAATTACGATGAAAATTCATTCCGCCCCGGAACATATGCCATGTGTCTGTGACCATACCGCAGGTATAGCCTTTTTTGCTGAGATGATCAGCTATAGTTTCATGTGCAGGATCTATGGGCATCCATCCGGGAAGCACGGGAGAAACACCTTTCAGTAGAGGCGCGTCTTCAAAAGGAAGAATTTCGCGGCCGGTCATGAATACACGGCGTGCTTGAATGGTTGGAAGTCCTTCTCCATGGCATGTGTTGAATTGTACCGATTGTTCCGCCAGTTTATCCATATGGGGCGTTTTAATCCAATCATTGCCGTAACAGCCTAAAAAGTCGGCTCGCCATGTGTCGGTGACAATAAAAATAAGGTTCATTTCTTTTTTCTCCTGTGTTTTGTTTAAGTTCTTCGTTACTTTGAATGGATAAAAATATTATGTGATATAAGAAAGCATTTTTTATTTCATTGCCATTCATGATTTGACGGAACGCATTTCGTGATAAAATCGGATCGCTATTTTGCACCGTCTGCGGCGTTGTCGCAATCTTCATGTATACATATACTACTCAGATTGCGACGCCTTGCATCCAGCGCAAACTTGCGGTCCAATTTTATCATCCCTCGCAGACTCGGGAGACGAAATGCGTCCCGCGGGGGCATCTCCGTCTCCCGACGGATGGTTCTATCAATCATACCCCCGGCTCTCCATTATTCCAATATTATGTCTAAGAAGTTGGCCATTAGAGGCATACGCAACCCAAACCGTATGACGTTTCGAGCGGCGTAACCGCAACCGTAAGCCGTTTACATCGTAAATTCTTCAAACAGTCTTGTTATTTTATGCCTGCTTCCGATATTGTGAACGTGTTTGCCGGCAGGTGAATCTTATAGGGAAAGGTTAAGAGAATGTCAATGATGGAAGAAGTTAAGTATTTGCTGAATGGAAATCTGAAAGCGGGTTTTTATAATGGGAATCTGGTGAGCCTGATATCCGGCGAGACGGAATGTTTTCATGGCGCAGGCAAGCCGGAAGGGCTTAAAGTCGAGACGGACAGGAAAGGGTGGGGGAAC
>JBHORK010000053.1:0-15752 GCA_042565725.1 Verrucomicrobiota bacterium
ATCTCTGTCAAACCGACGGTTTTGCTTAAAGATTTCTTAAATCTTTACGGGTAACATATAGGTTTATTGATTATTGCTTTTTATAACGATAATATATTAAAAAAGTGAAAGTAAAGCTTGAAATAATGATTGATATGCCTTAAAAGGTCGTAATACGTTTAAATATCATTAGTTATATTGTAAGTAGTATAAGTTGAAGTATGAAATTTTACGATTACCTTATAGGAAAAGCAGGGATTCCAGAGAAGAACGCTAAATTCTACGAGAATTGGGTGGTTACCGCATACAAATTCCTCGATTGGGATTTTCTCCAACCATTAGATGCAAATAATGAACATAAGTATATTCAACATATTAAAGCCCGTTGTGAAGATTGGCAAATTAAACAGGCTGAACATGCGCTCCATCTCTACCGCTACTTTCTAAGAAAAGTTTACAAAAAGCGATCAAACAATCAAAACAGGGGGCCCGAAAAGAAAAAATGGCAATCTGCTCTTAATAAAGCGCGTAAACATATGCGACTCCAACATAAATCATACAAAACCGAACAGACATACATGGAATGGATCCGACGATTTTCCATTTTTTCAAATGATAAAGATCCCTGTTTGCTCGATGATGACGATTTCAGGGATTTTCTCAGCCATTTGGCTATTGACCGAAAAGTTGCTGCAGCAACCCAAAACCAGGCGCTGAACGCTGTCCTTTATTTTTACCGATATGGTCTTGATAAAGATGTCGGCAGTTTCGCTGGAACGGTTCGGTCTCCGCATAAGCGTCGACTGCCGGTGGTTTTAAGCTCTAAAGAAGTAAATATGCTTTTTGAACATCTTAAGGGACAGCATCGTTTTATGGCTCGTCTCATTTATGGCTCAGGATTACGCCTGACGGAATGCATTCGGTTGAGAGTTAAAGATATTGATATGGAACGCGGCACTATAGCCGTTTGTTCTGGAAAGGGCGACAAGGACCGTTTGACGATCTTCCCTGAACCCTTGAAAACCGATATGCTTGATCATCTTGATGGTATTAAAAAATTCTTTGATGAAGACCGCGAAAACAATATAGAAGGAGTTTATCTGCCAAATGCTCTCAAGAATAAATATCCAAAAGCGTCAAAAGAATGGATATGGTTTTGGTTGTTTCCCTCAAAGAAGCATTCGCTTGATCCGCGCGAACACGAAATTCGCCGTCATCATGTTCAGCCTAATCCTCTGCAGCGGGCGGTAAAAGATGCAGCGTCAAAAGCCGGTATTAATAAAAAAGTATCTGTGCATTGTCTCAGACATAGTTTTGCCACGCATTTACTTGAAAAAGGATATGATATTAGAACCGTTCAGGAACTGCTGGGACATTCCAATGTGCAGACAACAATGATTTACACCCATGTGGCAACAAAAAATAAACTTGGTGTTCGAAGTCCACTTGAATCCTGAGGGTACATCTACGATAAAAGAGTTTTGTTAAAGTAATAGCCGTGTATTCTTAAAGAATTCTCATTCTCTCACGGCGGCAAGACGCACTCCGTTCCCGTCAATTATGCAGAATAATTGACCGCCAGTTTTCTGTTGTTACCAGATTATCTATTTCATGAAGCGCTATTTTATTAGCCGGAGTCCTGTTAGTCCATATGTTTCTGGCATTTTTTAAGGCTATAATTCTTTGATTGCGTTAAAGAGTCTTTTCACGGCATCGCAAAGAATGTTTTCCGGTGTGATCAGCGGAAGCATCAGGTACACGACGTTGCCGAGTGGTCGGATCAATATACCTTCATTCATAAGGCGGGATTTAACTTTCTTGGCCATTTCGGCATCTTCTAATTCAACAGCGCCAATCATTCCCAGGCATCTTACGTTCCGTACGTTATCCGACCCGCTCATGACTGACATTTCCTTTTCCAACAGATTGCCAAGCCGATTCGCCTGTTCGATAATGTTTTCTTCTTCGTAAATACGCAGGGTTTCCAGGGCGGCGGATGATGCGATAGGATTTCCGCAGAATGTGTGACCGTGATAAAAGGTGTTGTCTTCAGGTTGGTCGCTAAAAGTCTCGTAAATCTCTTTCTTGACTACCGTGGCGCTGATCGGCAGATATCCGCCTGAAAGGCCTTTGCCGAGACATACTATGTCAGGCTGAATATCCGAGTGTTCGAACGCGAACATTCTGCCGGTCCGCCCAAAACCCATTGCAATCTCATCAACTATAAGCAATACATTCTTTTCCTTACAGTATTCATAAAGTCTTTTCAGATACTTTGAGGAATATATCCGCATTCCGGCTGCGCCCTGACAAAGCGGCTCTACTATTACCGCGGCGATTTCTTCAGCATGTGCGTTAATGATTTTCGCCATTGATGCAAAACATTCCAAATCACATGTTTCCGGATCCTTTCCATGAGAACATGTTCCACAGCAGGGTGATTCGGCTTGATATCCCGGCAATACCATTGCTTCGAACGGTTTGTGAAATGAAGGCATATATCCAACGGATACGGCGCCAAGCGTGTCGCCATGATACGCGTTTTTCAGTGAAACAAATTTTGTTTTTTTCGTATGTCCGGTATTGTGCCAGTACTGTAACGAAATTTTAAGTGCTGCTTCAACGGCACACGCGCCGTCGCTGGCGTACATTACCCGGGCGCCTTCCGGACAAACCAGTTCCGTGAGTTTTAATGCCAGCTCGATTGCTGGAGGATGAGTCATGTTACCTAAAATGCTGTGTTGAAGTTTTTGGGTCTGTTCCGTAATGGCCTGTACTATACGGGGATGGCTGTGGCCGAGATTACAGCACCACCATGAAGATATGGCGTCGAGATATTTGTGGTCATCGGTATCATAGAGGTAGATGCCTTCGCCCCGTGTGATTACGAGGAATTTATCCTGTTGAAGGGCGGAATGCTTTGTGTAGGGATGCCAGATGCAGTCCCGATCTGTCTCTCTGTATTTATCCGTGTTCATTTGTTTGGGATTTAACCACAAAAAGCACAAAATACGCAAAGAAAAGAGTTTTTAGACAGGATTAACAGGATTAACGGGATAAAAGAGAATCCGTGTTCATTTGATTGGGATTTAACCACAAAAAGCACAAAATACGCAAAGAGGAAAAGAGTTTTTTGCCCGCCCGTCCGGCTTCGCCGGACTAGATAAAACAGATTTTAACAGATAAAATTAGAGAAGCAGCTCATTGTTCGCTGAAGCGAACATGTAAATGTATGAATTGAAAAAACCTCAAACGAGTTTGCCGTTTCGCTTCTATCCTGTTCATCCTGTCCTCGGACCCGTTGGTCCTATGGACCTAAGGGTGAATCCTGTCTAAAAAATTTTCTTTTCTCATGGTCTCTGTGTCTCTGTGAGAGATATTCTTTCCTTTGTTAACTCTATATCCAATGCTTTGGTAATGGTGTTTTTAAAGTTGAGTTCTATGTTTGGAGTGAAGGGAATTTTCCCGAGTACTGGTGTTTCGCCCAGTTCCGGTATTATTCTCAAATTATCTTCTTCGATGTATTCAGGGGCATCAGGTGTTGTCTGGTTAAAGATTATGCCGATAACTTTCAGCTTCGCGCGTTTGAGTTCGCGCAGAGAAAGCAGTGTATGATTAATTGTGCCGAGTCCGGAGCGCGCAACGAGAATAACCGGAAGATCCAGTATCTTCACGAGATCAAGCATCGTTTCATTTTTATTGATAGGGACAAGTATTCCGCCCGCGCCTTCGACGATAACCATGTCATGGTTTTTTTCTAATTGGTTGAAAGAGGTCAGAATTTGATCGAGAGATATGGATGTGTTTGCCTTGTCTGCCGCGAGATGCGGGGAGCAGGCGGGCTCGAAAGTGTAGGGGCACATAAGTTTCTTCTCGGCAGCATCAGGGTTCAGGTCTGCGGCTTTCAGGCAGAATTCAAGGTCGGGCGCTATGAGATTGCCTTTTTTATTTATACAGCCCGTTTGGACGGGTTTCATGGGAACCGCGTCTATACCTTTTGAACGCAGTGATGTCAGTAAGGCAGCAGTAACTACCGTTTTGCCGACATCAGTATCAGTTCCTGTGATAAATATTCCGGGAGTTTTCATTTCTTTGATTTTTCCGCGACCACATACAATGTTCTGTAAGTTGCAAATACGCCTTTTTTGTCACTATTTGAATGGTTTAGATCATAGTCGTCAATAAGTCTTTGAAGTTCTGTTCTGTTCAAAAGAGAACCGGATGTTGATACAGCTCCGCTTGTCAGACCTTGATCATGAATCTTTCTTAAAAAATCGGATGCGGATGAATAAAATATTTTTGAATCTTTTCGTTCTGATTTCAGCAGATTAAATCCTGTTTTTTGCAATGACGAAAAAACTTCTTCTTCAGTCGGAAGATCTTTTAGGGCGGGTTTGTATGACGCAACGCGATTTCGTGACTCTCTCAATTCCCCTAAAGTGTCTTTTAACATTATACTGAGAACCAGGTGTCCTTTGTCATCCAGTAATCGGTGTGTGTATTCAAAAGCGTTAGAAATTGGTGTAATCCAGTGTATAGCCGCGTTGCTTGTGATCAGATGGAAAGGTTCTTGTGTATTAAAGTTTTTTATGTCGCTTGTTGTCCACTTAATATTTTCAAGGCCTGCTAATTGGCGTTGAGCTTCTTTAATCATAATGCCTGAAATGTCAATGGCGGTGATGAAAGATTTCGGCATGGTGTTTGCCAGCATTTCGGTTAATATGCCGGTTCCGCATCCGATTTCCAGCACGTTGATAGAAGGATATTCAATTGCGAGCTTCAGGACTTTTTCTGCTGCCACACGTTGAATCTCGGCGTGATCGTCGTATGATGCTGCTGCTGCAGAAAAACGTTTGGGTATGGCTTTCTGGGGATCAATTAAATTCACGCTGTTATTCATATAACAGGTTTATACAAAATCCGCTATACATGATGCAATCTCAGAACAGTGTGTCTCCGGCAATGCATGGCCTGCATTCTTTATAAGAGCGGGTTCCGGGCATTGAATCTGTTTGGCAAGGAACAGGCCGGATTCGTGCGGAATAATACGGTCCTTGTCCCCGTGAATGATCAGGGTGGGGGGCTTTATGCTGCATATCTGTTTTCTCAGGTCGGTGTGTTGTAGATATTTCAGGCCGTGAACCAGGATTTCGTCAGGCACCGAAAGTGCGTATGTCATATATCGTTCAAGAACCTGCGCTTCCGGTTTGGCAGGATAAAACATTCTGGACATAAAACGTTTTAGGGTTTTTGCTTTGTCGGTTTTCAGATTATCAATCATTGAGAGAAGAAATTTAGGGTCAACACCGGTGCTGTATGATTCGTCTTTACAGAACTTTGCCGTTGCAGAGATCAATATAAGCCCGCTTATCCGGTCCGGAAAGTCGGCGGCTGTTTCTATGGCGGCCATAGCGCCGGCTGACCAGCCTATAAGAAGAGGTGGTTTGGGAAATTCCTGACAGGTGTTGCCGAGCGTATTGCTGTATGCCGGATTGCCGGATGTTTCGTGGAGCTGTGTTACGGATGAAAGGCGGATGTCAAGTTTGTCGGATAAGTTCCCGGAAAGTTTTTCAAGTGAATCGGCTGACTGTGCCCAGCCGGCTATCGCAATGGCATGGCGTTGGCTCACGTTCTTTGCTCCGCTGCTGTCTCGCGCACAATGATTTCAGAGGCTGACTTGAGATCTTCCATGGAATGATCCAGCGTTATGGAAAAGCGCAGGCGCGCGCTTCCCTTGGGGACTGTTGGTGGTCTGATGGCGACGGACAGGATTCCTTCCTCCCTGAGTTTTTCCGATAGAAGGAGCGCTTTCTTACTTGTTCCAACAATAACGGGAATGATCTGGCTTTGTGAATTACCGGTGTTCAGGCCGGCTTTTGATAATTCATCTCTGAAGAATTCCGAACGTTTAAGTAGTTTGGCGCCCATATCGGGATTTTTTTCAATTAATTTAAGCGCGGCGGAGCCTGCTGCTGCTGCTGAGGGCGGCAGAGCGGTTGAATAGATAAACGAGTGCGCCCTGCTGATGAGCAGGTCCTTGAGCGGTTCCCGGCATGTAAGCACACCGCCATAACTGCCGAGTGTTTTGCTTAAAGTTGACATGGAAACAGTTACTGAACGTTCGATTCCGAGTTTTTTTGCCAGCCCGCTTCCGGCTGGGCCGAAGATTCCGGTGGCATGTGCTTCGTCAATCATAAGCATTGCGTTATGATCGGTCGCTATTTGTGCTATTTCGAGCAAAGGTGCAATATCGCCATCCATGCTGAACACGGACTCGGTTATTACAAGTCTTCTGCCGTTGTCGGGTGCTTTTTTAAGAAGCGTTAATAAACTTTCTGGATCATTGTGTTTGAACCGGTAAAGTCTTGCTCTGCTCATGACAATTCCGTGCATCAGACTGGAATGAATAAGCTTATCGGCAAAGACATGGTCGTTTCTGCCTGCAAGAGTTTCGATTGCGCCGATATTTGCAAGAAACCCACTGCCGAAAATCAGTGCACATGGATATCCTTTAAGCCGGCTGATACGTTCTTCAAGTTCTTCATGGCAGGGGAGGGTACCTGTCATCAGACGTGAGGCAGATGATCCGGCTCCGTATAATGATGCAGCTTCGCGGGCGGCTGATATAACTTCGGGATGTCTTGCCAGTCCGAGATAGTCGTTGGACGAGAAGTTTAGATAAGTGCGGCCGTCGATTAATATTTTACCGCCGCAGGCTGGATATGCCTGCAGATGTCTATCCAGATGTTCTGAGCAGAGCTTGGCCAGGTCATCGTTAATCCATTTTTCTCTGTTCATAATTTCTCGCCTGGGGTCAGACCAGTTGACTTTTCTTTCCGCCTCAGGCGGATTGCAAAGTCAAGGTCAGACCCGTCTCGCCTTCGTTAATCCATTTTTCTCTGCGCATAATCCACCTCAAGATCGTCAAGCATTTGCAGGTCCTGTTTAACCTCGCGTCCGGCAATAGTCAAAAGGTCGCCAATCATCATTCCCGTGGCGCCGGCATGGAAAATCATGGATTGCAGGTCCCGAAGATGGGTTCGACCGGCGCAGACTTTTATTTCCACCTTCGGATTGATCATGCGGAACATAGCGATACATCTTATGATGTCGAGTGGTTTCATGACTTCAATTTTTTCAAGTTTTGTGCCCGGTATAGGAATAATGAAATTAAGGGGTATGGAATTGACGTTTTCACGCTGCAGAGTGAGAGCCAGTTCGACACGCTGTTCTTTTGTTTCGCCTATTCCCATGATGCAGCCACAGCATATTTCCAGGCCGGCGTTTTTAGCGTTTCGAATTGTTTCAAGCCGTTTTTTATAGGTATGAGTTGTGCATATTTCAGAAAAAAAACTTTCCGCGGTTTCAAGGTTATGATGGAACCTTTTGAGTCCGGCTTCTTTCAGAGCTTTAAATTGATCTGTGTTTAATGAACCAAGTGACGCGCACCATGCTATTTCAGATTTCTTTGATTTGCGTATGGCTTTGCATATATTGTCCAATTCATTTTCTTTTAAGCAGGAGCCGCTGGTTACCACACCGAAATGATCTATGGGCAGGCTTTCTGCATCATTAAAAGCGTTTGCTATTTCATGTCCGTTTTTCAGGGGATAGGTTTCTATATTTGTATTGTGATGGACTGATTGTGCGCAAAACGCGCAGTTTTCGGGGCATGCCCCGCTTTTGGCGTTTAATATTGAACATAGGTGGACTGTGTTGCCGAAGTGTTTTTGTTTCATACGTGAAGAGGAAGCAAGGATGTCGGGGATATCGTTTTGTTTTGAATTGAGAATATCAAGAGCGGTCTGTTCGGATACAGGTTCGCCGCATTCGGATGCTGATGTGATCTTATCTAAAATTTCTTTTTTCATATTAATATTGTTGCTTGTTTACACCCCGCTCCCGCGGGGAGGCCTGCCCAAGTTCATAGTTGAGAGAACCTGCCTATATTTCTTTTTTTTGCTGTACTTTCCTTGTGTTTTTTATCCTGTCAATCCTGTAAATCCCGTCTAAAAAATTTCCCCTTCGTTTTCTTCAGTTCAATACTCTTTCAATGCTTACCAGCAAGGAAGCCTAATTTATTTCTTTTTCTGTTGCAATCAAGCAAATAGGGAATACTCTTATAAGGTTAACAGGGAGTGTTTTAATGGCTGAAATTCTAGAATTAGGTGATCATAAGTTGCAATCACGACTTTTGATCGGGACAGGCAAGTTTTCCGATATTGATATAATGATAAAGGCGATAAAGGCGTCTGGCGCTCAGCTTGTTACCGTGGCATTACGCAGGTTTAATAAGGAAGAGGCGCCTGATGACCTGTTTGGCCCGATTTCGGAGCTTAAAGATGTGAAAATAATGCCTAACACTTCGGGCGCGAGAAATGCCGCTGAAGCTGTGCGTGCGGCTATGCTTGGTCGTGAACTGAGCGGAAGTTCTATTGTTAAACTGGAAATTCATCCTAATCCGCATCATCTGATGCCGGACCCTATCGAAACTTATGAGGCTGCAAAGCAATTGGTGAAAGAGGGATTTGCGGTTATGCCTTATATGCCGGCTGATCCGATGCTCGCAAAGCGTCTTGAAGATGCAGGGTGTGTTTCTGTGATGCCGCTGGGTTCCGCGATAGGAAGCGGGCATGGTCTTCAAACCGGAGGAATGCTGGATATTATTATACGCGACAGTAATATTCCGGTTATAGTTGACGCGGGGTTGCGTTCACCTTCGGAAGCTGCCGCCGCAATGGAAAAGGGATGTGATGCTGTTCTGGTAAATAGCGCAATTGCCGCCGCTGATGATCCTGTTGTGATGGCCGCGGCTTTTGCTGATGCTGTGCGGGCAGGCAGGTCGGCAAGAGAGGCTGGTATTATGGGGAAAAGCGATTTTGCGTCAGCAACCAGTCCTCTTACTTCATTTCTCACGGAAGAATAATCATGACCATAAAGCTTCCTTCCTGGCTGAATCCTGAATCAGCAACCGTTGACATGGAACGCATAACAAGTGCAGACGTTGAATCTGCTCTTTGTTCCGATCAGCCGGGAATAAAAGAATTTGCTGCCCTGCTCTCATCCAGTGCCTTGGATTATCTGGAGGTTATGGCACAGAAGGCGCAGGCTATTACCCGTCGTCATTTTGGCAGGACTATTTCGCTCTATGTCCCTCTTTACCTTGCTAATTACTGCAGTGGCGGCTGTGTTTACTGCGGGTTTGCTTCTGATCGAGAACAGCCGCGGCGCAGACTGGAGGAGGCAGAGTTCTTGATTGAAATTGACGCGCTCAAAGAAAAGGGTTTCGATGATATCCTTCTTTTAACGGGGGAGCGGTCTCCTGAAGCGGATTTTGATTATTTATTAAACAGTGTGTCACTTGCGGCGAAGAAGTTTCATAATGTTGCCGTAGAATCGTTTGCCATGAGTATGGAAGAATACAGAAAGCTGTCCGACGCCGGCTGTACGGGGATAACACTGTATCAGGAAACCTATCATGCGGATTTATATAAAGAACTTCATCGGTGGGGAACGAAGAAGGATTACGCTTTTCGCGTTGAAGCACCTGCCCGTGCTTTGCAGGCGGGTCTCCGCATGGTCGGGCTTGGTGTTTTGCTGGGACTTGGTGAGCCTGTTTATGATGCGTTATCTTTGTTTCAGCATGCCAGGTATTTGCAAAAAAAATTCTGGCGATCCGGCGTTATGATATCTTTTCCGAGGATTTGTGCTCAACAGGGCGGATTTCAGCCGGAGCATCATGTGGATGACAGTTTTCTGGCTCGGATGATCTTTGCTTTTCGAATTTGCCTGCCTGATGTGCCGCTTATTTTATCCACTCGCGAGAGAGAAAAGTTCCGGGACGGAATGGCTGGTGTTGGAATATCCAGGATGAGTGTTGAAAGTAAAACCACTGTAGGCGGATATTTTCATAAAATAGATTCATCCGAAGGCCAGTTTGATGTAAATGACAAAAGAGATGTAAAGACTTTCTGTGAAATGCTTGGCGAAAAGGGGCTCGAACCTGTTTTCAAGAATTGGGATTCGGTGTTTCAGCAGGGATAAGAAGGATGGCTTTTCATAAAGAACACAGAGAGTAATTGAATAAAAAGTTTGTATCGATTACAGTGCAATAATGCAGTCAGACAGGAGGATATAGAAATGATAGCGGAAATTATTAGAATGAATTGGTATTGGTTCGTGCTGATAGGATTTGCTGCCGGGATTTTAAGTGGATCATTGGGTGTGGGCGCCGGTATTCTTATTGTGCCTGCGCTTGTGCTTGGGCTGGGTTTTGAACAGAAAATAGCACAGGGCACATGTCTGGCGGTCATGGCGCCAATGGCATTGATTGCATGGTGGCGTTATCACTTGAATCCGGATATCAAATTGAACCCTAACGTTATATTTTTTATCATTCCATTTGCTTTGCTGGGCGCGGTGATCGGAAGCGGTATAGCGGCAAGACTTCCCGCGATAGTACTACGCAGAGCGTTTGGCATTTTTGTGATACTTGTCGGCTTGAGAATGCTATGGGGGAGGTAGAGGGGAGAAGAGTGACGCGGAGACGCGGCGATGGGGTGAGTCGGAGAAGAGGGGGCCCGCGAAATACGCTTCACGAAATACGAGATACGCTACACGCGACACGCTACACGCGACGTGAGGATGATTATGAAAATAAAAGTCAGTTATTACGGACAGGCCAGATTAGTCAGAGGTGTTGAGGATGAAGAACTTGATGTTGATAAAGACGCATCAGTTGCCGATGTAATAAAGTCTCTGGCGGCTCTGCATGGAGAAGATTTGGCGAAATTACTGCTTACTTCGGATGGGGCATTATTGCATAGCATATTATTGCCGGTAAATGATGATATTGTTGATGCTGATGCGCCCAGTACTCTCAAGGAAAATGATAATATTTCTATTTTCCCGGCAATGGCAGGTGGGTAGGAGTGACACGGCGACCCTACTTCGCCCAAAGGGCTACGAAGGGCAGGCGTGGAGACGCGGGGAGACGGAAAAGAGTGACGCGGGGAAGCGGCGAAACGGCGACGCGGGGAGAGGAGAAGGTTTTAGGTGTTAGGTTGTAAGGGAGAAGAGTTGCCTGCGAAACGGCGAAACGGCGAAACAGCGACGCGGGGGAAACGGAGAAGTTCAGAAGTCGGGAGTCAGATGACTAAATACGAAATGCGCTTCACGCCTCACGCTTCACGAGGAATTAAAAATGAGTGTTGATCTGACACAGGAAGAAAAAGCCACATACGAATGGCAGATGTGGGAAAAAGATTTCGGAGAAGAAGGTCAGAAGAAATTAAAAGAATCGGCCGCCCTGGTAAGTCGCATAGGAGGATTGGGAAGCCCTGTTGCCTACGAGCTTGCTGCGGCAGGCATAGGCAAACTGATCCTGGCACATGCCGGCAATGTTAAGCATAGTGATCTCAATCGTCAGCTCTTGATGACTCATGACTGGCTGGGTAAGCCGCGTGTTGAATCCGCGAAGCGTAGACTACTGGAACTTAATCCGCGGCTGGAAATAGAAATTGTTCCAGAAAATATATCTGAAGACAATGCCGCGGATCTTGTTGGTAAGGCAGATATTGTTTTCGATTGCGCGCCTCTTTTTCAAGAACGCTTTCTTATGAACAGAGAATGTATAAGACAGAAGAAACCGCTTATTGATGCCGCAATGTTCAGCATGGAAGGAAGAGTTACTACAATAATACCGGGCCAGACACCGTGTCTGGCATGTATATACCCCGAGTTTCCTTCAAACTGGAAGAGAGAATTTCCAGTGTTTGGCGCTGTTCCATGTATAGCTGCCGGTATTGCGGTGTGTGAAGGTGTAAAAGTTCTTACCGGGTTTGGCGTTAATCTCGCGGGTGTTATGCTTCAATACGATGCCAGATATATGGAATTCAGAAGAGTCAAATTGAAAAAAAATGAATCATGTTCTGTTTGCGGTATAGTCCACAATATTGCATGAAGAATCGCAAGCGATTTAAGTAAGTATTTAATAAAGAATGGATTATAACATAAAAGTATAAAAACGGAGAGAATTACAGTTTGTCAGCTTTAAAAGGTTGGCGAAAGATACTTGCGATTCTTCATGCAATATTGCGGATAGCGTGAATAGATCAGGATGGGAGGTAAAGCATGAAAATAGGTTATGGTTTAAAAGCCTTTTTAATCTCATGTATAGCCATAGCGGTTCTTGTTTTCCTGTTGTTTTATGATTGGGGTAAGAGCGGCGCATATAATGATGGCGATGAGAAAATTATGCTTTATTGTGCCGCGGGAATAAAGAAGCCGGTGGCTGATGCAGCCAGGCAGTATAAGGAAGAATATGGTATTGATGTTCAAATACAATATGGCGGTTCAGGCACTCTTCTCAGCAATATCAAGGTTGCCAGGCGGGGAGATCTCTATCTTGCCGCAGATGAAAGTTATATCAAAATGGCGCAAAAAGATGATCTGGTTGCGGAAGCTATACCATTGGCGACAATGCGTCCGGTGATTGCAGTTAAAAAAGGCAACCCCAGGAACATTCGTAATATTGAAGATTTGCACAGAAAGGACATATCATTTGCTCTAGCTAATCCGGATGCCGCGGCTATTGGTAAAATAACACGCGATGCCTTAAGTTCGGTCAACTTATGGGATAGCACGGCAAAACGCGCTAAAGTTTTTAAGCCCACTGTTACCGATGTGGCAACAGATATTGTCATCGGTTCGGTTGATGCAGGTATAATCTGGGATGTTACTGTAAACCAATATCCGGAACTTGAAATGGTCTCCTGGCCGCCGTTATCAAAAAACACCAGAACCATAGAAATAGGTGTTTTAACCAGTAGCGATAATCCAACCGCGGCACTTAGATTTGCCAGATACATGGGCGCCCCGGGAAAAGGACTTAAAGCATTTGCACGATATAGTTTTAATCCGGTTGATGGTGATACCTGGGCAGAAATTCCTGAGCTTGTCCTTTTCAGCGGCGGCGTAAACAGGCTGGCCATTAGAGATACTCTCCATGAATTTGAAAAACGCGAGGGAATACGCATTACGAGTGTCTATAACGGATGCGGGATACTGGTTTCGCAGATCAAAGCCGGCGAAATACCTGATGCTTATTTTGCCTGTGATAAATCATTTATGACTCAGGTCAGTGATTTGTTTTTCGATGATGTTCCTGTGTCGCATACCGATATGGTTATTCTTGTTGCGCGTGGTAATCCGAAGAAAATTGCAAGAGTTTCAGATTTACGGAGGAAAGGAATTAAAGTTGGTTTGGCAAATGCTGAGCAAAGCGCTTTGGGCTCTTTGACAAGGCGTGTTCTTGAGAAAGCCGGATTATATAAAGCTGTTATGAAGAATGTAAGAGTCCAGACACCTACTGCGGACTTGCTGGTTAATCAGATTCGAACAGGTTCGCTTGATGCTGTAATTGTCTATGAGGCCAATACAGTTAACGTGCGCAACCAATTGGAAATACTGAAAATTGATCTGCCGGGTGCCGAAGCTTTTCAGCCGATTGCTGTAAGCAGGAAATCAAAATACAGGTATCTGTCTTGTCGTTTGATGGATGCGATATTATCACAGCAATCCAGAGAAAAATTTGAGTCGTCAGGCTTCAGGTGGCAGGCAGACTAGGAGATAATAAACATTGGCAGAGCTTGAAAATAATGATGTGCAGCGCGTGAAACAGTTCAAGCCTCCTTCTAATACACCGTTTCTGGTCGGTTTGTTCATTATCAGTTCTGTGTATATTTTTCTTATAGTTGCCATGCTGGCGGCAGATGCTTCTTTTACTACGCCGGTCAGATTTCTGGAAGCTATTGCATCCAAAGAAATCCGTTATTCAATTAAGTTGAGTCTTGTTTCCTGTTCGCTGACCACTATTCTGTCGTTATGGGTAGCGGTGCCTATTGGTTATCTTATGTCGCGGCGTAAATTTCCACTGAAAGGTGTGGTTGACGCTATTCTCGATATTCCCATTGTCCTGCCGCCATTGGTTATCGGCTTGAGCCTGCTGATTATGTTTCAGACAAGATTGGGCCAGCTCGTAGAGTCGGTGTTTCCTGTAACCTATGCCATACCAAGTGTTATTCTAGCCCAGTTTATGGTTGCCTGCGCATTTGCCGTGCGCACAATGCGTGTGACTTTTGACGATATAGGAGCACGCCAGGAGCAGGTTGCTTTAACTCTGGGCGCGAATCACAGTCAGGCTTTCTGGCGTGTGATAATGCCTCAGGCTAGAAATGGCCTGGTTACAGCCGCCACTATTGCCTGGGCAAGGTCGCTGGGAGAGTTCGGGCCGATTCTGCTTTTTTCCGGTGCTACCCGTATGCGGACAGAAGTGCTTCCGACAACAGTTTTTTTAGAGCTGAGTGTCGGGAATATTGAAGCTGCGGTTGCGGTTTCGCTGATCATGGTTATTGCGGCAGTAATAGTCTTGAGCATTGCTCGTATCTTTGGCGCCAGTACGGTATTCGGGAAGGTGGTAGGGCGATGATAGAGCTGTCAAATATATCAATCCATATCGGAACATTTGTTTTGAAGAATATCTCTCTGAAAGTTTCTACAGGCAAATACGCAGTGCTTATGGGAAGGAGCGGCAGCGGCAAGACAACTATACTGGAAGCAGTATGCGGACTTCACTCTATTGAGTCCGGGAATATTGTTTTGATGGACAGGCAGGTTGCAGGGTTGTCACCGGCTGAACGCGGAGTGGGTTATGTTCCTCAGGACAGGGCGTTGTTCTCCAGAATGACCGTTAAGGATAACATTGCTTTTGCCATGAATATACGCGGTTCCAAGGTTGCAGATGTAAATGCGCGAGTAGCAGAGATTACGAAACTGCTGGGGATAGAAGATCTTCTCGATCGAATGCCGCAAGGTCTCAGCGGCGGTGAAGCGCAAAGAGTGGCCCTGGGACGCGCTCTCTCGCATAAACCATCAATTCTTCTTCTCGATGAGCCGCTCAGTGCTCTTGATGAAGAAATCAGAGAGGATATGCGCTCTCTGCTGAAATCGGTCCAGAAATATACCGGAGTAACCATTCTGCATGTTACGCACAGTTCAGAAGAGGCAAAGAAACTGGCAGATTGCACTTTTGTGTTAACAGAAGACGGGATAGAGGAGAAAGAGTAGAGCGTGCTGAACAGTCGAATAATTGCAGTTGGCGATGTATCGGTTTTAGGGATAAAGGTAGATTTGCCGGGTGCGCCGGTGCTTATGCTGGTAGGAGAGAAAGGTTTTATCGGGTGCGGTTATTTTAAGATGGAGACGGCCGATAAGGTGGGGCATGCTTTGGCTGTTGTATCAGGCGTGAAATCTTTTGAAGATATGCTGGCGGCTTCGGTAATAGCGGTGAGTGAGCAGGCAGCAAAGCTTGGGGTAACTGTCGGCATGACAGGATCCGATGCTGTAAAGCTGATTGCTTAGCCTGAACATTGCACGAACAAAACAGAATATATTATATAAAATGCTGGCATTAAGATGATTACAATGCCTTTTTAAAATGTTTTTTAAACTACAGTTTGTAATTTACAGTTTTTCCAGATAATTCCGTTTTGTTCGCCCTGCGGGTCAGCCGATTTTGCTGCATCCGCTTCGTTCTCAAGAACTTGCAGTAGTTACTACGGCTGCATCCTTGACGCCTCGCGGCTACAGCAAACTTAACTGATGCAATGTTCAGGTTAGTCGCACTTGTCTTTTTGCTTTGATCCAGTTGATCCTGTCTAAAAACTCTTTACAAAACAAAAGCTCCCGAATTGACCGTCATTGTTGATGAAAGC
>JBHORK010000054.1:0-15473 GCA_042565725.1 Verrucomicrobiota bacterium
GCGGTAGATAACGCGCTTGACGCGTGTGAAGAGGCGGGCATTGTTCCGGAAATCAGTGTTGATATTCAGCAAACAGGAGAAAACCGGTTCAGGGTTGCCGTGACCGACAATGGTCCGGGCATTGTGCCAGCGCAGATCCCGAGAATATTCGCTAAACTCCTTTATGGATCGAAGTTTCACAGGCTTCGTATGTCGCGCGGTCAGCAGGGCATAGGGATAAGCGCCGCCGGCATGTACGGTCAGCTTACTACCGGCAGTTCCACGCGGATTCTGTCTAAGACAAAGAAAAAGAAGAAAGCGCATCTTTTTGAAGTCCAGCTTGACGCCAGGAAGAACAAGCCGGCGATACTCAAGGACGAAGAAATAGACTGGCGCCCCGTTTTTGTTCCAACAAAACCTGACGGTAGAACCGGCCGAAAAGTGGAATCAACTCACGGCACATGTGTGGAGATTGAGATGGAAGCTTCTTATACGCGGGGCAAATTATCTGTGGATGAATATTTAAAACAGTGTGCTGTGGTTAATCCGCATTTGCAGTTACATTACAGGGTGGTGGAAGCGAAGCGGGGAAACGAGGAAAGAAACTGAATATCCAATATCCAACAAGGAATATCCAATTATGAGGGAAAGATGAAGGTCTAGAGTTTTTTGAAGGGAGAATACGATTTCGATATTGTTTAGGATCATAGAGACTGCAGAAGAAGACGAGAAATAACAGCCGAAGGAAAGCCGTTGAAAATTGGATATTCCTTGTTGGATATTGAGTGTTCAAAGGAATTAATCGTTACGGATTAATTCAGGAGTCAGGCGTGAAGAAGCAAAAGACAAAGACTAAAAAAAAGCCGAGTAGAAAAAGCAAGGCCGGGAGAAAGCCGCCTTCGCGAAGGGCTTCCTCCTATGCCAAGGCTACGGAGGACAAGACGGCGTGCCGTGGAAGGCAGGAGAAGAAGTCAGCCCCCTCTGCCAAAGTGGAAGAATCCCGAGAGACTCCCTGGATAACATTTTTCCGCGTAAACGAGGAGCTTCCTGATCCGCCTGGTGAGATAAAGCCGCATCCGCATGGTGTTGAGCTTGGTGTGTTGATGCAAATGCTGAAGGATAGTAAAGCGCGCACACTGCGCGCGGCGCTTAATCAGGACTTTTCGCGTGTAAGCAGTAATACGGCGCTTGAAATCTGTAAAAAAGCAAAACTGAGTCCCAAAGCGCGGCCAACCCGCATAGCACATCAGGAGAGCGAAGCGCTTTTTAAGGCAATTAACGAAAAGAAACTTATGCGGCCGCCTACGGATTGTCTTTCACCTATTGGCGAAGATCAGATTATTGCAGGACTTAAAAAAGAGATACAGGCGGATTTCTATACGGCAGTTACGCGGGCACCCACGGTATATCGTGGGAATCCTTTTCAGATTGAAGTTGGTATTGCATACGCACGCCCGGGCGAAAACGAAGATCTTGGCGCGGAGAGCCCGATACGTGTTATGCGTTTTGCTAATCGCGTTCCCCTGCTTTATATGGGCGGCGGCTGTGCGATGACTAAAGCGATCGCCAATGTTAATTGGAGGAGCTATGGTCTTTCTCAATCGCGCGGTTCTCTACCGATCGGGCCGATGGTTATAATGGTGCATATGGCAAGTGTCTGGGTGCCGTTTACAAGTGAGAGCAAAGAGGCTATTGCTCATTATCCGCAAATTATTAAAGAGGCTGTATTTGCTCTTCAGGAATGCGGGCGCAAGCTTTCGGTATATCTGAAACGGAGACATAAACAGGCGGAAATGAAACGCAAACACGAGTACATGACTCTTTACATCCCGCATCTGGCCCATGGGCTTAAGGAAATACTTGAGCTGAGCGATCGGCAGGAAAATGCGGTGATCAAGAATTTGCACAAGATACTTGAACGCACACATCTTGAGAAATAATGGGTTGCGGTTGGGGTTGCGCTACTGGAAACGTCATGCCTGCTCGCAGTGCTACAGCGTTGCAGGCGGGCGGTTGGGTTTGCGTATTGCAGAGGTTATACCTGCCTTCGCTGAAGCTTCGGCGTGGCAAGCGAAATACGTTTCACGCTTCACGAAATACGAAATAAGGAAAAGTGAATGACTAAGAAAACAAAAAAGATAAAAGCTGCACCGTCGCCTATTTCAAAGAAACAGGCTTCAAAGAAGATTGTTGGTGTGAGTGATGAAATATACGGCGACATCATTAAGAAGAGAAGAAAGCCGAGCATGAAATTTCCCGTGCGTTCGCTTTCAAACGTGAAATACGATATCAAACGCGGCCATTTTGAAATTCGCGGCAAGATGTCTACGCGGACGCTGACTTATAATACGGTCAAGACATTCGCTCAGTCGGTTCGCCTGATGGCCACTACAAAAAAAGATCTGCTGGACAAAAACGATATAGCCGGGAAACGTGAGATATATTACAACAGCAAGAGCTGGGGCGAGTGCAGGTTTGAACAACAGCCGGAAAGCGATAGCCTGCTGGACGATATGGAGGCCATGCTCGCGATCAATCGCGAACAGCTCGGATATATTCCTGAAGAGCGCGGCGGTGATGTTACGGGCCCGCTGGTTGTTATCGATCAGAATCCGGCGACAAAACAAAAAGTTAAAATTGACTGTCAGAAACTGGGTTCAGGCGCGTGGAGCATTCCGTCGCGCGTGGAGCATCTCGAATTTGAAACTACCGCCAAGTTTATTCTTGTTATCGAAACAGCGTCATTGTTTCAGCGTCTTGTACATCATCAGTTCTATAAGGACCATAAATGCATCCTGATTTCGATGAGCGGAGTGCCTACCAGAGCATGCCGCAGGTTTATACGAAGGCTTGCTGATGATAAGAATCTGCCGGTCCTTGTTTTTACAGATGGTGATCCGTATGGGTACTGCAATATTTATCGAACACTTAAAGTAGGTTCAGGTCAGGCGGCCCACATTAACAGATTCTTCTGCGTGCCCCAGGCACGATATCTTGGAGTTACTCCGCAGGATATTATTGATTACAAACTGCAGGATGCTACGCATCCTCTGGAAGCTGTGGACATCAAGCGCGCTAAAGACGCGCTGAAAAACGATCCGTTCATAAAGCATCATAAAGAATGGCAGAAAGCGCTGAATCAGATGTTGAAGATGGGAGTGCGTGTTGAGCAGCAGGCGTTTGCGAAGCATGGTCTGAACTTTGTTCTGGAAAAGTATCTGCCGCAGAAGCTGAAGAAAAAGCAGTTCCTGCCGTAATCTATTTAGACGGTTTTCCGCTTCTGAACAGGATATCCACAACATTTCTGACATATTTTTCGTCGCTGATACTTTCAACAGCTTCACTCGGAAACTTGGCGGTTTTCTCCATATACGATCTGATGCCGGCAAACAGAGCAAGACGCGCTTGGGGCTCCAGTATGTCGCGTCTTAAAACGGCCTGAAGAAAGACTCCAGCTTCACGCGGCAATATTTTCTGTCTTAACCGCGCGGCGATATGAGGATAAGAACGGAAGGAGTTATATTTATCCGCAAGAATCTGGCTCAAGTCGGGTTCTGCCGTTTTGGGATGATATACAACTATGGTGCTTGCAGTTATATCGCCTATCCTTTGCCCCTTGGAATTCAGTAAAGAAGTCAAGCCGCCCACCATATAAAAAGCCGGGAGAGAATCGAAGATACGCATAAGGTTGCGAATTACAACCTGACTGAATTCCAGGTTTAGACCCTGTTCGTCAAGGACCTGCAGGCCAAGCAGTTTTTTCCCGAGTGTTTGCCCGCGCCAGCACCATTCAAATACGATAGGATAGCCTGTGAAAATCAAAAAGCCGGAAGCAATAATAAACGCGTTAGCAATATCGTAACTGATTAATCCTGTAAGCCGAGCTAAGATACCGATAATGATCATGAGCAGTGCTATGCATGCTTGATCAATGCATAAAGCCAGGAGCCTGGTGACAGGGCTGGCTAATAGGAACGGAAAGATAATACCCTCAGGCGTCTGGATTATAAGAGTTTTTTGTTTTTTAATCACTGACCTGTTCCTTTATTATTTTTCTTTGTTTTCCCGAACATGAAAGGAACCAGCTCAACAACGCAAGTTCTCCGCATCCGAATATTATTTTAAATGAATAAGGTATAATAGGTTCATGATACTGCGAAAGAAACGCCTCAATAATGCCGGCCCATGTTAAAAGAATCGCAACACCAAAAATAAGGGTCACCATGTCCCTGGATATTGCGCGTAACCGCGCTTTCAGGGGAATTCTTTTGCCCCATCCGATCATCGCTCCCGCAAGAATCAGCCCGGCCTGGCCGGCCAGCAGAATAGCTGGTATTTCCACGGAACCATGCGGAAGCAGCCAGCCGACGAGAAATTTTGTTTCACCCGCCAGAATATAATCGGCGGCAACACATCCCAGTAAGACCCCATTGTAAAACAAAAGAATAATTGTCCCCACGCCCCATGTTGCGCCCATTGACATAGTGAGGATTGAAACTTTGGTGTTGTGCTGCATATACCATGCGGCGCCTTGCGTTTTCATTCCTTTTAACCTGTCTTCCAGAACTTTCTCCTCTTCGGCGACGCGTTCGGAAGGATCTCCCATCAAATGCCCGAAGGGCATTATAATTTCCTTCGATGACGGATCAAGACCGGCAATCAGTCCGCCCAATATACAGCCGACCAGGGTAACGGCTGCTGACAGATAGAATGCGCGATAATGACGCCTGAAAGTTGTTGGAAAGGTGTGGAGAAACCAGCGGAAAGGCCGGAACCTATGTCGTTTTCTGCGTGTCTCATGTATTTGTCCGTAAGATCGAGCAACCAGCGATCCCAGATAGGCGCGAGTTTCCCGTTCCGCCGCGAAGGTGGAAACTTTTGCCAGGTCCGCTGAAACCTGTTCATGCAGATAATGGAAATCCTTAATTTCTTGAAGGTTCATGCTATAAACATGATCCTTGTCAAACTTGTCCAGTATAGATTCCAGCTCTTCCCATGACTTTTGTTTTTCTTTAATAAATTTATCGAGATTTATGATCATTGTTATATCAGTTGCCTGGCTTTGATGTTCATATATTGAGCAACCAGATCTGTGCTCAATTTTTGATTATCTGACAGCGAAAAACCTACGCCTCGATGTTTGAGGGTTTTATCGAGTTCTTTGATATTGTTCCACAACATATGCCCGCCGAGTTTCTCGTAAAGGTCATCATCGGATTCGGCGTTTGATTCGGAGAACAGGGGCTGAAGCCATGCTTGTCTGATCATGGAAACAAGAATCAGATGTTGTCGTGAAATCATCTGAATATTATTAATAAAACTCTGGGCCAGCGCAGGGTCTCCCAGGTCGGTTAGAATCAGTAATAACGCTCTGCGTCTTAATCTTAACCTGATAAAGGAACATAATTCATCAAAGTTCGGCGAGCAGATTTCAGGGCTCATAGTGTAAAGCGCGTCGCGACAAACATTGTAATGACTTTTGCCGCCGCCGGCCCGAATAAAACTTTTTATTCTATCACCGAAGGTTATTATTCCGAAAAGATCCCCCTGCTGCTGGGCTACAAGTCCCAATACAAGCGCGGAGGTGATGAAGCGTTCCAGGGCGGAATCAGAACCATTGGTTCTGGCGCTGAGCCGCGATGAGTCTATAACAACATATATTTCCTGGGTTCGTTCAATTTGGTACAGTTTTGTGACCGGTTTTCCTCTTTTCGCTGTTGCTTTCCAATGGATATCATCATAGCCGTCACCGGGTATGTAATCACGCAGCTTTTCAAAATCTCGTCCCTGCCCGACTACTCTTTGGGTGTGCATTCCGAAATTGCCGCGGTTAAGGAAAATTGAGGCCAGTTTTTTTCGTTCGTTCATAAGATTGGGATATACCCTCAGTTCGGCTCTGCAATCTGACGAACTTCTGGCGTTCCAAAACCCGAGCGGAGAAGAAATCTCATAGAAGCATTTGTTTATTACAAAACTGCCTCTGGCCCGTGGGACGCATTCCCATTCCACGTTTAAATCTTTGTGTCTTTCAGGCAGAGTCATGTTCAGATCGTCCTGTTTTGTGTCAATATGTTCCGGCAGCGGCAGTCCCACGCGTAAGCTTAACCCCTTCATGCTTTCGTTGCTGATCATAATGGGAATGCTACCGTTTTTATCTTTTGATAAACGCACCAGATCCGGCAGATCGATTTTAATTGTTTTTGTTCTTAAACTGCCCAGCACAGCGTCAACAGCTACAATTATAAAAAACACAGCAAACAAGGATAAAGAGAGAATGGTTGTGTCTGGCGACATTGCCCCAAACCCCGCGAACGGAAGAAGAAGAGCCAGCCAGAACAGCAGTTTATTACCTGGAACAATCATTATTCAATCCAAAGTCTTTTTGTTAACCATTCTTTGTTATCTTGGAACCGCGACTTTCTGTAATATCTGTTTAATTACTTCTTCAACGCTCAGGCCTTCGATTTCGAATTCCGGACGCAGAATAAGCCTGTGAATCAATACCGGAACAGCCATATCTTTAATGTCGTCCGGCGTAACAAAATCTCTGCCCGCAAGTGCTGCGCAAGCGCGGCTTGCGATCAACAGCGCCTGGGTAGCGCGCGGACCAGCCCCAACGAGTACGCTGTCATGTTTTCGTGTTTCCCTGACAATATTTACAACATATGACACAAGTTCATCCCGAACAGTGATCAACATAAGATCTTTGCGAAAAGACTCCAGCTCGTCAGGCTTGATCACGGTTTTGACTTTTCCTGCCGCCAGAACAGATTCCGGAGCGTCATTACCCAGCATTCTGTGGGCAAGTGACAGCTCTTCTTCATGTTCAGGACAACTCATTGGGATTTTCAGCATAAAGCGGTCTTTCTGTGCTTCCGGCAAAGGATAGGTCCCTTCGTATTCGATAGGATTCTGTGTGGCAAAAACCGTAAAACTGGATGATAACGAATATGTTTCTCGATCAATGGAGACCTGGCGTTCCTGCATGGCCTGTAGAAGAGCCGATTGAGTTTTTGCTGGAGCACGATTGATTTCATCGGCCAGCAGAAACGTTGTGAATACCGGCCCTTTAATAAGGTTGAATTCATTATCTTTCATGCTGAAAACATTTGTGCCGGTAATATCTGAGGGCATAAGGTCTGGTGTGAACTGTATTCTTTGAGTGTCACAGCCAAGCACTTTCCCAAGCGTTCTTACCAGGAGTGTTTTAGCCACACCCGGCACACCTTCGATCAAAGCGTGCTGACCGGTAAATATTGTTATAAGCGCCATATCAATTACTTTCTTTTGTCCGATAATAACTTTAGCCGTTTCTTTTTCAGCGTCTGTCATTATTTTTTTCAATCTTTCAGTACTCATGCTTTTCCTCCGTTTTCTGGTTTTTATTTATCTGTATATTTTTCCTTCATCATTTTACAGATTTCATTATACACACGTACAATATCACGTTGTTCTGAAGATTTGTCAGTCTTTGCCTGGTTGATTTTTTCTTCCGCGCGCTTAATCTTGATTCTTGATTGATTGCCCTTATACGTTTTCTCCCATTCTTTGAGACATTCGTTTAATATGTTTCGTTTAGATATATTACGGCGCAAAAGGTTAATAAGTCCCGACGCAGATCCTTTTCCTTTAGCAAGTGTCGCCCCCGCATTTTTTTCTTCAAAAACATATGGAGGAACAAGGCTTAAGCTGTTTTTCCAGATGAAGAGCCCTGCCAGAATCAAGAGTCCGGCATAAAGCCAGTGAAGTTGATATTGCCGGACAAGAACAGCTATTCCCGATGACTGAATTATTGAATGATGATATTCATCAAATATTATCGTTTGTTTTTTACCGATAAGCCAGGTGAGAAGTTTCGGATGCCGTTCTTTTTTCATGGCTTCGTTCGAAACGAAATAAGTTAATGCCGAAAGAACAAACGTGCCTTTCCCTATTTTCTTTTCGATTATTACCGGGTTTCCGTTTCTCTCGTAGATTACATTCCATTCTTTCGCTAAATTCGTAAAGCATATTGATGTATGACATGAGATGGATTCAGGCAGGCCGGAAACATCCGCATCAGGGCTCAGATTTGCGAGACTTGAATCTGAAATAGGAACATAAGAAACGTTCAGTCCCAGCCAGTCCTTGAATTGAATATGTTTATCATCATCGCTTTTTTCAGCGGAAAGAGATTCTTTCGATTCATCTTTCTCGCATTCGGCGGGTTCTTTTTTATCCTGTTCACTATTTTCAGTATTCTGATCTTTGCTATCTGTTTCTTGTTCAGACTGTTTAGAATCATCAGGCTTTTTATCTTTCTGTCGGATTTCTTTGTTTCTAGGCATAAGAGTAATAACGAGTCTCCCGCCCTTGCGTATAAATTGGTTCATCTTAACTATGGTGTCGCTCTGCACGGAGCGAGAGTATGATCCGCCTCATGTTGGAGCGGAAGATGTGTTCGTGGATTCCTGCGAGTGATAATAAGCATAATAGTTCATGGTATCACCCAGAAAAAGCAGCGTGGTATCATCGTCAAGTTCAAAGCCGTCCAGATTTTGATAATTACGATCAGCTATTACGCCCGGATATTGTTTCAGGCTCTCGTAAAGTATTTTGCATCCCAGCGGATCAGCGCGCAGAGAGGAATAGGCGGGATAGATATCACCCGCCCGGAATCTGACCTGCATCAGCCAGACTGTGCCGGCAAGGGCAATAACCGCCATTGCAATCAGCGTGATTACACCAATACTTTGCTGTGGTTTTCTCGTCATTCCTGGGTTTCGATATCTTTTGGAATTATTTTATCCTGGTTCCCTTTGAAAACCGCGAACATATCCTCCGTAACTTTGTGCATGCCGTACCATGCGCTTTCGAGTATTCGAACGTTACCTGCAAAAGCAGTCAGAACCACAGGCTGATCATGCGTGCGACGCTGAAGTTCCTGCATATATTCACGATTTGATTTGTGTTTTGCTATAGTGATTTTTTCGTGATACGCCAGATAAGCCAGGCATGAGAGAAACATCGCGCGGATTGCAAATCTAAGTTCTCCTTTTTCCATGAACTCAAGAGCCATTTTCATCCATTCGTCCCATGGCAATTGACTGGCCACTGTTTCTTCGCTCATTATGTTCGGTTTGCTTATTACAGTGTGCGGGGTAATTTTCTTTGACTTGCCGCGGTTCTTCCACATCCTGAACAGCAGAATACCCAGTATACTTGCTATAATTGCCAGAGAAATAAAAAGCATTAATCGTATTGGTGAATGCCAGTTTATTCCGCCGGAATGATCTCTTTGAGGAGACTTGGGGCTGATATATTTATCTAACCAGCGCAGGCCCTTTTCGATTAAATCCCAGATTTTTTTTAACCCTTTTACAATCCAGTCCCCGAGTTTCTGGAAGAATTGCGCCAATAAGCTCGGCTCTTTATCGGTTAGTTCCGGTTTTTCCCGAGGGAAACGCCAGTCGTATTCCGGGTGGCTGATAACTTCTGTTATTGTTTCATCCAGTTTTTGCGTGGAGACAACAGTTTCGGCCTGAATGATCGGCAGGAAGATGAGTATGAATAGTAAAAATATTATAAGCTTATTCATGTTCTTTTGTTTTGCATGATTTTTAATTCCGTCATTAAATCCTGTCCTGTGCTTTGGGAGTCAGCGTAAAAACATCGCAATGTGTATACGCTTTTGATAATCGGATCGAGGCACAGGTAAGAGAGTGCGAAAACTATCATGATAAAAGTTGAGTTGAAAATACCGCTAAATCCGGAAAGCGTGAAGATTGTTTGTATGCCGAATAATGATTTTAATAGGCCAGGCATAATAGCAAGAAAAAGCGCTATATTTCCGGCAACAATACTGCCGAATGGAGAAAGAGGTAGCAGGAAATAATAAATCATTATTTGTAAGAGCCTGAGCATGATAAAGGTTTTTAGAATCCCGACTTCAGGCATGGAAGAAAGAACAAAGCGCATTATTAAGAATACTATTGTCATTCCCAGCGCCAGCACCCATGGGCTGAAAAGCCAAATCAAGATATGGTTTTGTTTGGGCCATAAAAGCGAATGTTTATATGCCTTATGTATGATTTGTTTTATGTCCCATGATTCACCATCATCTATAATGGTAATATTCTGAAAGAAAGCGTGAACGGCGTAAAAAGGAAGCATCAAAAACAAAGCTATCGGCATAAGAATCAAGCTGTAGGGTTGAACAATAGTTTGTGTAACTGCCGTTCTGGAAATGCGACCTATTGTCCAGCGTGGAGTATCATTTTCGGTAATTTCTGCTTTTAATCTACTTGTAAAAATCGAATGCCAGCATTTCATCCATAGAAAAAGCATGGCCATCCAGAATGAGGCAATGAAGCATCGTTCATAAGCGAATGCGCTTTTGCTCATATCCGACCAGAAATAAAGTAGACCTGAAACGAATGGCACGCTGCCTATATAATAGCTGGATATCGTGTGCGGACTGGAAGAGCAAAGCATATTGACAGCCTCATCCGCAATTTGCAGCGCGCCTTTATCGGGCTTTTTCCGGTTCTTTTGTTTTATTATTTTCATATTAAACTTTTCCAGAGCGTACCTTCATGAAAGGAGTCTGGCAGAGTAAGAAGGATTTGCCCCATATAATAAAATGCCAGCCACAGGACCATAATCCCTGCCGCGCATCGAACAATTAAACCGAGAACCCTGAAGGACCGTTTTTTAGTTTTCGGTAAATTTATTTTTTTCAGGCATGGAGCGCAAATAACTTTGCTGTTATGTTCCGTAACGCATTCACGACAAAAGAATTTTCTGCACTCAGGGCACATGGCCACAGCTTCACGCCGCAGGTGATTAAAGCATTTTTGATGAGCAATATTATTCATAGCCGGTTTTCATGACTTAAGCTGGAGGCGGTGCTGTTTTGAGGCTTTTCCGATACCTGTTCAGCAGGACAAGGCCTGAAAGTCCCAGTATCCCGGAGCCGATCATTGAGAAAAGAAGAATGGCTGCCATGAAAGGATGTTCCATAGGGTCTAATGTAGAAATCATATTAATATGCGTCCATGTGTTTCTGGATGTCTCAGGATTCTGTATTGCCAATATCATGCCCTGTATATTAGTCAAAACATAAGAAATAAACATATATCCTATTATAATCCACGGAAGTTTTTTTATCCAGCCGGTCATATTCGAACGATACTGCTTTACCAGACTTACGATTATTGTTGTTATTAATCCTATTAGAATAGCGATGCTGGCAAAATACATGAAAATATTTTGAACAAAAAACTTCATGCCGCTATGACAAAAATCCACCAGGAGAGTAATAAGCAGCCATTTATGCGCCCCGCCTTTATAAATATGAACTATTCCGGGCTTTGCTTTGCCTGGCTGATTAGCAGGAGCAGAGAAGAAACGGTCTGTTACGCCTGATACCGCTTCCAGATGTTCGGGGCTGAAGACCCCTTGATTTGCTTCTATGATTTCTTTCAGACGGCGAACCGTTTTCATGGCATTCCGCAATCTATGCAGAGAATACAGTCTTTCTGTTTGAACCGCTGTTTTAAGATAACAGATGCATGTGGCGCTTCTGGCCCAGTTGATTAATAGGCATAGAAAGAACATGCCCAGAAAGAATCCTGAAGTTATGTTTGCCGCAATGTCCCAGTTTCTGGTAGTTCCAATGTATAACAGAACAAGAAGCAGAAAACTGATAGCGCCCAGTATGATATTGGACACTTTTCCTGCTGCGGTTTTTTGAACCGTTATTGTCTGAATATCGCTGAAATAGAATCTTTTATATGCTTCAGAAAAATATTGATTACTGACTGCCAGGATATGATCTTTTCCGAGCCAGAGAGTATAGCGGTGTCTTGAAACAACTCCCAAAGATGCGGTTCCACGCCCCGGTAGCCGCGTATATTCTTTTTGTTTGTGTCTCATTGTAATCGTTACCTCGATATCATTATGAAAAATGACGACCATCCAATAATTTCAAGACTTGCAATAAGAATTGCAAAAACAAAACGTATCTTTGTTCTCGGTAAAACACTTAATGGGGTTTTCCAATATCGTATAGCTACATAAATAGTTATGAGAGCTGTTATTATGGTAGAAGGCCAGAAAAGAAGAGGAAGAATAGCCAGAGCGAGAGCCATGTCATCATATAGAAACTGGCCTTTGTTGATGTTTTTTAGCTTTCCCTTTCCTTTCCCTTTTTCGATGCATCCGGGGCACAAATGCCTGTTCTGCAGAACCACATCACACAGCGAACAGAGAAATCGGCCGCAATTTTCACATGTTGTTGCAGCTTTTTTTGACGAGTGATAAAAACAGCTTGCATTCTCATTATCCAGGAGAAGATCTCCAGATTGTCCTTTTCCTATGCCTTTGCAGAACGCGGGGAAGACAGATGCATGCATGCCTGCGGAACAGAAAGGGCATGATGTTAACTCCGGTGTGTTGAAAACTTCTGGCGGAAGAACCACCTTGCATTTTGGACAGTGAAGAACCGGTGTTGTATTCTCAGCCATAATATAATGTACAGTTATGAACTATTGGAGGAGTACACAAGTTTCTCTTTACTGTTTTTTAATAACTCTTGTGTCGCATATACGATCATGGAGAGTTCGTTTCTCATCATCAAATGCAGCCATAATATATCCTATATTCATAATAAGACCGCTTAGCATCTCTGCAAAATACCTGCCGACAGCTCTGCCGTATGTAACAGGGCTGCCATCGGATCTTATAACTTTAAGCCGGCATGCCATTTTGCCGGGTGTAGCCCCGAATTTTCCAAGGAAGAATACTGTGTAAGAAAGACTGGCACCCATTTGAAGCCCCCATATGAGGAATTGTACAGGGGAAAAAGGTTGTGGTGTCCCGGTACTGGCGGCGCCCATCAATGCAGCAAATCCAATCATGGAAATGACCATGTTAATGACGCCTAAAATAAGACCATCGACAAATTTAGCCCCAAACCGGATCCAGAATCCGCCGTATTCAAATACTCCCGGTAAAACTGCGCCTTCCTGTAAACGTTGGAAAAACACGGGCTTGCACTGGGCGCATACTGTTGATCCTTCGTATTGGATCATGTCATCTGTAGAAAAACTCGCTCCGCATTCACAGCAAACACCCGTGTCTTTAGTCTGAATAGCCGCAGTGTCTGATACGGTGCTCTCGGGCGTGGTTTGTACGGGAACAGGTTCCGGCTTATTGCCAAGACTGGCGTAAGCAATCCAGTCTTTCATGGTCTCATTCCAGACTAGAGTGTTTTCCGTCACTTTTCCGGTTTTAACCAGTTCCTGGAAATCTTTTTCTTCAAAAGGTCCTGCCTTTTCGCCTGCTTCTGCATAATACCATTGCATGATTCACCCTCCATTGCTGTGATAAATTCTTCATTGGAAGCGCCAATATAATTATGGCATAATAACGATTACCGTTTCAGATGGAAAGGAAGAAAAACCGTTATGAATACAAACAAGTCATGTCATAGCAGGCGACAATTTATGGGTCTTGTGGGTGCCGGATATGCCGGGGTAATGATACAGGGAAGCATGAAACCGGTTCCCGCGGCAGTGAAAATTTTAAATCAACAGGAAGGCATGGCTTACCGTCGGCTTGGCCAGACGGAACTTATGGTGTCTGAAGTTTGTTTCGGCGGCAGCCCGGCGCCTGTTGAACGTGTGCTCCATGAAGCTATAGAACGCGGCGTCAATTATATTGACACATCATCTGTTTATCAGAATGGCAACAGCGAGCTGATTATCGGGAAGTGCATTAAAGGACGCAGAGATGAAATAATCATTACCACCAAATTTCATCCGAGCAAAGCAGAGACGGCAGATGATCTTATAAAGGAAGCGGAAGGAAGCCTGAAACGGCTCGGTGTTGATCACGTCGACATGATGCTTGTTCATCAGGTGAGGTCTCCTGAACAGGCTGCGGAAGAAAAAGTTCTGTCCGCATTTGAGCGGCTTAAGAAGGATGGCAAAATCCGGTTCATGGGTGTTTCCGTGCATAGGAATGTTATGGATATTCTGCCGAAAATCATCAAAACAGATAAGTACAGTATGGCGATGATTAATTATAATTCTTATAGTTCCGTTTATAAGAATAAGAAACCGTCAGAAGATCTCTATGCCGACAGCGGTTTCAATACGCTGTTTGACATGGCGCAAAAGCATGATATGGGAATTATAGCCATGAAAGTTCAGGGCGGCGGAAATAACCAGAAGCTTGATAAGTTTTTGACCGGCGACACGACAGCGGCGCAGGCAAAGATCAAGTGGGCGCTTTCACGGCCTGAAGTTGCAAGTGTGTGTTCGAGGATGACCAATGTTGAGCATTTGAGAGAAAATCTCGGCGCAATTGACCAGAAGCTTTCAATGAGTGAAGAGGGGGCGCTGAAAGAATATTGTCTGGCCGATTCCGAAGAAACCTGTCGGATGTGTGGAGCCTGTGAAAAAGTATGTGTCAGGGGATTGAAAATATCCGACATATTGCGTTACAGGATGTATGCTTATAATTATGGGGAATTGCATCTGGCCCGTCAAAAATACGCCCGGCTCCCGAATAAAAATTCCTTTACGTCATGTACCGACTGCGGCAGATGCGAAACCGCCTGCCCGTTCGGCGTGGACATAAGGCAAGGTATTAGAACCGCGCATGAAATGCTTGCTTAGAATTTAGACGGGATCAACATGATTAACAGGATAAAAATATGGCGGTTCAGTATATGCCTTATTCTGGTGCTTTCTTCCTGTACGGTTCTGACTTTCCATCGAGGCCTTGACCTGGTCGATACTCTTCCGAATCTTAAGCGTCTTAACCATTTGACTGTTCGTGAAAGGCCAACCGTTTACGCCGGCGATAATCTTTATGAATATATAAACGGAGCGGCGGAATTGTTTCATGAATATGATTTCAGGAAAGTGATTACTGAAGAACTTACGGTTATGGAGACCGGGGAATCAATCATTATTGATATATATAATATGGGCCGGCTTGAGAGCGCTTTCGGGATTTTCAGCAGGCATCGTCTGCCGGATTCGGAATATTTCGATAGCGGAACGGAATGCCAGTATTCCGAGCCGATTCTATGTATGTATAAGGACAGGTTTTTTGTTCAGCTGGCCGGGTCTCGTCCATTTCCGGGTCTTAAGAATATGCTTCTCCAGATAGCCGGAGAAATTGAGCATCAAATCAAGGGGGTATCTCATAAGCCCGGGGAGCTTGCTTTTCTGCCGGTAAAAGGGCGTATTCCGCACAGTGAGCGCTACATTAAGAAAGATGTGTTGGGGTTTGGATTTCTTTCGGACGCATGGTTTGCGGATTACGATGTCGGCGGTGAGCAAATCACACTGATGTATATCTGCTGTGAATCCAAAGATAAATCACGGGAAATATTTCAGAAGTTTCGAGCGGAAAATAAAAAAGCGCGGGATAAAACCTTTCCTTCTGCTGACGCGTGTTTTACGGGTGGTGACGGTCCCGGGAAAACGTTTACTGTCTGT
>JBHORK010000055.1:0-15133 GCA_042565725.1 Verrucomicrobiota bacterium
ATTTTAGCAGGGAAAACTAACATTTCATATGGTCCAGTTTTTAGGGGCCAAACCAGGGGCAACCCCAAAAATCACGAACACATAATTCGCACTCTAAGTAAGAGAGAGCCAGAGCCAGTCGACCGGGTTATCAGCCAGTCAAGAAGAAATTGCACCTGGGAGAACAAGTCTTGAATCGCTCTGCGGCTCATTGAACGCATTACATGATTCAAGGATACTGGAGGCAGCGGAATAGGAGGAATAGTCCAGTTTCGAAGAAAACTTCTGAGCGAAATCCAGTGCTTTGATCAGAGGTGCTGCATTGTTTGATCTGGACAAAGCGCGAAGAGCAAGCAGATAGTCGTCGCGGAAAACTGTCGGGATAATGATACAACATAGGCCCGAATGTATCAGTTCGGAGTTCATCATTATCCTCGCAATTCTTCCGTTCCCGTCGACAAAAGGGTGAACTTCTGCAATCAGGAACATAATGAAGATTGCTCGCTTTATCCCATTCTGAACAGCCCGGGACATCTCGAAACCTTTAAGCAATGTACCTGAAACAAGTTCAGGCGTTACAAAATGAGTATCTCCCGCACGATTAGGCTTATCCTTGAATTCCCCTGGCAGTTTGGCGGGGCGTGCTTCCATGACGGCAAAATGACGCGATTTCAAGAGATCTACGAACTGATCAAATGTCTCCGGAACCTTATCCATTTCCTGATGATTTGAGGCTAAGCGAAATGTCCCAAGTATATCATGTGCATCCTCTGGCCTTTTCACAGGAACCTTGTTGTTATAGATAATGTCGTATGCTTCCGAAATTTCAAACTCAGTTCCTTCTATGTAGTTTGAGAAATAGGCATCAAGAAATGCTAAAGTGCGAATCTCTTCTTGCGACAGCACCTTCTGTTCTCTTGCCGGCAGTTGTGATTGAGTCAGGGCGGAGAAAAGCTGGTTAAAGCAATCCAGCCTGACCGGATCATACGGTACGCCCAATGATGTGGCCCGGGCTTGAGCAGAAGACAATTCGCATGAGGGACGTGTCCGTAAAAGAGCGGCAATGATATTGTTCAGCTTCTGAAACTGATTCTCCATGTTTAGGACTTGAGACACTTCTCGAGCCTTGTCTCGAAGCTGATTCATAGCTTTAGTTCCCTTGATGCCGCAGATTTGATCGAGACGATTCTCAATCTCCTCTTTGGCAAGGACTTTGGGCGCCGAAGAGCGGCTGCGAGAAATTTGAAGGTTTTCCATAAATGCCCTATGCGGAGAAGACAAGAACATTCCTTCCACGAAAGGCATGTCATCTTCCAGGGGTGCAACCCCCTTGAGAAGGTGTATGGTGAAACCTGGAAGACAGACTCTTTTAGAGTACTTGTAGGTCAGGAATATGTGCCCTGTCTCAGTTGGTCCGCCTTCCAATGCTGAACGATGACTCAGAAGAGCCCCGGGGAAAAGCTTGCCAAGAATCGGATAAAGGTTGCGTTTAACGATGGTTTCGTTACTGTCAACAAGGTTGGAAGTATATATCCTGGGAATAAGTTTGCGCAGATCTCCCGCCCGGATCCCACGGCTTATCCTCTGAGATTCAGCTTTGTTTGAAGATCCAAATACAATTTCTGGTAGATTTTTTTTAATAGAAAGCCCCATTTTTTTTAATATGTAGAATATTATCTACTAAAGAGGCGTTTATGTCAATAATTTCCGTCAGTAAAGCATGTTAGTGTTGATTATTTCTGCTAATAACCACGAAAAGCGTATTATTTGCAGAAATTATTACTGATACATGGTTGTCCAGCCGAAGTGGCCTTAAATCATATTTTAATAGATAGGTCCAAAATAAAATAAGATAGCGAAAAAGAAATATATTACATATTACTGAATTATATTCCCCGCCTTCCGGACATACGGTTTATCACTAATTCAGGCTAAGTCTAATGGTTTTTGTGGGGGTGGTGGGGGCTTGAATTGGGCAATAAAGATAAGAAGGATGAAATTATTTATTCGGTTTGTTTTCTGTTTTTCCTTCAGTCTTCTTTTTTGTTGTGGAATCTTTGCGGAGATAAACATACTCATCGCCATCATAAGAAATAAACCAATACCCATAATGCTTTTTTGCAGTTCCCGTCCAAGTCCATTCATCGCTCTTATTCGAATGTATTACTACTCCGTCAAAGACAAGTTTTACTTCTTTCTTATTCTTCCACTCAATAAGATTCAGGTTCATCTTGATATATTTCTTTATTCGTGCCTTATCAAGGCATGATAAAGGTTTAACCTTAAGTTTGGTTGATGTATTTAAAAGATTAGGGTTTGATATAACATAAGGAGGATCTGAAGCGTTAACACTCAAGAAACAATAATCTAACCCCTTAGTGCCCTTAATAGAATAAGGGGCTTCTCGAAGAGAAAGTTCTGCGTAAAACACTCTTTCACTTATCCTCTGCATACTTTCATTTTGTGATTCATTTTCTTTCTCAGGCATACCTAGCAGGCGACATGCGGCTTTACTTTTAGCAAAAAATGCTGTTTCTAAAGGTATCTTTCCGTACGAATCTTCGGCAAAAGGATTTGCCCCTGCTTTAAGAAGAAGCCTTATGCAATTTGTCGCATCACTAGACGCAGCCATATGCAACATTGTAGCTTTCCACCCTTCCTCTAGATCCTTATGAAGATCCCCACCCCTTTCTATGTAACGCCTTACGGTTTTTGTGTCATCCCGATTAACAGCACCAGCAAGGTTTTGAGTCATCCAATTATTTAGTGTCTTTTCATCATCATCCTGTTCCAAGCATTCAAACAAACATCTTAATGCAAGCTCAAAGTCGAGTTTTTGCTGTTTACTTACAAAATGCCTCGTTTGAGTCAGCCTATGTATAATTTCTTCAGAATTTTTACCCTGCTTAAGACTTGTGACAATATTAGTCATTTCTTTTCTTGGAATATAAGAATAAATATCCTCTCGGAATATCACTTCCGGAAACATGCGCTTACCGGTCATACACCCCCCGCATGCAATCAAAACCGCAAGCAGTAATATTGGAATGGGGTTTTTCATGGGGTTGTTTTTCTTTCTTTCTTTTTAAATTCGCCAGCATCGTATTTTTCCCAGAATTCCTTTGGAGAGTCGCCGTTAATATACTTAAGGGTCTCATTCTGACGAAGTGGCGTAGTGTCAGTTTTGATGCGTTCAGGGAAATTATGAATACACTCTAATGGCAACTTTTTCAGCGGAGACAAGTTAATGTAATCATTGTCGGGCATGTAGAGCTGCGTTAGGGGCATCCCTTTAAGGGGCGAAAAATCAACAACTTTTGTGTCATGGAGATCAAGGGAATATAACGGCATGCCCTTTAATGGAGAAATATCTGTTACTTGGGTTTGTTGAATATACAACCATCTAAGGGGCATATTCTTCAAGGGGGATAGATCGGCCACATCGGTTTCCCCTATCTGGAGTGCTGTCAAAGGCATACCTCGCAACGGTTCAAGATCGATAACTCTTGTGCTTGTAAGATCGATATCTTTCAGCGGCATGCCATGAAGAGGAGAAATATCTTCTACAGAAGTATCGTCAACCCACAAAAGAGTCAGGGGCATGCCTTTCAATGGAGCAATGTCAGATACTTGTGTTCTACCCAATCGTAGGTCGGTTAAAGACATTCCTTTTAACGATGACAGATTAACAACCCGAGTCCCATGAATATCCAGTTTCTCAAGCGGCATTCCCTTTAGCGGTGTAAGGTCTTTGACTTTTGTATCATTGAGTATCAACTCCTTGAGCGGCATTCCTGCCAGATGAGTAATATTAGTTACATTTTCACAATCATAAAGATTCAGATACGTAAGTTGCATGCCTTTCAAAGGAGAAAGATCTGAAACTTTTGTTCTAAACAAATTCAGAGACTGTAGAGGCAGCCTCGTTAGTGCCGTTATGTTTGAAACAGAAGTCCATTCCAAAGCGAGGCTTCTGAGCGGCATTCCTGCCAGCAATAAAAGATCAGCGTCTCTATTTGGATTCAGAGCCAGATTGGTGAGAGACATTCCCTGCAATGGCGATAAGTCATATATTTCCAATCCGTCAATATCGAGCGACTTAAGCGGCATCCCTTTAAGTGGCGAAAGATCTGTAACCTTTGTAAATGAAATGTTTAGGTGCTTGAGCTGCATGCCCTGTAGGGGTGACAAATCTATCAAATCCCTATTATGTCCAAGGTCAAGTTGCTCTAGAGGCATTCCTGCTAATGGAGAAAGGTTTGTTACGCCTAGATCAAACAGGGAAAGAGAAGATAAAGACATCCCCTTAAGCGGCGAAAGATTGGTTCTGAAGTCATCGTGAAAACGGGCAGACATAACGACCAGTCTCTTCAGCGGCATATTTGAGAGAAGCGTTAGATCTGGCGTCTGAGCCCATGTTATATTGAGAGAACAGAAACCATCCGTATCGATTCTAAGTTTCTTGCGCCAAATATCTTCTTTCTCAAGCTGTTGCAGATATTCTCTTTTTTGAAACCATCTCGGACTTGCACACCCCCCGCATGCAATCAAAACCGCAAGAAGTAATATTGGAATGGGGGTTTTCATGGGGTTACAGAATCTTTAGATATCTTCTTTAATTTCTCGATAATTTCCTGAGATCTATCTGATTCCGGCTGTTTCCCTTCAGCTTCAGCAATTATTTTTTCAAGTAGATCCTTTAGGACACCGGTAGCTTCTTTACCCTCTTCCTTGCAAATTTCCAGAACCTTCGGATGTTGCGTCGAATTACTTGCTAAAGACCAGTTTGCAGCACCCCCAACAATAAGCTTTTCGATGTCATCCTCTTTTGCCCATGGAAGAACAGAAATAATTCTCTCCACATACTTCCCTTCACCGCTTGCAAAGAATGCTCCCCATAACATATCAAGCTCGGAAGGAGCCTCTATATCTTTTTTCTCGATTTTAAACGGTTTTTTCGAGAGCAAAGTTTCAATCCGAATTTGATCCATGTTGCCGCAATTGTTTTGAATCGTTTTAAAATGTTTTTTTACAGAAGAAGTGTCGGCCAACCAAAAAGCAGTCCATAGCAAATGACGAAGCCTATAATTTAACTCCAAAGAGTCCTGCAAAATTCCCAATGTAATATCCTCATTCTTTTGAAAAAGCACGCTGAAGAAACCGACTACAGGAGACTGGGCATTAGCATCTTTGAGCATTTCGCTTGATTCCATTTTTTGAAGCATAACGGATATAAGTCCTGGCTGCGGGTGTAAATAGTAATAGGTGAACCAATTGCTTAAATCTTCATTTATTTTGTCCTGTTTTTCTTTAGAAAGATCTTCTTTTTCTCGGACTGAGCGTTTCTTCCCTTCTTTTGTAGCAGAGAATTTGAAATCAAAAAAACTTGCACCCGCTTTAGGAAAAAGGACTAAGGGATCTTCTATAAAAAACTTAGGTTTAAATGGAACAAGCATCAGCCCATTATCATCTGGCCTAAGTATAAGATCGCCATCCTTGCTATTAATTACGAGATGTTTGCCAGGGTCTGCTTTCCCTGTAAATTTAAAATAAAGCCCTTCCGCATTTTTTCCTGCTTCACCTGCTTGTTGCTGAAGATGAAGACCCAATGTTATAGGAAGCATGACTTCGGAATATTTAATTTCTTCTTTTTTGCCAGCTTGTTTTTCAAAAGTTACCAAAGCAAGTAGATCCAAGCTTCCCTTTGGTTGGTTAGCAATTACAGCAGGGTTTTCTTCAAGTAGCCCTTCATTACATGGGAAGTCAAATAAGCCCTTCTTGTCAATTTTAACGGGGATACGCCCATTCTTGCTGTCTATATAAAGAATAATATCTGACACTGCAATATCAGGCGATTTGCTTTTAATTTTCGTTATCAATCGTACATGTGGTGCAACCTGTTTATTCCCGAATGATTGGAATACTTGGTATAAATGTGCATAAGGTAACGTAGCATTCTTGCTTACATCCAGTTCGGCTGGTTCTTGAGCAAATCCCACTAAACAGGCAAAAAGCACAAATAATAAAACTAAACCCGCCTTTTTCATATTCCCCGCCTTCCGGACATACAGTTTATCACTAATTCCGGCTAAGTCTAATGGTTTTTGTGGGGTTGGAGGGGGAGCAGATTGGCCTGTAATTGCTTGGTGACTGTGTGAAAAATGCCCTAGAGCGTTTTGGAATTGCAGAAGCTTAGATTTCAAAGATCAACGAGGCCAGCTAGGATTATGACCAATATAATAAAAGTTTTTCGGTGCAACTGTATCATCAGGATAAAGAATTTTTCTTTTTATATCCTTTATGCTTACTTTATTATTATACAAAACAAATACCCGCCATTCTTCTATACTTCCATCCCTTTGAATAATATTAAATGTAATTTTATATTCTTTACCGCTCTGTTCTACAACAGGATCTTTAAGCATAGATTCAAGTATTTTCGAATAATTTGGCTGATTATCTTTTAGCCAAAGCTTTTTCTTCTGTTCTGTATCTTTAAAAAGAGATTCTGATGCAATATAGGCATAAGCGGCATTGTACATTTCGACAATAGGCGCTAAAAATTTCTTAACTTTATCAGTTTTCTTAAAATCGCCAAGAGTTATAGGATAATCCCGCATTACCTCGTCGATATTTTCTATACCATCCTCGCAATTCAACTGCCAAGACCAATCATCGTCCTTTATTAAAAAAGTATAGCTATAACCTTCGAAACAAGTATTATACGCACGAATAGTGACAACTCTCCACCCCGGATACCATGAATAAGGCGGCATATTTTTAACAATCCTAGCGGTCCATGAATCTTTCTTTCTTAAAAACATACGGGAAGCCTTTGGATCTTCTGTCTTCATTGCTTCTACGTCAACTATGTCAACCGGTTCTTCTCCAATATAACCAAACAGCACAACAGGGGGATTATTTTCACCATCCTTTAAAGGATAATAAGCTATGCGGGCTATCTGGCATACTCCCTTTGCCTTCTTTTCAGATTCTTTCAGCCCCAAAAACTCGAGTTGTTTTATGATAATACGCCTTGCTTCCTCATCATTCTTAGGCGCCGGTGTAATCTTCTTCTCCATACCAGGAGTAGTCTTGTAAAAAGTTTCTAACACTCCATCTTCTCCAATAAAAACACCAACATAAAGAGATGGGTGAACATTTATTTTATAGCAACTCATCCAGCCCTTAGAACTCTCAACTTTATAAAGATTCGTATTATTGAGGTATGACAACCCGAGATCAGAAAGAAGAGGAGCAAGATTAGACAACTCCTTTTCAGAATAAAATTGTTTTTTTTGGGCAACCTCAACCTCTACATAGGAACTTCTACATCCAAAAAATCCAACAATTAAAATGGCTAATAAAACTAATCCCGCCTTTTTCATATTCCCCGCCTTCCGGACATACAGTTTATCACTAATTCCGGCTAAGTCTAATGGTTTTCCGAGAATTCAGATAGTGAACGCTAATAAAAGCTAAATAATTATCGTCTTATTATAGGAGAAGGGATTAATATGCTTACCATGAAGATACGTATTCATACCTGTTTTTGCATCGCCCTCCTGCTAATAACTTCCTGCCGACAAGAGAAACAGGAACAGATTACACGCAAACCTGATACACCCGTAGAAACCAAACCAAACTACATGATTCTGCCTCATATGAAGGGAGAAATCAAAACCGGACAAAACTATATTTACTGCCCAACCTTTCAAATGGCATGGCAGGATGTGCAAACAAACATCTTCAAGGAACCAATTCAACTGGACGGAGACCCTGAAATTGCAAGGATATTAAATGAGACAACTTACAATTCTAACAATTTGGAATCTGGCACCTATTTTGTGAGAAGTGGTTTTAAAACAAACAACATTATCGAAGAAACCCGAAATGAATTCATTCAAAAGTTTGGAGAGAATCCTGATGTTCTGCAATATTTGGAAGACAGACCCCTTATTGCTCCAAATGACTTATTTGCATTCGCTTATCTTGAGGCAATTCTTGGTTTCAGAGAACCATTTTATGTTTTCACTTACCCGCTGAATTTCCAATCAAAGAACGCTGCCACAGAAGTGACATCTTTTGGCGTTCCAGATTTTCCAACAGAAGATCATTTCAGAAATGATTTAAGGAGAGAACAAATTAAAGTGAATTCTTATCTGAATGGCGATGATTTTATTCTTACTCTATATGCAAATTACATGTCTGGAGAAGAAGGGAATAAACCAGAAGATAAAGAAATATCAGAAATCCCTGATGAGACTGAGTTTACGCCATCACCTTACTTCAAGCCTTCAGAACGAACACATGAAATCATTATCGCAAAAATCTCCCCATCAAAAACATTGGAACAAACATGGCAGAGTGTTCTGGGTCGATTACATAGCAACGATGAATCTTTTGAAATAAAAATGAAAGAGGATGATCTTTTTAAAATACCCAAGGTGAATTTTAAAAAGACACGAACATATAATGAGATAATCGGGAAAGGAATATTGAATAAGGGTTTTAATAGCTTGTTGGTAACTGAAGCTCTCCAATTTATAGATTTCACGTTTAATGAAAAGGGTGCTATTTTAAAAAGCTTCGGGCTTATGGCTTGCGAGGGATTCATGGAAATACGTCATCCACGTCGTTTTATATGTGATAAGCCATTTCTTTTAGCATTACGCAGACCAGGTAAAGAGCCATATTTGGTGCTATGGCTTGAGAATCCTGATTTCTTCTCTGAATGGCAAAAACCGAAAGGTGAATATCGGGACGCATTTAAACTGGGGCAACAGGAAGCGAAAAAGAGATCAAAAAATCGCCAACTAACGTGGATGGTCAGGGATATTTCAGAAACAATGCCCAAGATAGTATTAGAAGAGATTTTTCATATAAATGTTAGCAAACCAGCAAACAATTTTACAGGAGAAGAATTATCTTCATATGTAGATGGATACAATAAAACGATGGCTCCGGCACTCAGAGATAAGCATGGGGCTGATTTTTTCCAGCAACTTGATCATTACGTCAAAAAATACTCAAGAAGAATATCCCGTGGTGCTGCTTTCCGGGGTCTCTTTTGGCTTAAAGATGAACAAAATGAGGACGGGACATGGGGTGATTCGTCAGAAACAAAACTTGCGCTCACCAGCTTGGCAGTTTTGAATTATCTTGCTCATGGAGAAACTCCTGCTTCTGAGGAATTTGGCCTGACATCAGAAAAAGCCCTGAAGAAGCTGATAAAAATGGCTCAGAAAGAAAATATTCCCGATGATAAAATACATTCCCATCTTATCATGACAACAGCATTGCTTGAAGCTCACAATCTCACTCATATTCCCATAGTAACAGAAGCAGCAAAAAAGAAGCTTGTTGAATTGCTTGAAGCGGAAACCGTGGAAAATTTCTGGTATCTTTTGGCTCTGAGGTCTGCAGAAAACACCATTTTCTTTGAGAAAGAAGTTAAAGCTAAAATTGAATTGGTAGTAGCTGAGAGTAAAAAGAATCAAGATAAGTATATTAAATCAGGCAATATTGATGGGGCGTATTTCTGCATACTTGCTCAGCTACTTTTCCCTTCCGGCCCCCTTGATGAACAAGCCATGAATTTTCTATCCCAGAAAACGTCTTTTAACTGGGGTGACGCAGATCAGGATTGGCAGCTCCAGAGATGGTATTCGGAAACTCTGGTTCGTTTCTTTACGGGTGGTGACATCTGGATGGACTGGAATAAAACGTTTGCTCCAACTCTGGTAAAAGCCTGCAGTATTCATGGATCATGGGAATATCCGGGTTCAAAGAGAACTACAGAACTGAATATGTTTAAGGACAATGATAGTCACACATACTCAACTGTTATGGCGAATTCAATGCTGATGGTCTATTACCGATATCTTACATATCTGCAGAAAGAAATTACATTTAATGATGTTGATGCCAGTAGTATTAAGATTGAAATAGAAAACATCTGATTCATTCAGATGTCAGGGGAGAGAAATCACTTAATGTTTGCTTGTAACACTGAACTATTCTTTCCTGTCGTCAGAGTGTTGCTTCCTGTCGCTGTCTGGATAATCATTGCGATTATTGTTGAGATTATCGTATGTCGCCATTCAATTCCGTGGAACATTTGGCTAACAATCTTAATGGCATATGTTGTCACAGGTCGCCTTTATATAAGCTTTTTCTTTTCCTTCTGCGGATCAGAATTCTACCTCTTGCCTCATGCCGGTCTTGAATTTCGCCAATCACTTCTTTGGGTAGGAATTACAGTAATTCTGTTATGCACAGTTATGGGTTCAAGAAACATCCTTTTAAACAGGAAGTCGCATGGCAGGTTTCGGTTGATTATGAGGGTGATACCGTTTGCAGCAGTCATAGTTCTTGCAATAAATACTGTATACACTCCATTAAAACTTCTTTGCAGCTACAAGAACTTCTACGAAGAACAGATTTTTCCCTTCATTCCTGCGGATATAAATTTGCCACTCGCTCCTGACAGCTTAAGGTATTCAGATATTGATCCTTTCTCTTCGACTATTACAATTAATAGTGCTGGAAAAATCTCAATATGCGATACGTTTCTCTCAATAGATCAACTCGAAAAGATGCTTGTTTCGAAACACCAAAGGATTGGAAGATATTATCCTGTTTTAATTGCTGCGAACTCTAATATAGATTTTGGGAAAATATGGCCAGTTGTAAGTATGTGTCGTCGTTTAGGAATCTGGCGATTTCATTTCTTAGTTCTAATCAATAATCCTAGTCAGGAGCCTCGTCAAATATCCTGGATGACCCCACATAAGCAGTTTGGAACTCTATCTTTCTCTGCCCCTGTAGAGGAAAATCAAACAAAATATAAAGGCCCTGTTATACTGAAAACAGAAGGAGAGCCCTTTTTCTTCTGTAAACTTGAGGTGACGACTGATAACATTAAATTCAATGGCAAAGATATATCGTTGCCGGATCTGGATGCGTATTTTGGATCCAGCTCAGAAATCAACAAATTAACAAGTATTATTATTCTTCCAGTCGGAGATGTTCCCTATTCCAGTATTATTAATGTGCTTAATATATGTTCAAAACATGAACTTAGAAATATATGCATCATGGAAGAACTGGGCGCAGATCCTATAGAACCACCGCTTGAGCCACCTGACCCGATGCAGGTACTTCAAATTTAAGGCGGAACCCCAATCAATTAAAACACAACAACCCTCCAATCTCACGCTCACTTCACGCTCACTCTGACGTTAAATTTGATAAAAAACGATGATTATGAGGATTTTGATAAGCAGGTAAAATTGCTTTTAAGTAACTGATGCTGTAGTATTTACAAGCAAATAAAGGGCGTAGCGCAAAACAACTTTAGAGCCTTCACACGGTAGAAGTCACAGGTTCAAATCCTGTATCGCCCACCATCCAAGAGCTTCAGGCCGCACGATTTGTGGGGCCTTTCGCATTTAGGATGGCGGGCCATTTTAGAAAAAAGGAGTGATGGAATGAATGCCACACAACAACCTAAATGGGATCCTTTAGACAAACCCAAATCTTTAATTAACTGGGGCACTTGGTTACATGAGGAAGCAAAGCGAACATTTCTTCGAGATAAAACTCATGGACAAATGCTTTTTCTTTTTAATGATGACGGCCTTTGCTCAATAAGTCCTATCCCGCCCAATACCAGTTCCGAACAAATTACAGCGGGAGTCAGGCAAGCGGTTCAAGAGAATAATCTGTATGGCGTTATAACAATTTCTGAGGCTTGGGCGTATTTTCCTGAAGACAAAAATGACCATACAAGTTTTCAATTATTAGATGGGGAAATGAAAGTAGCCGATTTAAACGATGAAGACAAAACTGAAGCTCTTCTGGTCAAAACGGAAAGCAAAGACAGAGGCGGCATTACTTGGGTTGATAAGATTGTAAGGGATGGCGATGAGGTTTCTTTAGGGAAGGCTTTAATGATGGACAAGAAGGATTGTTTGGGCTGGCAAGGGTATTTTGAGTGAAGAGGCACCCTCTCCTCCCCCGCATAATACCATCGACAAGAGAGGAATTAGGCTTATTCTCGTTTACGTTGCATTCTCAAAGCATGACTTACCCCGCAGGACGAGGAGGGCCTGTAATCCTGTATATCGTGTTAATCCTGTCAAAAAAATACTTACTTGCAGTGTTGTGAGAGGTTTTATAGTTTGTGAGGCGCATTTATCAGGAGAGGAAAACAAAAATGAGCAAAATTTATAAAATCGCTGTAATACCCGGAGATGGTACCGGACCGGAAGTCGCCGCTGAAGGCGTCAAGGTCCTGAAAGCCGCTGCCGCAAAATTCGGATTTAAACTGGATTTCACCGAATATGATTTTGGCGGTGAACGATACCTGAAAACCGGTGAAGTGCTTCCCGATTCCGCGGCAGACGAAATGCGTCAGTTTAACGCCATTTTTCTCGGCGCGATAGGACATCCCGACGTAAAACCGGGTATCCTGGAAAAAGGTATTCTACTCAGACTGAGGTTCGAACTGGACCAATATATTAATTTAAGGCCGGTAAAACTCTTTCCCGGTGTTGAATCGCCGTTAAAAGATAAAGGGCCAAAAGATATAGATTATGTTGTTGTTCGAGAGAACACCGGCGGCCTGTATACCGGTACCGGCGGTTTCTCCATGAAGGGGACCAAAGACGAGGTTGCAGTGCAAAGCATGGTTTATACACATGCACAGGTTGAGCGGTGTCTGCGCTACGCATACGAATACACAAAGAAACGCGGCAAAAAGAATACTCTGGCGCTTTGCGGCAAAACTAACGTATTGACTTACGCTTACGATCTGTGGGAACGGGTTTTTAACGAAATGGGAGAAAAGGAATACAAGAATATACAGCGTGACTATTATCACGTAGATGCTACCTGTATGTGGATGGTAAAAAACCCCGAATGGTTTGATGTGATTGTTACCGGAAACATGTTTGGCGATATTATTACCGATCTGGGCGCAATTACACAGGGCGGCATGGGTATAGCTGCCGGCGGGAATATTAACCCCAACGGAGTAAGCATGTTTGAGCCTATAGGCGGTTCTGCGCCTAAATACACAGGGAAGAATGTTATCAATCCGCTGGCGGCGATTTGCGCCGGGGCCATGATGCTCGACACCCTTGGTGAAGAAAAAGCCGCCATTGCGGTTGAATCGGCGGTAATGGACATAACTGCCAATAAAATCAAGGGGCTCGGCGCCTGTAAAATGGGATATTCCACAACGGAAGTTGGGGATATGGTAGCAGAAAGAGTGTAGTCGTTTAAAATCTTAGATTTGGAAAAGGGTATATTATGAAAAAATATAAGGTAGGTATTGTAGGTATAGGCGCTGTTGGCACTGAGATGATAAAGGTTCTTCAGGAACGTAACTTCCCGGCTGAAGAAATACGGATTCTGGCTCGTTCCGAACGCGACGAGGAAATAGCGGGGAAAGTATTCCATGTGACAGAAACAAAACCCGAAGCATTTGACGGACTTGATGTCGCGTTGTTCGCGGGAACCGAAGGCTCGAAAGGCGCTTCCCAGACGTTTGGATGGGAAGCTGTGAAACGCGGCGCGGTCGTAATAGACAATGGTGACGACTTCCGAATGGATCCGCGTGTTCCTCTTGTTATTCCGGAAGTAAACCCGGAAGCACTGAAAGAACACCAGGGTTTTATAGCGAACCCTAACTGCAGTACGATCGTAGCGCTCATGGTTCTGGGTCCTTTGCATCGGGCTTTTGGCATTAAACGTTTTGTTGTTTCAACGTATCAGTCTGTGTCCGGTACCGGACGAAGCGCGATATCTGAGCTGGAACAACAGATCCAGGATTATGTGGCTGGCAATGATTTAAAGCAGGAGGTTTATCCTCATCAGATCGCGTTCAATGTGATACCGCAAATAGGCAGCTTGAAAAAGGAAATGCCCGGTTATACCAGTGAAGAAGCAAAGATGCTTTTTGAAACACGGAAGATATTGTCTGACGACAAAATCAAAGTGTCAGCCACTTGTGTACGTGTTCCGGTATTTTACGGACATACCGAAGCAATAAATGTTGAGTTTAACCGGCCGGCAAGCCCGGAAGAAGCGCGTAAGGTATTGGAAGACAGCCAGGGCGTGCAGGTTCTTGACGACGTATCATCGGGTCAATATCCACTGCCTATAGATGTTGCAGGTAAAGATGATGTTGTTGTGGGCCGAATTCGCCCTGATGAAAGTGCCGTAAATGGCCTTGCTCTCCTGGTTGCGGGGGACAATATCAGAAAAGGCGCGGCACTTAACGCGGTGCAGATAGCTGAGAAAGTTATCAGTTAATTTGTCCTGCGGCTTGCTTGTCCTGCTGCGACCTGCTTGCCCTGCTTGTCCTGAGCCTTGCGAAGGGAGCCTTGGCGAAGGAGGAAGCCTCTTGAGCCCCATAGCCTCTTGACCAACGTAGCCTTGGCGAAGTTGGTTGGCGACGGAGGTTTGCGAAGAGGGAAGCCACGAAGGGGCGAAGCATGGATGAGTTAAAGGAACATGTTTCTTCCGGAATCTATCAAAACCAGACGATATCACCTTTATTTACTGGCAATTGCTGCCATGAGGAAAGAATATCCGCCACACCAAGTTTCTCATCACTCTTAATTTGAAGAAGCCTGATTTTGGTTACAAATATTTCACTCTTATCAGGGCCGGAACGTTTAACAAAAAGATCCAGGCCGGTAAATTTATCGGTGGGCTCATCTCCAAGAACTTCGGTAATAAACTCTTCATTAAGTTCAATTACTACAAAATTCCAATCGGGCTCCACGGTAACGACTTTACCTTTGACCCCGGGCGTGACCAGAGCAACAGGCGCCGCCGCCGCACCACCACCAGGACCAGCAGTCATCGCTCCACCCTTGTATTGCTCAACTTCTCTGTTCAATTTTGAGATTCTAAGTTCAAGTTCATCATTCTTTTCTTCCAGCAAAGCGTTCTGGCTCTGTAATTCGGCTTTCTCTTCTTTGATAGTTTCTATCTCGGACTTGAGCTCCTCAATCTCTACCCTCAATGTGCGAATCTGACCCTTTAAGTCTTCGATTTCTGCTTTAAGCTTTTCGATTTCCGCCAGCTTCCGACGCAGTTCGGCTTTCCTCTTATTGAGATCTATAATAGTCCCCGCCAG
>JBHORK010000056.1:0-15105 GCA_042565725.1 Verrucomicrobiota bacterium
GAAGAAAATGGGAAAGTAAGTGTACTGCGATGGTCGGCAAGATTCGTGCTTATGGTGTTAAAGACAAGCATGTTCTGGAAGCCGTTAGCAAGGTAAGAAGGCATGCATATATTTCGGAAGAGTATCGGCGCCGGACTGATTCGTATGGTGACCATCCATGCCAGATCGGATTTGGTCAAACAATCTCACAGCCGTATATTGTTGCGTATATGGTTGAATGCATGAAGTTGAAACCGGGCGAGAGAGTGCTTGAAATTGGGACGGGATCGGGTTATCAGTCCGCGATACTGACTGAATTGGGTGTGGTGGTATACAGCATCGAGATTATCGCCGAATTGGCTGATCAATCAAAGAAGGTTTTATCTGCCGAAGGATATGACAAGGTTCATGTGCTTACGGGCGACGGCTACAAAGGGTGGCTGGAACACAGACCGTTTGATGCCATTATTGTTACGTGTGCGCCTGAAGATGTGCCGCAGACCCTGGTCGACCAGTTAAAAGAAGGCGGCAGAATGATACTTCCCGTTGGCAGTGTTTCGCAGCAGCTGGTTATTTTGAAAAAGGAAAAAGGGAAAGTGCGTAAGCGAGATGATATAATGGTTCGGTTCGTGCCGATGGTAAGGGGGGGGGGATGAAACGGGGACGCGGTGAAGCGGGGAAACGGCGAGAAAAGAAAAAACATCTCGCAGCCTCCTTCGCCAAGGCTACGGAGCCCAGAGAGTCTGCGGAGGGTGCAGAGAGATCAAGAAAGGAATAACCAATAACCAGATTTGAAGAAGCACTATGTTTTCAGTTATTCAGCCAGCCAACGAATTTAGCAGCTGCCAACTCTGCCAGTTTTTCAGCGCCTATGTTTGTAAGGTGAGAGTGATCTCTAAATAGAAGGTCTTTTCCGGTAAGATGCGCGGAGGCATCTATAAGTAAGACATTTTTTTCCTTTGCAACTTCTTTCGTTATTTCATCTACTTTTGCAAAAGCCTCGCAAAGCAGGTCGTGGTCCATAAGTTGGTAATCGTATCGAATCCGATTCTTATGGGCCGATGTATTGTATGGGCTTACCAGGCGTGCTTGAGTCATTAGAACAGGTTCGGCCTTGATATTACGTGCGAGATCTACAAACATTTGCAGGTTGATCTTATATTGGTCCAGCGCTGATTGGTAAATTTCTGTTATATTCTCTTTTGGTAATCTTTGTTTGCTTCCTTCGGGACCGAGCTGTAGTTTCCACCAGTAGTATATTTCTCTGAGATGCACAAATAATTGTGATTTTTCGCACAAAAACCCGTCCATCCGGTTATTGTAGTTTATCCGTGGGTCCATTTTGGAAATGTATGGTCCTATCTTCTTTGATAAAGAATCATTTTCCCCAAAGAGTTTAATATCATTCCAGGCATTGTACAGTACGACATAGTCAGGATTAAATGTATGTCCTTCAGAGAAAAAGCTTCCAAAAGAATCAAAAGAGGCATGTCCAGGTATTCCAGCATTTATTACTTCAATATTTTCAAGTCCTTTCGATTTGAGAATGGCTTCTACTTGATGAGGCCAGTCTTTTCCTCTTGGTGAGCCGCTGTTGAATACGGTAGAACCGCCATAGAAGATTATTCTTATTGTTCCTTTCTCTTTTATTTCGGGAAAAGATGGACCTCTATAACCTTTGCTGTTGATATACCATGTTGAATTGTCCCACCCATTGATTATTCTTTCTTCTTTAGCGAGTACATGTCTGGAAAACAGTGATGGTGCGTATTTCAGGAAATATTTATTTCTTTCTCCCGGCGGGTCTATAAAGAAGAAAGAACGAAGCAGAAACTCGATTATTGCAATGGAAACAAATAATGATATTGTTACTAATAATGCCAGTTGGATTTTCTTTCTTTTTTTCTGATCAAAGCGCCACATTGCAAAGGCCTCCATTATTGCAATTGAATTTCGCTGATACACTTATATCGTTGTAGGTTGATGTTTTGCAATAAATAAGGGAATAAATGTTCTGATGAAGAAGAGAGGGCATTTTATAATTTCGGGCATGGTGCAGGGGGTGTGTTACCGGATGTATACTGTTGATGAGGCAAGGCGTCTTGGAATTACGGGATGGGTGCGAAATCTACGTGATGGTACTGTGGAGGTGGTTGCTGAGGGTGAAGAAGAAGTGTTGAATAAGGTGCTAGTGTGGTGCCGTAAGGGATCTTCATTTGCAAGAGTGACGGATGTTAGGGCGGAATATTTGTCAGCAACCGGAGAATTTGAATCATTTGAGATTGTTTATTAGGTAGATGATTCTGGAAATTGTCCGCCACAGGCGGATCAGCCTGCGGTTGAGAAATTTGAAATTGGGAAGAAAAAAGAAAGGAACCGCAGATAAACGCCGTGTCGCCGTGTCATGAATTAACCCCAACCGAAAACCGCAAATTACAACTTGTTTCATGTTCTTTGTTGATGATAATATATATTACCTCTTATATATATGGGGGCGACTGGTTTCGACGTGATGGTTTGGAATTTCAGTTGCGTGCCGAGGACCCCGGTTGGCCTCGATAAAAATCCGGGAAACACAATAATTGATAACAATCAATTAGCATTCGCGGCTTAAGTGCCGTGACGTCTTCCCGTTGACACCTGCTGGGCGGAGTAAGGCGACGATAGCAGGTTAGTTTTAATGTTGGGTGACCGGGCATTAGGGCGAAAATTTTCGTGGACACTGGTTCCGGTAGTGGCCTGCTCATTGGCAGCTATTGGAATGAGACTTTATAAATGAGACACGCACGTAGAGGCTGAAGTTACTTCATTGCGGACGGGAGTTCGATTCTCCCCGCCTCCACCAATTTGCATCACAAGATGCAAATTGGTAGTCCCGAACCGTGACCGAAGGGCTCTGGTTCGGGGCACCTTCTATTATTGTTTCTCAGTCAAAGGGTTTCCCTGGGTCGACAGTAATAATTAGAGTGTTGACAGACATACTTCTACTTGCATATTGTGTGTTACAGAATTAATAAACGTAATATTTTTTAGGGAGTGTTGTATGTCTGGCTTAACCCGTTTCAGTGTGTCGCTTGAGAAAGACCTGCTTGATAAGTTTGATAAGCAGGTTGAATCCGAGCAATATCCTACCCGATCAAAAGCTATCGCTGACCTTATCAGCGATGCCCTGGTAAAGCAGGAGTGGAAGGCCGGCAAGGATGTCGCGGCAGCAATCATTATGGTCTACGATCATCACAAGCGCGGGCTTTCGATGAAGCTTACCCATGTTCAGCATGATTATCATCATTTGATTGTTTCATCTCAGCACATTCATCTGGACCATAATAATTGTCTGGAAATTGTTGTTGTGAAGGGGAAGCCTGAGAAAGTACAGGAATTGGCCGGGAAACTGAAAACAACAAAGGGCGTCAAGCATACATCATTATCAGTCGCATCCACAGGCAAGGCTCTATGAGGGCATATATTTTTTGGAACAATAGTATTACGATTATGAAATAAGTATAATGCATAGGCGATAGAAACAGGAATGAGAGTAAGAAAAGCACAAAACGCAGGAATCTTTTGGGTCATAGTCTTGCTGATGGCGTTCATGACAACGACATTCGCAGAAGATAATACAAAGAAGCCGCCACACCTCTACGAGACTCCGGCAGAAAAAAGAGATGTAGCGGGTATTATCTTGAGAGAAGGAATTTCTGTCGGAGGCCTGATAGAAGTGGAAGCTTTTGCAGGGAAAGAGGACGGAGAAACTGTCAGCGATATCGTTCTTACCACTTTTGAATTAGGTATTGAAGCAGAATTGAACGAGTGGGTTCAGGGCCGTGCTTTGTTGCTTTGGGAAGAAGACGGTACGGAGCCTGTCGATCTTGATGAAGCTATGATTGTCTTGGGTGGAAACGAAGCTTTCCCTGCATACTTGAAGGTTGGCAAGATATATGTGCCTTTCGGGACATTCAACAGCCACTTCATTAGCGACCCTCTTACGCTGGAACTGGCAGAGACTCGCGAATCCGCGGTGCTTGCCGGATTTGCATCTGACTTGCTCGATATCAGTGCGGGCGCGTTCAATGGCGATGCTGACGAGCATAACGACAAAGCCAATGATGTATTTGCTGCCCTTTCCGAAAGAACAGTATGGGATTGGCTCATCGTTAAGGATTTCGCAATCGGCAACTTTTGCGATCGAGTATCTTCACGGAGAATTTGAAGATGATACAGAAGACCGCAATGTTGTGACCACACAACTTGCCATGGGATTTTGAAGCAAAAAAACGGAAAGGAAATATAATGAATTCGGGAATAGCAATCTTAGCAATTACAGCAGCTTCAATAGGTTTCTTTCATACCATATTCGGACCGGATCATTACTTACCTTTTGTTGTAATGAGCAGAGCAAATAAATGGTCCATGTCCAAGACAGCCGTGATTACCTTTCTTTGCGGATTGGGTCATGTGTTAAGCTCGGTGATAATTGGTCTTACAGGTATTGCCTTTGGTATTGGCGTAATGAAACTGGAAGCACTTGAAGGATTCAGGGGTAATATTGCTGCATGGCTGTTAATAGGGTTTGGTTTTGCGTATTTCGCGTGGGGGCTTCACAGGGCAATAAGGAAAAAACCGCATATTCATGCCCATATTCATGCGGATCAGCCGCGGCATGCACATGCACATTCGCATTCTCATGAAGATCAGCATGCCCATGTTCACACTGACAAAAAGAAAACTATGACGCCCTGGATTCTATTCACAATCTTTGTTTTTGGCCCCTGTGAGCCGCTGATTCCTATTCTGATGTATCCTGCGGCAAAGAGCAGTATAACAGGCATGCTGTTTGTTACTGTAACTTTTGGATTTGTTACGATTTTGACAATGTTTACTATTGTTATGCTTTCTGTATGGGGATTCAACTTTGCGAAGTTCGGTAAAATGGAGCGCTATACACATGCTCTTGCCGGCGCGACAATTTGTTTGTCGGGCTTAGCCATACAATTCCTCGGCCTGTAAGAATGCAGCAAGGCATCATTCCTGTGAAAGCGAAGAAGACGGATATTTTATATTCAAAAGAGAAATGTTTTTGTAAAGTTTTTGATTCTGAACCAAGCTTTTATAACGGATGATGATAGTTTTTTTTGAAAAACATTTTTTTTGAAAAAAATAATTGCGCCTAACAGAAAGACGAATCTTGACGCGAATAGACGTTTTGCTCATTTGCCTTAAAAAGTAGGCAATATGAAATAATCTGCATAAAATGTTTATATGGCATTGACCTTTTGGAGTTATCGGTGTATCGTTTTTCTAAATTCAGAAGGATTACTGTTCAAAAGGAATAGAAAGTTTTTTTGTTTATAGTGCAGTGACGCTTTGAACGGAATCGAAATTTGGTTCTGTTACCTCAAGGGGGAGGAAAGGAGTTCACAGCATACCAACCAACTCCGAAAAGATGTTCGGAGAAAAGGGGAGGTGAGTAGACATGGCAAAGAAGAAAGCAAAAAAGAAAGCTAAGAAGAAAGTAGCTAAGAAAAAAGCAGCAAAGAAGAAAAAGAAATAGTGTTACTATATTAGGGCTTATGCCCTAAGTGGTTTTTACGAAATAGCGGTGCGGGAAAGAAGAGTGGTTCTTACCGGGCCGCTATTTCTTTTTGTGTAAGTCTCTCGACAAGAAGGGGTTATTATTGGATGGGAGCTTCAGTTCAAGATGGATTTGCAACATATATGTATTTATGAGAATCTTGCATTGGTTGCTGAATAAGTGATAAATATAGCGTAGTATCATTTATGGAGACGCTGATGACTTTTGCTGTAAACATACCTATTGCCGGTGTCATGCTCGCGTGGGAGACATCAAATATTGCAGGGAAGTTTATTGTAGTGATTCTATTTGTCGGTTCGATTTTTGCCTGGTCAATTATGATCACCAAGCTGGTGGAGCTCAGAAATGCAAGTTACTCTTCTCGTCGCTTTTTGATGGCGTTCAGAAAAGAGGCGCACCCCGTTTCGTTATTCCTGAAAAGACAAAGACGCAGTAGTGCCCCGTTATATGTGATATACGAGAAGACTTGTACTGCCCTTGGGGCGGTTCTTGAGTCGAGTGGTGCTAACGCAGATGATTTGTTTATGGGGGGCATGAGTTCGCCGAATGGGGTATTGGCTGAAGTTCAGATTAATTCTGTTCGGAATGTAACTGAAAGAACTACGGCAGATCTGCTGCTTCTGCTTGAGAACAATATGGGTGTTCTGGCAACAGCGGTTACTGCGTCGCCATTCCTGGGTTTGCTTGGAACGGTATGGGGCGTTATGGATGCTTTTGGCGGTATGACTGTTAAGGGTTCTGCCACACTGTCTGCTGTCGCACCGGGAATTTCAGGAGCGCTTCTAACAACTGTTGTGGGACTGCTTGTGGCATTGCCCTCAGTGATAGGATACAATATGCTGAGTAACCAAATTCGACGACTAACGGTTGAGATGGATAATTTTTCTCAGGAACTTATTGCAGGTATTGAGCACCATTATCTTCAGCGGAAATGATGAGGAGTGCCGTGGCCCGAAGGAAACCTTTAACCTCATTAAAGCAGATCAGCGAGATTAACCTTACCCCGCTGATGGATCTGACCTTTATCCTGCTTATAACGTTCATTATTACTTTTCCCCTTATAGAACAGGCCATACCGGTAAAACTGCCCAAAGGGAAGGCGGCAGAGGTGAAGTCTGTCCAGTCACGCACGGTCAGTATTGATAGAAATGGTGTGATTTATATAGATAATCTGCCCGTGGATCTGGATCAGCTGGGATTAAGAATAAAGGCTTTAGTGGAAATTGATCCGGAAACCACTATTCTGGTAAGGGCCGATGAACGTATTATTTACGGAAATCTTGTTAAGGTCATGAAGGTTCTGTACGGTGCCCAAGTTTCAAAAATGGCGCTTGTGACTGAAGCCGACGGGAAATGATATTTATGGACAACCGTTTCGTTCGTTATTTTAAGATTGTTGCCGCAGTGCATGTTGGGATACTGCTGGTTCTCTTTGTGAGTTCCATGTGGAACAAATTTTTTCATAGGAAGGCCAGGATTGAGATTCCTGTCGAGTTTGTAGTTCAGGTGTCTCACGCTTCGGATGAGGAATCGGTGCGAAAACCGATTCCAAAAGATAACCCAAAGGATGTTTCAGAACCTGCGATAAAAATCAAAAAGACGCCAATCAAGCGCAGTACCGAAAGAGTAAAACAGCCGAAGCGGGGTAGTTCGTCAAGTCAGCTTACGGCCGAGCAGATCAAAAAGCTTCTGGCGCAGGGAGCGAAGCCGGCGGATCACACTTCCGTTCCGGATGAGAATACCCGTCAGCTTGAAGTGGTCAGGCGTGCTTTGTATGATGCCTGGGTACAGCCGAGCGCTGAAGAAGCTGGAGATGCTGTCGCGGAAATAGTGATTCAGTTGCAGGGGGACGGTACGATAACTAAAAGAGCTTTAAAGAAAAAGTCCGGGAATGAAGCCATTGATGCATCGGTCATGCAGGCCGTGAATTCAGTTAATCGGATCAATGGTTTATCTTCAGATTTTATCAGAAGATATTCGCAAATTACGATTTCGTTCAAAGTAGAATGAAGCAGGGCATTATTATGAAGAAAGCAGTTGTTTTTTTAGCTATTTGGCTTATGTCGCAGGTGATTTCGTCAGGCGCCGATATAAAAGTGATAAAGTCCGGCGCGGTTAAATCGGCTGTGAATATGTCCGGTTTCAGGTGCCGGGGTGATGATGCCGCAATGGTGTTCCGGAAGACTCTTGAAGATGATTTGAAGCGTTCAGGCTGGTTTACAATTTCCAAGACTGCTTCTGGTACAATAACACTGCTTGGCTCGTGTTCTGATTCCGGCGGTGTTCTGGATGTTGAATGCATAGTAGGTAATAAGTCGACCGGCAGAAGATTTCTGCGCGAGAATCTTTCGGGAAAAAGTGAGACAGCAAGACAGTTGGCGCATAAGCTTGCAGATCAGATAGTTCGGGCCGTCAGGGGTGTTCGGGGGATTTCATCAGCGCGTATCGTAATGATTGGCATGAGAGATGGGAAAAAGGATGTGTATATTTGTGATTCCGACGGACAGAATCTTCTGCGTGTAACAAGGGATGGAGCTGTTTGTATGGGGCCATCATGGGGGCATGATGGAAAAACTCTGGTGTATACATCATTTCATGGAGGGTTTCCGGATGTTTACATGATGGATCTTGTTTCCAATGAACGGAATAAGATTGCCAGTTATCCGGGGCTCAATGCTGGAGCGGATATTGCGCCGAATGGCAAGAATATGGTTTTGACACTTTCGAAAGATGGAAACCCGGACCTTTATATTATGAATCTCAGAAACAGGCGTCTTACAAGGATCACGCGAACGCCCCATGCGGCAGAAGCAAGTCCATCATGGTCGTCGGATGGGAAACAGATTGTGTTTGTTTCCGATAAATCCGGATCTCCGCAATTATACATTACGGACGCAGCCGGTGCGAAACAACGCAGAATCAGTTATAGGGGCAGTGAAAACGTTGCTCCCGACTGGGGGCCGGATGGGCGTATTGTGTTTTCGAGCAGGAGAGAAGGCCGTTATCATATTTGTGTTTTTGATCCAGCAACAGAGAAAGAAACACAATTAACCAATAAATATGTTGACCACGAAGAGCCCTCCTGGGCCCCGGATGGTCGCCATATCGTATATACGCAAACAGAGCGATATCAGTCGAATTTGTATATACTTGACTCTATGGGTGACCCCTCTATACGGTTGACCAGGATCACCGGACAGTGGCATTCTCCTGCCTGGTCACCATGACGATTTATATTAGCAGGTAAGTTATAAAAAAGGAGGCAGTCAATGAATAAAAAGTTAACAATCTTTGTGATGATTATATTGCTTTTGGTTGTGGTTCCGTTGCTTATCTGGTGGAGTTCATATAACAAAATCGTATCATTTGACGAACAGATTGAATCTTCGTGGGCTCAGGTAGAAACAGTGCTTCAAAGGCGGTATGAGCTGGTGCCTGATCTTGTCAACACGGTAAAAGATTATGCGTCTAATGAAAAGGAGTTGTTTGAAGAAGTAACGCGATTGAGAAGCAAGTGGGCGGGAGCCAAAACTTCGGACGCAAAAGTTAAAGCAGCTAATGCGCTTGAGAGTGTGTTGGGGCGATTGATGGTTGTGGCTGAGAATTACCCGGGGCTGAAGGCCAATCAGAAATTTATGGCATTGCAGAATGAGCTTGCTGGTACAGAAAGCCGGATCAGTGTTGAGCGCGGTCATTACAATGCAGCTATAGAGCAGTATAACAGGATTGTTCGCCGGTTTCCGTCAAATCTGATTGCCGCTAAGCATGGTTTTGGGAAAAAGGATGTTTATTTTGAGGCGTCTGAATAAACACCCGTCACTACAGGGTGGGCAGTTTGTTCTTCGAATTCTACAGCATTTCAAGTGCCAGCACGGCGTAAGCGGTGCATAGAACGGGATCCTGTTCCCAGAACCTGCCTTCCTGATTTATCCAGTAGCCATGTCCGGTTTCAGGATCGATTTTTTGTGAGCTGACCAGTTTCTTTGCTAATTCGATTTTCCAATTCACATAAGATCCATCTTCACGCGGAATCAGGTCTGCCCCATAGGAGCTTAATGATTTTGTCAACACGTTATAAAAGAAATATAGACCCTGAGCGCCCATCCCCGGGTTTTCTTCAAGCGACCAATGTTCCGCGCTCCATTTGAAGGCGGACTGGACACGTGTGTCTTCCCTCGACACGTTGGCGTAAATCATTGCAAGCAGGCCCGCATAAGTCATACTGCCGTAAGAGCGTAACACCACAACGCCTTGTTTGTTTGTTGTTGTTCCGGCTTTGGATTCATCGGGTTTATAGAAAAAACCACCAGCATCGTTTTTGCCGGATTCAGGTTTATTTTGCATTCTTTCGATATATTTAACTGTTTCAGCCCAGTTGATATCAACTTTTTGTTCGCCCTTGGGGCGGGTGTCCTCAACATCCGCTGTCGTTGCCATGCCTTGAAGGCTGTAAAACGTGTTCAGTAGATCTGTGTATTCTCTCCCTGTTTTGCGGTCGTATCCGAATCCGCCTTTGTAGTCGTCATCTCCAAGATGCTGAGTGCCTGCTATAAACTTTCTCGCATTCTGGATCACTCGGGTAAGAGACTTGTCGCCCGTAGAGTGCAGGGCTGTCATGCAGATAGCGGTATTGTAATTGCTTAACCCACCGCCTTTACGGCCTTCGATTTTTTTATAGATCCCGCCGTTTTTCTGTACATGGGAAAGTATGTATTTTACCGCCTTATCAATTACTTCCTTTTGTTTCGGGTGAGAGCCTTTGGCAAAGCTTTGAAGTGATAAAGCTGTAAGTGCCGGGAAATCACCGTTAGACCATGAGCCGTCTTTCTTCTGTTTGTCAGCCAGCCAGTCAAGAGAGCGATCAATAGCGGCGTTTACTTCATTTGCGAGGGATGGATCAAGTATGCCGGCGGGCTTCCCAGATATAAGAGTTTTGGACTCATCGGCCCGGCAGGGCGGGGAGTGCAGTATGGAAATGGCCAATGTCAGAACAACAGCATGCAAAGTGTATAACCTAATCATTTTTGAACCTTTTATTTAGAGTGTTTATTCATTACAATAAAACGTTTAGAGAATAAAGAATATTAGTTTAAAGAAGGAGGCAGGGTGAAAGAGATTAAAAGTGGGGAATGGTCGCCCGGATTGAGTGAAGAAGAGCAGAAAACACTGTTTTTAATAGCAAAAGATACTCTCGCGCGGTGCGTAAAGGAAGAAAAAGAGGCTTTTTCGTTCAGCAAATATCAAATAACGGACAAGTTGAAAAAAGCGACCCATACATTTGTGACTTTGAAAATCAACGGGCGGCTCAGAGGATGCATAGGGTCTCTCCCTCCAATGCCGGCCAAACCTATGTATGAGTCGGTATATGATAATGCAATAAGTGCGGCTTTGCGTGACATGCGTTTTGCGCAGGTTACAGTTGGTGAGCTGGAAGAATTGGATGTTCATATCTCTCTTTTGAGTCCGGTCAAAAGCATTGCTTCTGTTGATGAGTTCAAAATAGGGCAGCATGGAATAATACTGAGCAGGCAGCACAATCGTGCCGTATTTCTTCCTGAAGTTGCAGTTGAACAGAACTGGAGCAAGGAAGAAACCCTTTCTTGTCTCAGCCAGAAGGCTGGAATGGAGCGCGACGCCTGGCGCAGCGGCGCGGAATTCGAAGTCTTTGAGAGCGTGGTACTGGCTGAAGAGTGAGGAACCGCGAATTATGCTGATTAAGCTAATTTAGGAAAGAGGAAAGAGGGACCGCGAATTATGCTGATTTCATCTGTTTTAATAAGATTATCGTTGAGCTTAACATCTTTTTCTTTCTGAAATATGAATATTCTGTTTGCAATGTTCTGTCTGGGGCTTTTTTCCACTATTACCCAGGTTATGTTCATGCGTGAAATGCTGGTTGTTTTTGCGGGCAACGAGTTGAGTATTGCTGTGATTCTGACCAGTTGGCTTGTTGGAGTTGGATTTGGCGCTTTTTCCGCTCGGATAATTAACAGGTTTATTAATTCGGCTTTGCGAATCAGGCGTTTGCTTGTTGCTCTTTTATTGATCCTGTCTGTCTTGCTTCCTTTTCAGGTATATGTGGTAAGAATAATACGTTTGTTATTAAAGATACCGGCAGGTGAATTTGCGTCTCTTGGTTCGATTCTGGTTTGCTCGTTAATCGTATTTCTTCCTTCCTGTTACAGCATAGGCCTGTTTTTCCCTTTCGCGTGCAAGCTGATTTCAGAATCGAGGAAAGATGTTTCTTCGGTAAGTAAGATTTATACATTTGAGGCGATTGGCAGTATGGCGGGTGGCGCGATATTGACCTATATGCTTTTGCCTGTTTTGTCCCCGCTCCGCATTATTCTGCTGGCGAGTATGACTGCCGTGTGCGGGGCGGCGGCAATTATTCGGGCTGGAAAATTTCGTCTGATTTTTTTCGGGTCTGCATTGTTAATGTTGAGCTGTGTGGTTATTTATCCTGCGTGGTTTGAATCTGTCGAAAATCGTGTGATTGCTGAACGATGGCGGGCATTTGGTGTTCTCCAGAAAGGAAAAGAAGAAGAGCCAGCCGTTAAACTTATATGTTCAGAGAATACGATTTATCAGAATCTGGCTGTAACGGAATCTTATGGTCAGTATACCCTGTACGGCAACGGCCGGGTAATGTTTAATTTATTTGATCCGTTTATTTATGAACCGAGCGTTCATTTCATCATGGCCCAGAAACCGGACGCGCAGAAAATTCTTTTGCTTGGCGGCAATCCTGTGGGTGATCTTCCTGAACTGCTTAAATATCCGTTAGAGCGTCTTGTTTACGTTGATTTGGACCCCGGCATAGGCAGGATGGTCGGAAAGATTATGCCGGAACAATACGACGCAGTTTTATCTGATCCGCGTGTGCAGTATGTTGTTCGGGATGCTCCGCGTTTTGTTCGGGCATGTGGTGAGAAATTTGATGTTATTATTGTGAATGCGCCGGAGCCTGTTACCGCTGCAGTAAACAGGTATTATACATTGGAGTTTTTTATAAGTATCAAACGTATGCTTGCGGAAGGAGGTTTCATGTATGCCGCCGTAAGCTCCTCGGAAAGATTGCGGTCGGAAGCTCTTCATCTGGGCGCGTCAGTGCATAAGACATTGAAAGAAGTGTTTCCTGTTGTGCTTGTTACCGCGGGATCGAACAGTCGTTTTTTTGCGGGTGAAGACGTGACGCTGGATGGGGCGACACTTATGGCCCGCAGTCAAAGCGCCGGCATCAAGACCAGGTATTTCCGGCCCGAATATTTTATGGGTGTTGATGATATATGGCCTGAAAAGATTAAATATGTGGAAGACAAATTCTCCTCAGCGGATGTTTCTTTGAACACAACGCTTAGACCTGTAACATTCTTCTATAATCTTATGCTTTGGAGCCGGTTCAGCGGCTCCGGGGTAGAAGGTTTTCTTGGCAGAATGAAAAATCTGAATTACAGGGATATTGTTAAGTGGATAATTGCAGGCGGTTTAATTTGCTTGCTGATAGGGGTCTTTCTGAGAGGGGGCAAATCTAGCTTGAGCGGGACAAGTCGAACGTCGAACATCGAACATCGAACATCGAACAGGTGGGCAAGGGTGATGATAGGGGTGCTGATTGCGACGACAGGTTTTTGCGGAATGGCGCTTGAGATTGTTCTGATTTATGTTTTTCAGGGGCTTTACGGTTATGTTTACACCAGAATGGGTTTGATTGTGGCTGTGTTTATGCTGGGTTTGAGTCTGGGCGCGTTGTCCGGTCGGTTAATGGCAAGGAAACGGCCATGGTTAGCAATCGGCTGTGTGGAGTTGTTATTGATAATGTTTTCCTTGATGCTGCCGCTGTTTGTGAAACAGGCGGCGGGTTCGATTGGTATAAATAATTGTTTTATGTTTCATGAGGCGATTATTTTTCTGGCAGTGGGTTTTGTGGGCTGGGCGGTTGGCGCGGAGTTCCCGCTGTGCAACAGGCTTTTTTGTGATGCGGGCGGCAGTATAGATGCGGCCGCGGCTATTACTGATTCTTCGGATCATTTTGGCGCGGCTATCGGAGCTTTGGCTGTGGGAGTGGTATTGGTGCCGGTTCTGGGGATAGGCGCTTCATGCATGGTTCTTGCGGCGTTGAAGGTTGCCGGGCTGTTTATGCTGGTGTCCGGGTTTATTGCTAGATCCTGATTTTGGTTTTGTTTCTTACTAAAATCTGCAGAAAGAATTTCGTTCGCAAATTGGACCTGCATATCACTTCTGTCGCTTTGTTCCCGCCTTCCTCGCGGATATATATCCTGTTCGGTCGGCGGCGCCTCGCGCCAGAAGCAATCTGCCGATCCAATTTTCGAATCCTTCAGCAAGCTTCGGAAACGAAATTCATCCTGCGGTTTACATCCGCCTCCCCCAGCACCAGAGCAAAGCACGGTGCGGGGCAGGCCGGCGGAAGGGTCTATCAATTATACCCCCGGCACTTCATTGCTCCAATACTCTTTGATGATATTTATATCCTCGCATGTAAATTCTTGCAAAGAACCTGCCTGTATTTCCTGGCGAGATAGGGACTGGCCTTGCAATTTTAGAGGGTGATTTATCGGCGTTTATCTGCGTCCATCTGCGGTTTCTATACTTTTTCAGCGCCGACTACTCAAGTTCTTTGAGTTCTGAATCCCATGAGACGATTGTGCCCGGCTCAAGTTTGGTTCCTTCTTTGCTCATGATGGCGCCTTTGGGGCCGACAGCCTTTCTGGGGGATGACTCTTCATGCAGGACTATTGCCTGATATGTCTGGATTCTCACGTTTTTCGGACCTTTTTTCCACGTGTCCATAGGTGCGCCGTGCTTTCTGCACAGGTAAGAAAGGAAATCTTCTTTTTTTGGCAGTTGTTCCCAGACTTGCGGCAGATATGTGGAATTGCCGTATCGCGTGTATAGAATGACGCCATCGATCATAGGCCGCAGTTTTTTGAGAAGATCCTCTGTTGAATCGAATGAAAGGTCCTTAGGCTCGGTCAAGACGCTGATTTCGATTTTTATGTCTTTCAGCATTTCATAAGTTACAGGATCACTGCGGAATCGTCCGTCATGACAGGCTGCGATTGCTCTGCTGATAACATTTTTATACAGGGGCTGACTTCTTTCAAAGATTCCGATACAGCCCCTCAGTCCTTTTTGTTTGTGCTCCAGCGTGACAAAGCATCCGAGCTTTTTTTGAACGTTTTTACTGAGTTTGTTTTTGTCTGGAGTAGGTGTGGTTTTGTATTTAAGGTGCCAGCAGACTGTCTGACGTGCCAGGTCGAGCAGGTATGTTTTGTCTTGAGCGGAAAGAACAGTGTTTGTTTTTGATTCAGAAGCAGTGGTATAGCCGACAAAAAATGCGAATATTGTTAGTACAATAAGTGTATTTTTCATTGTGTGCTATCCTTTTTTATTTTTTAGACAGGATTAACAGGATAAGAAGAGTTTTTTCTCAGAAATCTACATCCAATGATTTTCTCTGTAAGGTCTTTTTGTTTTAACATTATTTTGCCTCCTTCAGACTATGATAGTTC
>JBHORK010000057.1:0-15073 GCA_042565725.1 Verrucomicrobiota bacterium
CAACGAACGGGTTAACTGACATTTAGAATGGTCCAAACAATGGGGCAGAACCACCGGTAATTATTGGTTATCGCGACGTTGATTTTTCGGGGTCAGAGGATTTTCTTCTTCAATTACCCAATCGCTCCGGATGTATGCGTGATCATATTGTAGAAATCAAAGCATTTATCGATAAATGGCGGGGGAGAAGAGTGGATAGGTCCCGTGTTGTAAATTTAAATATTTTACCGAAAGAAAAGAAACGGTTAGAGTTTCTCCGGAGAGTAATTTCGTTGCGATCATGAAGAAAAAATCTCTTAAAATTCTTTTAAGGGATGCTTAATCATTAATGCAGGCTTGTTAATCATCAGGACCACGTGTACTATTTGCTGATCAATAGATGTGCCAATTGTACGATGATTTGCGGTATTACCATAGAAAGATATGCTTTTATCGGGGCGGATTCTGTTGTAACCAGAGATGTTCCTGATTATGGCTTTGTGATAGGGGTGCCGGGCAAAAACGTTGGATGGATGAGCCGACACGGATATCGTTTGCCTGAACTTGATGAAAAATGATTTTCAAACGGTCGAAGGGGTATTGCCTTTTGTTCAAGATGTAAGTGAGTTATGATTCTGGTTAGAGGTAGATTTTCAAATGGGTAAGTTTGAGGGTAAGATAATTGATTAAGGCATTTAAAATAGCTCAAAAAACTGTAGGGGAGAAAGAATCCTGTTTTATTATTGCCGAAATGGGGTTGAGCCATGATGGCAATTTTGATTCGGCTCATGCTTTTATTGATGCTGCGGCAGAGAATGGGGCGGATGCTGTAAAGTTTCAGACACACATTGCAGATGCTGAGAGTACTCCCAGGGAAGAATTTCGCGTAAAAGGCTCTTTTAAAGATGCGACCAGGTATGATTACTGGAAGAGGACTGCTTTTTCGGAAGGGCAATGGCAGGACTTGAAGAATCACGCTGATGATAAAAAAATCATTTTTCTGAGTTCTCCGTTTTCTCAGGATGCGGTTGACCTTTTGCTTGGAATTGGAGTTCCGGCCTGGAAAATCGCATCAGGGGAGACAAACAATTATCCGATGTTAGAGGAAATGACAAAGACAGGATTGCCTTTTCTTCTGAGTACAGGGATGAGTCGCATGGCAGAAATTGACCGCGCTGTTGAGTTGATACTTAAGCAGAAATGTCCGTTAATACTTTATCAGTGTACGAATCGTTATCCCTGTCCGTCCGAACATATAGGTTTTAATGTAATAGAGGAATATAGAAAACGTTACAATGTGCCGATAGGTTTTTCTGATCATTCAGGGGAAGTATGTGCTGGTATAGCCGCGTATTGTATGGGCGCATGTTCTCTTGAAGTGCATGTTGTTTCCGGTCGGGAAGTTTCCGGGCCGGATGTGTCGTCCTCTCTGACATTCGAGGAATTTAATAGTCTGGTTTCGAGCATACGATTTCTGGAAAGGGTATTTAATTCTCCGGTAGACAAGGAAAAAGAGGCTTCGGATCTTGAAGAAGTGCGTTTGTTGTTTACCAAAAGCATTGTGCTTGTGCGCGATGTCAAAAAGGGGACAAAGATAATAATAAGCGATATTGCTTTTAAGAAGCCGGGTGTAGGTATTACTCCGGGTGAGGTCAAGAATGTGTTAGGCAAAAAGGTTGTTAAGGATTTGAGTGAAGGTGAATTCTTATCCTGGGAGCATTTAACTGATGAATAAAAGAAAAATATGCGTGATACTCGTTGACAGGGCAAATTACGGCAGGATGAAACCTGTTATGAAGGCTATTCTGGATCATCCCGGTCTTGAACTTCAAACTGTGTGTGCGGGCACAATGCTTCTTGAAAGGTTCGGTGATGCGGTCAATATAGTTAAAGAGGATGGTTTTAAAATAGACAGCAGGGTTTATATGGAGTTGGAAGGGTCTGTGCCGGCAACGATGGCAAAGTCAGTAGGATTTGCTGTTATTGAGTTTGCTTCGGAATTACAGCGTCTGGATCCTGACGTTCTTCTTCTTATAGGAGACAGATACGAAGCTCTGGCAGCCGCTATGGCTGCGGCTTACCAGAATGTTTGCATTGCTCATATTCAGGGAGGAGAAGTGAGCGGCAGTATTGATGAATGCGCGCGACACGCGATTACTAAATTCGCTCATTTTCACTTTCCGGCAACTGAGCGTGCTCAGGAATATCTGATACGCATGGGAGAAGATCCTGCCACTGTTTTTAATGTGGGATGTCCGGTTGGTGATTATATAAATTCCCTTGATGCGGATTTGCCTCAGGATATATTTTCAAGTGTAGGAGTTGGCGCTCAGTTAAATCCGGATAATCCATTCTTTCTTGTAATTTTTCATCCTGTCACAACAGAATACGGGAGCAGTGCAGAGGCTAAGCAGGTTGATGAGATTATAACAGCTTTAGATTCATTGCAGCATCCGACTGCGTGGTTATGGCCCAATATTGACGCGGGATCCGATCATATCAGTAAGAGCTTGAGAAGATACAGAGAGTTTAATCTTAATAATGAATGGTTGCATTTGATCAAGAATTTATCGCCGGAGCTTTTTCAGAAGGTTTTGAAACGTGCTACGTGCGCGATAGGTAATTCCAGCAGTTTTATCAGGGACAGTTCTTTCAGCGGAACACCTGTTGTTCTTGCGGGAGAACGTCAGCTAGGAAGAGAAGTGGCGGAAAACGTTATGTTTGTGAAGTGTGAGGCAGAGAGTATAAAGAAAGCTATTGAAGAACAATGTGGGCATGGCAGATATCAGCCGTCGGGTTTATACGGCAATGGAACTGCTTCCAGTCAGATAGCCGATGCTCTTGTTAAAATAAAGCCATTCAACCAGAAGAGATTGCACTATATTTTTGATAAGTAGACTTGGTATTATAGTATAAAGCTAAAGCTGGTTAATGTTTTTCTTCTTTTGCTTGAATTAATTTGAGAAACAGTCCCTGTTTGTTTGAAAGATCATTGTAATTACCGCTTTCCACTAAATGTCCGCTATCTAAAACGTGTATTATTTCGGCGTGTCTGACAACGGCCAGATCATGTGAAATTACGATTACAGTTTTTCCGGCTTTGGAAAGGTTGAGAATGGTGTTTTGAATGAATTGCGTGGAGACCGAATCTATTGCGCTGGTGGGTTCGTCAAAAATGTATATTTGGGGATTGCGTAAAATTGCTCTGGCTATAGAGATTCTTTGCCGCTGTCCTCCTGACAGGTTGGCGCCCCGATCGTGGAGTATTGTGTTGTAAGTATCAGGCATTTGTTCAATAAAATCGTGAGCATGGCATAATTCTGACGCATTTAAGATTTCTTCGTCTGAAGCGTTTGGATTAGCGATTAATATATTTTCCCTGATCGTCATATTGAAGAGGAAAGTTTCTTGTGTTACCAATCCGATGTTATTTCGCCAGTCGCCAAGGGCGATTGAAGATAATGATATGTTTGGGGTGATGATGATATCACCTTTCGAAGGTTCGTAGAGCCTGATCAGCAGATCTATTAAAGTTGTTTTGCCTGATCCGGAAGGGCCTACAATTGCGGTCATGGCTTTTTGCGGGATTGTCAGGCTGAGATTGGAAAAAACAGGTTCTTTGCCGGGAAACGCAAAGTTTACATCCTGGAATTTAATGTTTCCTGTCATATTATTAAAGGGCGCACCTTTTTGCAGGTCTTCTTTCGGGAGTTTTCCATGAACCCATTTACGAATCAGCTCCACGGCCGGCAAGCGGTTTGTGAGCATACTTATGTGAGAAAGTGTTGCGGCTAATTGAATAACAACTTTACTTATAATTGCGGTAAAAAAGATGAAAAACGCCGCAAGTTCATTCAGGGGTGTTTTGATTAAAACGGGAGCGAGAGCAATGAAAGTACAGACCCCGAGAACCGCAAGTACTTCAAGCAGGGGTCTGAATATCTGGTTTAAGACGGATATTTTTATCCAGACAATTGTAAGTTTTTTGTTGATGCGCCTGAAAGTGTCCGCAAGGGTTTTTTCCAGAGAGAAGGCTTTGATCTGTTTAAGGCCAGAAATGTTTTCAGAAGCCTGTGAAGTAATCTCCTGCTGTAAAGCCAAACGATGTTTGCCAAGCTTCAAAGGTTTTTTGACAAAAAGGGGATAAAGCAGGCAGGTAATAAAACCGGCTGCTGTGAGACAACCCAATGTCGCTTGCCAGTGCATAAGCCACAGGAGACTGATTATTGCCAGAGATGAAAAGGTTAGCATCAGAACCTCGAAAACACCGTAAATGAATTTCTCGGCCATAGCTGGTTCATTTATGATGTTATTCAGCAGAGTTCCTTTTTTCTTGGATGCGAGTGAGGTCAATGATCCGGACAGATATTGGTTCATCAGAGAATTGCGCCATTCCATGCGCAGGCCCTGAGTGAATCGCGCACGAAAACGGATCATGATTATTCTTACGGCAAACCCCAGAACGTTTAATCCCGCAACGGTAAGGCAAAGAAACTTTGTCCGTTGTTCCTGTGGAATATTCTGAAGCATACGATAAAGGAATTTCAGGGGTAATGGGGCTGATGCCGCGTCCTGAACCTGTCCCACTATCAGTTGGATTAAAGGCAGTAGTGAGCCAATGCCAGCCATTTCCGCTACAGCAGCGGCTGCCATAAGAATAGTGAGTATTAATGCGGCGAGTTTTCTTTCGCCGATAACCTGAATGGTAAATCTGGCAATTTTGCGAATACGATCAAACGATATATTGCTTGATTTAACTTTAGAGGATGTTTTTTCCATGTGTTTTTCAGACTAATATTAATAAATTCCGGAATTCAGCAAACGCTTGTCATGCTGTATTTCTTAGAATAGAATGCTTGCAAATACAAGCTTTACCTTGTTTTGAAAATAATAGAACTAAAGGTCGTTAGAATAGTGTAAAACGGAAATGAAACAATCAAAACTAAAGATTCTGGGTTTAATTCCCGCGAGAGGCGGGTCAAAGGGCATTAAGAAAAAGAATATTGTGCCCCTGGCCGGCAAACCGCTGATTTTCTACACAATTAAAGCGGCGCAGGGAAGCAGTCTTCTGACAGATTGTATTGTGTCGACTGATGACAAGGAAATAGCAGACGCGGCAGTTGGTTATGGCATGAAAGTTCCTTTTCTCAGGCCTCCAGAACTCAGTGGAGATGAGGCCAGGGTTCAGGATGTTGCGTTTCATACGCTTAAGGAATATTGTAATGGTGCTTTTGACTATCTGCTGTTGCTTCAGCCGACAGCTCCGTTTCGTACTTCGGAAGATATTGACGAGAGCATTCGCCTGGCCGATCAGCATAATGCTTGCAGTGTTGTGAGTTTTACGCATGTCGAAACCTATCATCCTTACTATATGTATAGGCTGGAAAAATCCGGATCACCGGGCTTGCCGTCTCGCGTCAGTCAGGCTTTTGATTATGAGGTTGGTATGCCGCGCCAACAGTTCCCTTCGATGGTGTACAGGAATGGCGCTATTTATCTGACGAAAACATCTTATTTAAGAGAGAAAGAGTCTTTCGTATCTGAGAATGTTGTTCCATATATAATGCCGCCGCAGCGTTCGGTAAATATTGATACAATAGAAGACATGCAGTACGCGGAATTTCTTATATCGCAAAAACTTAAGGGGAAATAATGCGAATTCTTATTACGGAACCCAAAGATTTTTCTTCAACGGCTGTTAAAATGCTTAAGGATGCCGGATTCTCTCCTGTTCCGCATAAGGGTAAACTTGCGGATGTGCAGAATGTTTTGATGGAGTATGAGGGTGTAATAGCCCGGTTTGGATTAAAATTGGATAGGTCTTTATTAGGAAACGGAACAAATCTGAAATTTATCGCTGTGCCCGCGACTGCGCTTGATCATATACTTGATCGTGCAGATAGAGATGCCGCAGAGGCCCGTGGCGTTGAATTCATTTCATTGGCGGGTCATGTCGGATTGAAGGAGGTAACCTCAACGGCTGAACATGCTTTTGGTCTGCTGCTTTGTCTGGTACGCAATATATGCAGTGCGCATCAGTCTGTATTGCGGGGAGAATGGGACAGGGACTTGTTTTTGGGGCATGAATTGAAAGGTAAGACGGTTGGGGTTGTCGGCTTGGGTCGTTTGGGTATGATTTTCGCGGGAATGGCGGAAGCTTTCCGGATGCGTGTAGTGTATTATGATCCATATGTTAATGAGGAAAGATATTCTCGTTGTTCTACCTTGAAGGAATTAGCCGAACAATCTGATATTGTGTCTGTTCATACAAAGCTTGCCAAGGAGACGGAGAATCTGCTTGATGAGGATTTCTTTGATTGCTGTAAGCGCGGGATGTTCTTTGTTAATACCGCCAGAAGTATTATTGCGAATGAGGGCGCTTTGTTGAATGCTCTTGTCGCTGGTCGTGTGGCCGGGGCGGCACTTGACGTGCTTCGTGATGAACCTGCTACGGGTAAGAGAATAGAATCCGATATGCTCGAATACTCGCGAACTCATTCCAATGTTGTTATTACGCCGCACGTAGCGGGGGCTACTTATGAGGCGATGCGGGCAACTGAAATAATGTTGGCGCAGAAAATAATCGATAAATTCAATCCGAATATCACGTAAACAATGAAAGAGTTGGAAGAAATAAGAATGATACTTGGTGTTATACCCGCAAGAGGCGGCTCAAGAGGGGTGCAGAGAAAAAACGTTCGTTTGGTTAATGGCCGTCCCCTTATTCAGTACGCGATAGAATGCGCGTTGTCCTGTGACTGCCTTGATAATGTTGTGGTCAGTACTGACGATGAGGAAATAGCGGAGATCGCGAGGAAAGTTGGGGCGGATGTTCCGTTTATTCGTCCATCGGATCTGGCCAGGCCCGAAACGCCTATGCTTCCTGTGCTCAAACATGCATTAATTGAGGCCGAAAAGTTTTATAAGAAAACATTTGATGCTGTCGTTCTTCTTGATCCTACGGGACCGTTGAGGATTGTTGACGATGTTGAGGGCGCTATTAAGCTTTTTAAAGACAAACAATGTGATGCGGTTGTTTCAGGAAATTCCGCGCACCGGAATCCTTATTTTAATATGGTAAAAAAAGACGAATCGGGTCTCGCATCTCTTGTTTGCGAGCCCGAAAAACCAGTTGGCCGCAGGCAGGATGCTCCTGTTGTATATGATTTGAATACTGTTGTGTGGGTGTTTTCGCGGGCAATGATTCTTGAAGGGAAGCGTTTGCCTGAAAACGCATACCTTTATGAGATTGATGTATCGCGTGCTGTTGACCTCGATACGGAACGTGACTTTAAATTTCTGGAGTTTCTGTTGGGAGAGAATGGTTTGTCCGGGGAGAAGAAATGATGGGTATACGAATCGGGAATAGAGAAATAGGGCCTGATGCACCTCCGTTTGTGATGGCGGAAGTTGGGATAAATCATGAGGGTTCGTTTGAGAAAGCTATTCAGCTTGTTGACGCGGCGGCAGAGGCAAAAGCCGATTGCGTTAAATTCCAATGTCATATCACTGAGGCAGAAATGATTCCTACTGACATGAAGCCGGGTGAAATATCGGATGAATTGTTGTGGGATATCATCAAACGTTGTGAGCTGACGGAAGATGAAGAACGAAAAGTCAAAGCGTATTGCGAGAAGAAAGGCATTCTTTACTTAAGCACGCCTTTTTCGAGGGAAGCCGCAGACAGGCTGGAATCCATGGGAGTAGCGGCGTACAAGATAGGTTCCGGTGAATGTAACAATATTCCGCTGCTTGCTCACATAGCTAAATGGGGTAAGCCGATTATTCTTTCTACCGGCATGAATGATATTGAGGCGATCAGGAAATCGGTTGATGTGATTAAGAAGTATGATTGTCCCGTGATGCTTATGCATTGCACTTCAATGTACCCCACTCCGTATGATAAAGTTCGGTTGGGCGCGATAGGGGACTTAATGAAAGAATTTTCTGATATGGCTGTTGGTTTGAGTGATCACTCGCTGGGTATTTATACATGTCTGGGCGCCGTTGCGTTGGGGGCCTGCGCTCTTGAAAAGCATTTTACCATTACCCGTGATTGGCCCGGGCCGGATGTTTCGATTTCTATTGAGCCGCATGAATTGGCTGAGATGGTAAAGGGGGCAAGGGCTGTTTGGGAGGCAAGAGGCGGCAGGAAAAATATACTGGATGAGGAAAAACCTGTAATAGATTTTGCATATGCATGTGCTGTTACTATAGCGCCTGTAATGAAAGGCGAACAATTTACGCTGAAAAATACATGGATTAAGAGACCGGGCAATGGTTTGATACTTGCAAAAGATCTGGATAGAGTTCTTGGTAAAGAAGCGAAAAGAGATCTGAAAGTTAACGCGCAGATAGAACCGGATGACATCATTGATTGGTGATATAAAAGATAATCAATATATTGTTACAGGCGCCTGCGGACGGATAGGGCGCAGGGTCGTTGAGGCTTTATGTTGTAAACAGGCTTCTGTTGTCGCGTATTGTCTTGATCCCGAAATTCTTTCAGCTGTCGCGGAACAGAATCCGGAGAGTTTGCGGGTTGTCAGTGGTTCTTATGAAGAGGCGGAAAAGGATCTGGGAAAGATTGTTGGTTCGGGAAACAACATAAAAGAAAGAATTGTAATTCATCTGGCAGGCATGGTTTCCGTTCCTGCATGTGATGAGAATCCGGGGCAGGCTTTTGATTCTAATGTTTTTCTGACTCATAAAGTTCTTGATTTCTGTAAGGCTAATAATATTAAAAGATTTATTTTTGTATCCAGCGGCAATGTGTACGGAGACAGACTGGATCGGCCTGCATGTGAGAATGATCCGGTTTATGCGTTGGGTGTTTATTCCGCCACAAAACTTGCTGCTGAGAATCTAGTGGAAGGGTATTGTCATTCATTTGGAATGAAAGCTTTTATAGTTCGCTTGTCAAATGTTTACATGAAAGATCCTTCGCCGGACGCGGTGCTGGGAGCTATTATTGGTTCTGTTGAAGAGGGTGGGGATGTATGCGTAAAAAAACTGTATCCTGTCAGGGATTTCATATATGTGGATGATGTTGTTGAGGGTCTTGTCAGATTAAGCGCGGCCCAACCCGATGATAAATGTGTGTATGTTAATTTATCATCAGGCCGCGGCAGTTCTGTTGAGGAACTGGCCGGGATATGTTGCGGTAAGGCGGGAATTTCAAGGCGAATTATTGGCAAAGAACAGAAATTAGATGATAGTTATTCGTATAACGTCTTAAATAATGAGAAGCTTCGCAAGATTCTAGACTGGGTGCCGGGTATAACACTGGAGCAGGGGATAGAAAAGGTAATGGAATAAGATGAGTAAGCGTAAAATAGCGATTTTTACGGGAAACAGGGCGGAATACGGTCTTCAGTATCCGATTGTTAAAGCGGTTGCAAACCACCCTGATCTGGAATATTACCTGTTGGTGTCCGGCGCACATTTACAGGAAGATTTCGGGTATACTTTAGAGGAAATCAACAAGGATGGTTTTGAGGTTTATAAAGAAGTTGAGATTAAGATGGAGAAGGACAATCTTTTCTCGACAGTACAGGCTATTGGATCATGCGTATTAAGCTTAAGCGGGATTCTTGACGAATTGCGGCCTGATTTCCATGTGGTGTATGCGGACAGATTTGAAGGGTTTGCCGCGGTAATATCGAGCACTCAGATGGGGATTCCAACTGCTCATATTGAAGGCGGCGATATTACAGAAGGCGGTGCTCTTGATGATTCTGTTCGTCATGCAATGACTAAACTTGCTCATCTTCATTTTACGACAAACGAAGAAGCTGCCGAACGGATAAGGAAAATGGGTGAAGAATCCTGGCGTGTTCATAATGTTGGTTTTCCTGCGATTGACTTGATTCAGGAACAAAATTACGCAACAGCAGATGAGTTGGTTGATAAATATGGCTTGGATTTGAACAGGCCAATAATTTTATTTACGCAGCATTCTGTTGCTACCGAGCACGATAGTGCGTTAGCTCAGCTTGCGCCGTCTATTGAGGCCATGAAGATTTTGGCGGGAGAAGGATATCAGGTTATTCTGACTTTCCCTAACAATGATGCCGGTGGAAAGCGAATTATAGGGTTTCTTAAAGATATTGATAAACAGGGTTTATCTAATATTCAGGTGCACGCGAGTCTTGGGCGATACAATTATCATGGTATTCTGAATGTTTCCGTGAATGGAGGGAATGGAGTTTGTGTCGGGAATTCATCAAGCGGAATAAAAGAAACACCGGCATTTGGATGTCCTTGTGTTAATATTGGAAGCAGACAGCAGGGCAGGTTAAGGGCTGATAATGTTATAGATGTCGACTATGCTGCTGCTGAAATAATAAAAGCGTGCAGGAAAAGCATAAAGGATGAAGGGTTCAGGCGTGTTTGCAGGGAATGTGTTAATCCTTATGGTAATGGCGACGCAGGTGTTAAGATAGCAAAGGTTCTTGCCGAGACAGAAATTTCGCAGAAACTTGTACAGAAAAGAATGGTATATTAAATATGCGGCTGAGAGATGCGGTCTGGGTGCTGAATTTTTGAAGAGGAATATAGATTATGGCAAACAAGAGAATAGATTCATATTTTGTTGAGCCTGATGTATCAGTCAGGAAGATTCTTGAAAAGATTAGTGAAAATAAAGACGGCATAGTGCTGGTAGTGGATGAGGCCGGAAAGCTGATGGGCACTATTACGGATGGTGATGTTCGCAGGTTTCTTTTAAAGGATGGTGCTCTTGATGCGCCATGTTCTGAATTAATGGCCAAAGATTTTGTAACGGCCAAACATGATGCTTCAGCAGAAGATGTGACATTGCTTATGGAGAAATTCCGTCTTCGTCATGTTCCGCTTGTTGATGATAAAGGTGTTGTTTGTGGTTTAGCGGATATGCGGGATTTTATCTCTAAAGATAAGGGGGTGGCAGGAGCAACAGTTGTGATAATGGCAGGCGGACTTGGTACAAGGTTGAGGCCTTTAACAGAAGAAGTCCCGAAGCCAATGTTGGAAGTTGGGGGGAAGCCTATTCTTGAGACCATTTTAGAAAGGATGGTAGCGGCCGGAATCAGGGATGTCTTTTTGGCGGTAAATTATAAGGCGGAGATAATTGAAGGATATTTTGGAGATGGTAAAAAGTTCGGGTTGAGCATAAGTTATTTACGTGAAGATCAAAGGCTTGGAACTGGCGGAGCTCTTAAATTGCTGCCTCAATATATAAATAATCCGGTAATGGTGGTGAATGGCGATGTTGTTACGGATGTTGATTATTCCATGATGCTTGATTTTCACAGGCAGCACCATGCGGTTGTATCAGTAGCAGCTTCGGAATATAGGCTTAATATACCATTTGGTGTATTCGATCTAGCGGGTCATTTTGTTGTGGGAGTGAAAGAAAAGCCGTCCGAGACAGTTTATTGCAATGCAGGCATTTATATTGTTGAGAAAGAGATGATCCATTTTATCCCTGAGAACACTAAATTTGATATGACGCAGCTTCTGGAGATAGCAATAAATAAGGGGCTTCCGGTTTCCGCGTTTCCGATAATAGAATATTGGGTGGATATAGGAGAAAGTGCGGCTTTGGAAAAAGCGCGTGACATTATGAGCGGAGAAACAAAGTGAGTGAATTCTGGCATGACAAAAAAGTTGCGGTTACTGGCGCGGATGGTTTTATAGGCAGTCATCTTGTTGAAATGTTGATCGAGAAAGGGGCTTCTGTAAGGGCGTTGGCTTATTACAATTCTTTTGGCAGTAGAGGCTGGCTTGATGACGTCGACAAAAGTTTAATGGAGGGGCTTGAGGTTATGTGGGGGGATGTGCGTGATTCGCGCTGTATGAATGAATTAGTTAAAGATCGTGAGATTGTTTTTCATTTAGCCAGTCTTATAGCTATTCCATATAGTTACCAGGCACCGCAGAGTTATGTGCAGACTAATGTAGTAGGAGGCTTGAATGTTTTAGAGGCTTGCAGGGATAATGACGTATCCAGATTGATACATACATCTACAAGCGAAGTATATGGAACGGCGCAATATGTTCCGATTGATGAAAAACATGGCCTGCAGCCACAATCTCCTTATTCCGCAACGAAAATTGCAGCTGATATGATAGCCGACAGTTATTATCGTTCTTTTGGTTTGCCCGTAGCTATAGCACGGCCATTTAATACATATGGACCCAGGCAGTCCGCGCGTGCGGTTATTCCGACAATACTCAGTCAGCTGCATAAGGGTATGACGGAAATAAAACTTGGAGCTGTGTCTCCGACAAGAGATTTCAATTATGTGGTTGATACATGTTCCGGATTCCTTGCGATAGCGGAGAATGATCAGACTTGCGGCAAGGTTACAAACATAGGGTCCGGCCGGGAGATATCTATTAAAGATTTATTCGATCTATGCGTTAAGGTTACAGGAAAAAAAGCCAAAGTAATCGCGGATGATAAGCGGTTAAGACCTGACAAGAGTGAAGTTAACAGGTTGATGTGTGATGATTCTGAAATAAAAAGCACGACAGGATGGAAGCCCGCATTTACTCTTGAAGAGGGGTTGCATCTTACGTCTGAGTGGATAGAAGATCATCTCGATATTTTTCGTCCTGAGGAATATAATATATGAGGATTCTGTTTCTTACACAAAGCAGTTCTCTCTCCGTATTTAGTGGTGTTGCCGAACGAATCGGGAATATAGCGCCTGAATCCAGTTTTGCTTTTTATGTCGCAGATTCTCTGTATTACGAAAAATTTATATCCGAACATCCTGCTTTCGAAAAGAAGCATTCAAATTGTCTGTATGAATGGAAAATATTGGAGAAAGCTTCGGGAAGGTCCGGGGATGTTTCTTTCTTAAGAAAGAAGGAAAGGGAATTTGATAATCATACCCTCTGGAACTCCATTATTGCGGACAGACGTCTTTTTCTTGGTGCCCGTGCGGTTTACTGTGAAGATTTAAAGTCCAGGTATAAGCACGAAGAATTGCTTTCAATCGTAGATACGGCTATCAGGGAGTTGGAGTCTTTCATCAGTGAATTCAAGCCGGACATCATTGTTGGCTTTATTTGTGTTACTGTGGGCGAATATATCACGTCTTTGATTGCGAAAAGGGATGGAATCAAGTTTGTGAATCTCAGGCCTACACGAATAGGGAATTATTTCTATGGCGCTGAGGATGTGCATGAACCATCCGAAAAACTTAAAGAGGAATATAAGTCTATTCTGGCTGATGACTCAGATGAGAAGCTTTTCGAAAAAGTTCGTGATTATTTAGAATTTGTTCGCAAAGAACATGGAATGTATGAAGGTGTTATTCCCGCAAAGAATGCTCCCAAGGTATCCCTGAGCGACACATCCGGCAAAGGGTTTTTGTCAAAAATGGCCGCCGCAGCGCGCATGATTCGTTGTCAATATTCCGGGAAATATCTTTATGATAATCATTGTCCCGGGTTATTCGGTTTGACATGGTTCAGGCGGGTTGTAATGCCGATTAGAATTGATTCCATAAATAAAGCATTGGCCAATTCTTATGTTACGGAAAGCGAATTAAAGACAATGGATTTTGTTTATTATCCATTGCATAAGGAGCCTGAAATAACATTACTGGTGTATAGCAATACATATATTGATCAGATAGAAGTAGTGCGGCGTATAGCAAGAAATCTTCCTTTAGGGATGAATCTTTTGGTTAAAGAGCATCCTGCCTGTTTCGGTTATCGTCCCTTGAAGTACTATCGTGATTTATTGACTGTTCCTAATGTTCGCTTGGTATCGCCTGATTTTGAGGGCAGGGAATTGATCAAAAGGGCCAGTATTACCGCTATAATCAGCGGTTCATCAGGATTTGAAGCTTTGATATTGAAGAAGCCGGTAATTGCGTTGGGGCATGTTCCTTTTGAATTTCTTCCTGATAGCATGATAAAGAAAATAACAAATCTTGAAGACTTGAGTAAAGAGATCTTGTGGCTTCTTGATCATCATGACCATTCAGAGAAAGCGATGGAAGCTTATGTAGCGGCGGTGATGAATTTGTCGGTTCCGATTGATTTTTATTCAAGACTTCTCGGTCGCGGAAATGTCTACCGGGAACCAGGTGGTGTTTCCGACGATGATAAGCGAGGAGAGCATGTTGATCGTTTAGCGCGGTATATTAAGAATATGGCATGTTAGAGTAATTCGCGATTCAAATTGTTGGGGCGTAGCGGCGGATATTGGGGTGTTCAGGGGCTGATGTTTCAAAAGTGGTATTTGTTTTATCAATAAAAATTCGAAACCATTGTTCTATAGACAACCATTGCCACGCAAAGAAGCTGTTTGGATATTTCTCAGGGTTATCTTGGAAATCTTTGTATATTCTTCTGACTTTGTTGACATTGAAAATTCCCCGTGACGAAAAACTTGTCGAATTTATTGTTTCATCAATGAGTGGTTTGAGTGGTCCTCGTAACCACTCCCTTTGGGGTGTCTGTACTTGGCGTTTTACATGAAAACACGTTTCTTCAGGAAGTTGACCGGTCATTATTTTTCTCAGGTATACCTTGGTATATCCCTCTGAGAGCAGAAGTTCAGGTGGTATTCTCAGTGATAGTTCAACGAGCCGATGATCGAGAAATGGTACCCTTAGTTCTACACCGTTCATCATAGAGCATCTATCCTTGAAGCGCAGAACTCGAGGCACTTTTACGTTTGTCAAATCGTTGAAGCAGGCACTCCTCAGTTTTGTTTCGGTTGTTTTATGGTGATAACCCGTGCCGTGCCTGTTTGTGACTTCGCGGGAAACGGTCTCCGGTAATGTTGCACGGGTTCCATCCTGTGAAATATTCTTGGCAGCTTTTGCTATAAAAGTATTGAAATCACTTTCAAGGTTGGTGTTCGTGATCCCGCGTTTGAGCAGGTAGTCTTTATAAAGTTCGTGAGCAAGTTTTATGTTTTCTTTTGCGATGTCTGCTATATGGTAAATGTAGTAAGATTCATATCCGGCAAGGGTTTCGTCAGCACCTTGGCCTTCCAGGAGTACATATATTCCATGCTGTCTAGCAAGTTCCGAGAGTGCAACATCCTGAAGAAACGTGTTTTCATGTAAAACGCCAAGTACAGACA
>JBHORK010000058.1:0-14895 GCA_042565725.1 Verrucomicrobiota bacterium
CAGCCATACAGTAAGAACTGTTGAGAATACAAGCATGACTATAGGCGGTTTTAAAAATTTAAAGGAATTGTTCGCGGATCTCAAGACTGCCAGACGCGATGACGATGATGATGGAAGAGTCGGGGATGAATGATGAATGATAAACTGCAAAGTAAAGACAGCTATAGCCTTAACTTACAGCGTAACATTCAGCAATTAACAGAGAAGGAATATGATGTCCTGATTGTTGGCTGCGGGATTTACGGTGCAGCTGCCGCAAGGGATGCCGCGCTACGCGGTATGTCGGTCGCAATTATTGACAGTCGTGATTTTTGCGGAGCAACTTCCGCGAACAGTCTGAAAATAATCCATGGCGGATTACGATATTTACAACAAATGGATATTCCTCGGGTATTGGAATCTGTGCGTGAGCGAAAGTTGTTGATGCGAACGGCATCGCACCTTGTACATCCGATGCCATGTATTATGCCAACACGCGGTTATTTACTGAAGAGCCGGGCCGCCATGACCGCCGGTTTGATTCTGAATGAGATTCTAAGTTGCAGGCGTAATATTTCGATGGATCCTCAAAAATATGTGCCTATGGGCAAAACAGTATCAAAGTCTGTTTGTCTTTCGTATGTTAACGGACTTGATGGCCGAGGCATAACAGGTGGCGCGATCTGGTTTGATGGTCTTGCGTACAACACTGAACGGCTGGTTATTTCCATGGTACGTTCGGCTGTTGATGCCGGCGCGGTACCTGCGAATTATGTAAAGATGACAGGGTTCATCAAGACAAAGAATCAGATTAAAGGAATCAGCGCTGTTGATGCGCTGACGGGTAATAAACTTGAGATTCGAGCCAAGGTTGTAATTAACAATACTGGTCCATGGGCAAATGCTACTTTGGATATGTTGGACTTGCACACCACGAAACCCGTTATGGGTCTTGCAATGGGCATGAATTTTGTATTAAAGCGTAAAATATTCTCTAAGTATTCTGTAGGCCTTGTGTGCCCAAGGGAAACCAGCTCAAAAGAGCGCCTTCTCTTCTTTGTTCCATGGCAGAACGGAACAATGGTTGGAACATATTATCGATCGCATGAGGGTACGCCTGATCAATTAAAGGTGAAAGCTGAGGATATTGACCTGTTCCTGGCAGATTTAAATAAAGCGTATCCTGCAGGTAAGTTTACAAATGATGATATTGCTTTAATTCATGCCGGAGTATTGCCGACGGTAGAAAACACCAGCAATATACGTGATCCCAAACTAAGCGGGCATTATGCCATTATAGATCACCATAGCCATGACGATATCAGCGGGCTTATTTCTGTATCAGGCGTAAAATATACCACCGCACGAGATGTCGCGAAGAAAACCATAGATCTTGCGTTAAAGAAACTGAACAAGTCTGCGGGCAACTCACCTACGGACAAGGCGCACATTGCCGGTGCTGATATAAAGAATTTTAATAATCTATTGACTGATGCTGACGCCCGGAATATTCCTCGCCGCCTGATTTACAACTATGGAACTGATTACAAGAAAATCATTGATGGATGTGAAAATACTGAAGATACTCTGGATGCTGAAATAAGATTTGTTGTTTCCCATGAGATGCCGCAAACGCTTGCTGACCTTATATTCCGGCGCACTGACTTTGCTGCACATGGTATTCCGGATGATACGATGCTTAGGCGCTGTTCGGAAGCAATGGCATTATCATTGGGTTGGGATTCAAAACGTATAAGTGATGAGATTAGACGAGTCAAATCAGTAAAATTTCCTGGTTCTGAATTTTGTTCTGATAATTAAAAAAAGTAATATGAGCATTAAGAGACTTATAGTAACGGCAATGGTAATTGCATACTGCCTGCCTTTAATGTCATGCGCGGAACAAGCTCGACAGGGTCTGGCCTTGAATTTAAAAGGCAAAAGGGAAATTCAACGGCCTGACCCCGCTTGTATCGGGGCAAGCCCTAAGTTTACCCCGCCAAAGGCGGGGCGAGCACCTGTTATCGCCGGTTATTACGGCGTTACAGATAGCCTGCCTGTATCAACAATAAATTTCAAAGGCCTTACTCATATATTCCATAACTTCCTGCTGGCAGACAAAAACGGCATTCTCAAAATAGAAGAAGGCAAAATGCCGTCGCGAGAACTCACAACACTGGCGCATAAAAATAATGTCAGGGTCATTCTCAGTCTGGGCGGCGGAGCTTATAAGGACTTCTCATACGTGACAGCAAATGAAAAGAGAATGAACCAATACGTGGAATCAGTGATGCAAATAGTGGACAGATATAATTATGATGGTATCGATCTTGACTGGGAAAGTTTTAAGACAAGACAAGACGGAGAGAAGTGGGAGAAACTTGTCCGTTCTCTACGAAAGGAATTGGACAAACTCAGCGCTAAAAGAGAAAAGAAATTTGAACTGACAACCGCGCTGGAGGAAAAAGGAGCTAAAGTTGTCCGCACGGAAGTTATCCTGGAGAACCTGGATTTCCTGAACATCATGGCTTATAACGGATTCGGCCGCTGGGGCGGAAAGGCCGGCGCACATGCTTCACTGTATAAACCTGAAAAACATGAAGGGGCAGCAGTATCGGAATGCATCAAATTCTGGCATAAGGAAAAGAAAATACCAATGAACCGCCTGGTCTTCGGCATGCCTTTCTACACATGGGCATGTTTCGGATACAAACCCGGCGATACAATTGATCCCAAAAGCACATCCCGCGAGGTAAAACCTCTTGGCTGGGCTCAGATTTGCGAACTTAAGAAAAAAGGCTGGACCCGTGAGATGGACAAAAAGGCGGCAGTGGCATGGTATTTTTCCCCTGACCGCAAAAACTTTGCAGGTGTTGACGAACCGGAAGTGATAACCATCAAGACAAAATGGGCAAAGAACAAGAAATTCCGCGGCGTATTCTACTGGCACATGAAATGGGGGCTTATGCCTGACGGCTCAACGCCCCAGCAGGACGCTATGGTTAACGCCTGGCAATAAATTGAACCACTAATTAACACTAATACACACTAATCAAGAACATTGTATATTCGTGTCTATTCGCGTCCATTCGTGGTTCAGCTCCTATCGTATTTAGATTGAATCATCAGCACATTGCTGCCGAGAGGAAAACCTGTATGTTTCGCTACTACTTCACATTTAATTTTAGTAATAAACACACAGGTTCGATCTTTCACATCATCCAGCGACTCATAATTGCCATGCCCTTTGGCAATAACAAGATCGCTTTTCTTAAATGCCTCTAGAAATTCTTCCGAACACCTGTCCAGAAAAACTCCCGGACTATTATCACCTGTGTCAATCACAGAACATCGCTCAACAATTCCCGCAGCAGAAGCGTCTTCCCTTATCGCGTCGTTAAGTATGGGACCACCGCGAACCGCATAAGTGATTTTTTCTTTCGGCATGAGATCCAGAAGAAGCGAATCGAAAAAACATTCGCCCGCATTATCGGCAACATAAAGAATCTTCTTTGAATCCTTAACTATAGATGCAAAATCATCAATTGAATCTCCTGACAATTCACCCGCAAGTGTCTCTTCGATCTTTTTCCAAATATCTTCCCTGCTGAAATCATGATCATGAAAAATTCCGAAATCTATGACATTGCCTGCTATAGCCATTTTTACGGCAGCTTCCATAGGTTTCTCCGAACGCGCAAGCCGTTCCTTCAGCATCGGATAAATCTCCGCGCATATGCTGTTACTTTCCTTTTTGATTTTAGCGTAAGGATCAGGATTACCGGAAATAGAAATGATATGCTTGAAAATTTCCCTGGCAGGCGCAATAGGCGGATATTTTCTGTCGGAATTATTTATAATATCATCCGCCGCGCGCAGAATCTTTTGAGTCTGTTCTTCTGTCAGATTGGCAATCTTACAGGCAGATTTTGTAAGGCCCTCAAGGCATGACAAACACATATCATAAGTTTTCATAAAAAGACTTCAGAAATATAAAAGCTTCAGAAATATCCATGGTAATCCCACAATCCCTTGCCATCGCCTCAAACGGCGTCTTCCAATCGTCTGGAGGTTCTGGGATTTCGACTGGAAATGAATGCGTGTTTCGTTGCGAAAAAGTCTTTTTAACAGCTTCTGTAACCTTATTTATATTTAGCTCAGCTTTGCTTATAAGTAACACCATATCAACTAAATCCCTGACGCGTGAATTCATCCCTTGTTGTCTAGGCAGGGTATATGCATGAAGTTTTTCTGCAAATTGTTGCGCTTTAGAAATAACAGGGAACGAACCCGACGAAATCCCAATAAAACTCAACCAATCTCTTCCTTTTACATTATCCAGCGGTTCTATTGCTGAATCACCAACACCAACATCAATATGAAATTTCACAAAAGCTCGACCATCCATTCGTGCCTCAACGGGGTAACGGGAACCGCCATAAGGTGCCGCGTCCAAATTCATCATTGGCTCGCCGATCAGAAACACAAAGTAATCTCCGAGATCAACACTTACAGCCTTCTGGAGCAAGTCCAAGATCACCTGGCTCTTCTGTTCATTTCTGCCCAATAACAAATCCAAGTTTTTAAAGGTCAGATCAATATCACGTGTTGTGCGGGCCACTTGCATACGCAGTTCCATGCCATATCCACCCTTCAGTGCCCATGGCGGATCGGATTCATAAAATAGCCTGCACAGCAGTCGATCAAAGGCTACTTGCCTCCGGAATCGCTGAAGGTCAACCCCTTCTTCACGAGCCATGTTTTTAAGCCTGGTTTCGAGAGCCGTCCTGAAAGCTGTTGCGTTAGAATATGTTTTGATCGCGCTCATTTTTTTATTCCATTCAGTAGCTCACGAATGCGGTTCATATCTCTTCCCTCTTTTTCCTGTTCTTCAATCTCCCGGCGAGTAATCAGTCCACGCTGAAGCGCTTCAGCTAGAGCCGCGTACAGAATCTCACGCGGCACTTCACCAGTCTTTACAAGATCAAAAAGTGTGCGCAGGGGACGCGTGACTCTGAATCCCTGCATTTGTTCAACATCAGCTGACGCCAGTTCGCCATAATGAAGAATAAGAACAGATGGAACAGCGCTGTTGCGACGAAAACTCTTCGGAACTGTCATATGGACTTTTGTAGGCATAATATCTGAAAGCTCATAAACGCTAAGTGCTGTCTGGTGTGAAAAAACACCTTGCGGAATTTCTTTACGGTTTTTAGACCATAGCGACCACAGAACAAAATCCGATTGATCAGAAACAGGAAAATTTCTTAGACGGTAAATTCCACGATGTTCCCGCACCCAATGCCCAGTCTGGACATGATAAGAATGAGTATTATTGGGATAACCAAAGGCTTTCGCCTGTTTTGTCGTAAAATATCCCTGTTGAGACTCAGCTATATTGTATAGCTGCTCTTTATTATGTTTCTTTGGCTTTGTCATGACTGCACAATACTTCAAATATTTTGAAGTATTGTGCGTAATATCTTGATTTATATCAAGGAAATTTGTGTGGAAATCTCAACATATATTATTAAATACCAATGTATTTACACACAAAACGGCATAAATATTGAGGTTTTATGCTATTTTCAATTTCTCCGTGGTCTCCATGGTCAGCTTTTGCCTAAGAGTCTGTCGGACTTTGGGAATCGTCGCGAAAAATTGCCCGAATAAAGCCGAATTTTCGCAAAAATCGGTAGAATATTGAACATATTTGACGATTTTTGCGGAAATCTCGGCAAAATGCGGTGATTTTGCAGCAGATTATCCATAAGTCCCACAGACTCCTAACCCAACGGGCAGCCCCCTCCAGCACAGCCGCCGGACGGGCATGTTCCTTCAGAAGAACAGGGAGGTAAAGAACTGTCATGAGAATTGCCTGAAAGAGCGCTGAATGAGGAAAGTTGTTTCTCTACCTCCCCTGCCCCGCATTTGGGGCATTTCGGGGCCGGATCCGACATGCTCCGGGCCAGATGCTCAAAACTCTTTTTGCATTTCCCGCATTGATATTCATATATAGGCATTTACCTGCTACCGCCTCCAAGGTGTTTTCTCTGCATTTACTTTAAATGGGCCCGAAACAACAGGGCGAATATATAAATCACCTTTGATTTCCGGTGGTATTCGGCCCGAATACCTGCATGTACCACCTCATCCATATTCGAATTTATCGGAATGAAGAACTTTATTATCAGGGGAGAATATCTCAAACCGAGGAAATTCGCTGTCGGGACTTATTTTATAAATAGTGAACTTCCGCCCATCCACACCCTTGATTTCTAAATCGAAAACATCTTTATCTTTGAAATCCTTATTAACTTTAACGCGCGCGGTAAACGGCTCGCCAACCTTCAATTCATTTACCAAATCTTTCTTTATTTCTATTTTATCTTTCCGCCCGTTAAGGAAGCATCCCGCATGCCATCTGCCGCCTTTCCCATCTGCTACGTTCATTGTGTACTGATACAGCACAAATCCAACAGGAGCCTGCACGGTCATGTTTGTTGTTACGATTCTAAAGATAGAATCGTCTTTATGCTTTCCGCGCAGAAAAAGTGTGGTTTCTCCTTTGCAAGGCACAATAACAGCGGCCGTCTCGCCTTTATATTCAGCGGGATCAAATTCTTCGACTTCATAACGTCCAGACTGTGAAAAAGACCAAACCCCATACGCGATAAAACCTGCAAAACATAGCCCTACAACTCCCCAAATGCCTCCTATAATTGTTAACACTATTCCGCCTGTTTTTCTTTTCAGTCGTATTATCCCGACAATAAGCGGCACTATCCAGCCAAGCAAAATAACAGCAACAATAACGAGTATTAATAAACCTATAGACAATTCCATGATTTATAAAGAATACAGGAAACAACCGCTTTTCTCGAGAATTATTATAAAAAATATTGCATTACAGTCGAGTATAGGATGATAATAATTTACTACAAATTGAATACTACACTTCAAACACATAAAATCAGCATGAGAAAAGTTGCCATATTCGTATTGTTACTGTTTTTCGCGGCCATGGCAGTCTACGGTTTATTCTTCCGGCAAATTGAAGTTTACACTGAGGACGGGACAAGTGTTGCGGGAAAACTTAAAGGCGCGGATCTGATTCCGAAAGTAGTTCTTAAAGCCATTGCCAAGAACGAAGAAGCAAACGCGTTTTACGAAACAGGATCCACAGCCACGGAATGCCCAACATGACTATAAGAAAAACAAAAGCGGCCCGGGCGGCCGCCCCTATGTTTAATCGTTTAGCCAACATTAGATGGAAAGTTCAGTTGTTCTTCCTTATCCTGCTGAACCCGCTATGGATTCAAGAGTGGCGCATAAACCGGGCGGCTGGAGTATGCCTGCCCATACTGAACTGCCACGGCTGTCCGGCCGCGGCCGCGTATTGTCCAATCGGCGTAATAGGCGACATGCTTAACCTGGGCCTGTTCCCCTGGCTTGCTATCGGCATGTTTGGTGTTGTCGGAATTCTTCTAGGCCGACTGACCTGTGGTTGGGCATGCCCTTTCGGCTTTCTTCAAGACTTACTTGCCAAGATTCCGCTACCCAAATTCAATCCGCCGCGCTGGACACATTTGCTTAAATACGCGGTTCTTGTCGGCATGGTATTCATAGTACCGATCCTGATAGGCACCGAAACCAATTGGTTCTTCTGCAGAATATGTCCGGAAGCAACTTTAAAAGCTAACGGATGGCTTCTTATCGCCGACGGCAGAGCAATATCAGTTCTCAGACTTTCATTCTTCGGCGGATTTTTATTACTTATGCTTTTTGTAGAACGCGGATTCTGTCGCCTTATATGCCCTATCGGCGCGGGTCTTGCTTTATTCAACAAGATCAGTTTTCTTTCCATAAAATTTAAAAAAAGATGGTGCTCCGAATGCATGCAATGCGTAAGACAATGTCCCATAAGCCGCGGACCGATGACCGACCCAAGAGATCCTGAATGCATTTATTGCATGGATTGCTTTAAATGCACAGGCTTGAAAATGAATTTTTCAGATGACAGGAAATCAGTGCTGTCCGGCAAAACCGGTCAGCGCTGAATGGTTAATGACATTAATAATCGGTGTAGATTTGAATTCAAATAAAACATTGGAAAAGGTTTTCTAAATTTCAAATGCCGGATATAGGACAATAAAATGCAAACTAATACACGAAATATTCTGACAATTGAACCAGGCAGTAAAACCTTTAATCTATCTCAAATAGATTCCGCGCATCTACCAGCAGATTCTAAAAAGGAATACCCGTTTCTGTCTGGTGAATCACTGTGCCAATATTTACTCCAGGAAAACCTCCACAGCATGATCCTGGCCGGAGGCCCTCTTTCCTTCTTTCCTGGAAACAAGTTCACTGTTGGATACATTTCGCCCTTAACAGAACTGCCTCATTATAGCTTTGTGGGAGGACACTCTTCGGCTCAATTGTTTTATCTGGGTTTAGACGCGATTGTTCTTAAGCCGTCAGAAACAGATATATCCTCCTATATTGTTATAGAAGGACGTGTTCCGAACATAAGAGTTCGTTTCGAATCAAGCAAAAATCTTCCACACGGACAAAGAACCGCCTTGTACCGGCTGATAGAAAGAGAACTTGGCTCTGACTTCAATGCCGGCAGTGTCTTTACCCTTGGCCACGGCGCTTATCACGGATATAAAAGCGCGAACATCGCGGTTGAAGGCATCTATCATGCGGGCCGCGGCGGCGCAGGACATCTGTTCGCGCGAATGAGTCACGCTCTGGTACTGAAAGGCGCCCCCATAACAGCCCAGAAAGCACTTGGCAAAAAGCGCTATAACCAGTTCCAGAAACTTATGAAGAAGAAAATATCGCCGAGAATCGATAAATACTGCGCCCGATTAGCCAGACCGGATACCGGCACGATTGTAAAACTGGCAGCCACTGGCGGAAAAATTCAAAACAACACTTTACCGGCAAGAAACGCTCAACAGCTTGGTTATAAGGCAGCAGATCTTGGCGCAGGCAAAACACTGATGGCTGCCAGGGACGGCCATACCGCATGCCAATGGTGCGAAGTACGCTGTCGTCACTACACACTGCTTAAAGCCGATTACGCGCCTGACGGGACAGATGCTTTTCTAGATGATTTTGAACCCGCATATTCCATTTGCGCAATGCTCGACTTACAGCCGAATGGCGACAAATTTGAGGATCTTCTGGAACTTCGTCAATTCACAGATGAAAATCTTTTTGTACCCATAGAACAAATGGGCTGTGATGTAATGGATATAGGCATTGCGATATCCGCATTGTTTGAAGGAATAGAAAAAGGAATTATCCCGGCAGAAGACGTGCCGGATTCGCTGAACGGGGGAAAGACGCTTTTGGGTAATCGCGAAGCAGCGAAACTCGTAATAGATTTACTAAACAAAGGAGCCGAGAATTATAAAGCCGTAAAAGCATGCGGTGATGGACCGGAAGGTCTTGCCGCTTTGTATCCCGCAATGAAAGACCTTGTCTTCACCTGCGGCCCGAAAACGCTGGGCAACGCCGGACATTGCAACAAGCTATGGACCTTTCTTATGCCTTTCTCGCGGTTTTTCAGTCATTATTCCGGCCAGATTTACAAAATCAATGAAGAGCTCCCCTCCGACGTAAGTGACGAGGAAGCGTTCAAGATATTTAAACGTGTTATTAAACAAATGATCGACCGTGAGATTGTGTGTGTCATAGGAAATTCCCTCTCACTATGTGCTTTCGTGTTCAACATCTTCTCCGTAAACGGCAAGGGTGAGTTAATAGACTATCCTCTTCTGCTGGAAACATTAGGTATCTTCGGTATTGATATCGACAGCGCAACGCTGAATAATCAGGCGGAAACGTTTCTCACTCAATCCATAGAATTTCGAAAGAAATGCGGATGGAAACCTCAAACGGCGGAAGAATATCCGTACAGAATTTTTGAGTCCGTCTCTAAAGCCATAAACATACCACCGGAAAGATGCAAAGCGCTATTTGATCTCCTTATAAAGGCATGGGGAGAATCTGCAGAAAGCCTGATCGTCTGACCTTACTGCGTTTAGATTTTCTTCAGAGGAACCGTGATCTTCTTGCCGAAATTACCACGTTTTGTATCTTTAACCCATATGACCGCAGTGTATGTATCTTCTTTTGGTACTTCACCGAAGTACCCGCCGCGCCCGCCTCATGAAGGACACATTTTATTAAGTGACTCCGATTTTTTAAGAACAACATTACCTTCGGAATCAAGTATATAAAAACGCGCTGTTCCGGATATCATAGTAGAGCTTTTCTTCATCACTTCCCTAAGTGAACATGTAATACGTATTGGTATCTTTCCTGAAGACGCGTATTTCTTTATTGTGCTCTTGTCTCTTTTGGGGTCCAACTTCAGAGCATAAAAAGACGCGGCAAATGTGTAACTTCTATCATGGAGCTCATCCTGATGGGTCACCTTCAGGTTTGCTATTTCTTCATCACTCAAAATACCGCTATTCGCGCTGCTTGAGCTTTTTGATCTTAATTTCTTCATGCGGGCCTGCATGGCGGCCTTTGATTGTTCCTTGATTAAATCCTGATCTTCTTTAGTCAAACTGCTCAGACTTACTTTAATATCCTTGCCATCCGCATCTTTAAAATAAACCATACCAAACGAAGATTTAACAAATTCGGCTTCGATGGTTTTTCCTTTTTTAGTGTTCCACGTTTTAACAGCGGATGATGCAGACGCTTCTTCGCCTTGTGACGTAATTGCCAAAACAATGAAAAACAGCAGTAATACAATAATTTTCTTCATAGTAAATATAAGTATAAATCCCGCGTCACAACTTGTCAATTATTGACTTTGCGCCTGAATTGATTTAGTATCCTGTCTCTTACGCGAAAGGAGGTGATACAATGAGTATAATATCCTATTTGCTGTGCAGATGAGCACGTCTGTCAGCAGGACATGCCGGGTGTATGTCCACAGGAAAAATCTATACTGAGAAATCAGCAGAAGTCTCATTGTATTGCCGACCTTTGTCAGTCCTCATCTGAGACCTGCCGCCTTCTTCAGTATACTCTCACTGTTTATTCTAACTGTAATGAATATTACATGTAACTGAATTGTATTCGAAATTTAAGGAAATAATATGAAATCTATTGATGGAATAGGACTGTCTAATGTCCAGGAAGTATATAACGGCGCGGAAGGTGATCTATGGGAACTTGTAATGGGAGAACAAATCCATATAGGCGGATTTGCATCTTCCATGGCTTTATCCGAAAAAGCCGGAATCGGTGAAGGAATGAAAGGGGTCGATCTCTGCTGCTGTAACGGCGCGGGTATGCGCTTCCTGGCCCGTATCCGGAATGTCGCGTCCATGATGGGTGTTGACGCTACGGAAACTGTGGTAAACCGCGGCAAAGAAAGATGCGAAAAGGAAGGTCTTGCCGATAAACTCAGTTTCACTCTGGCCGATGTCTGCGAAAGCGGTCTGCCTGACGGCGAAGCTGACTTTGTATGGGGCGAAGACGCGTGGTGCTATGTGGAAGACAAATCCAAACTCATTGCGGAAGCAGTACGGCTTGTTAAGCCGGGCGGTACAATCGCCTTTACCGACTGGGTCGAAGGGCCGGCCGGACTGAGCGATGAAGAAGCCAAACGTTTTCTTACGTTTATGAAATTCCCTAACGTCCAGGATATCGACGGATACGCGGAATTGCTTGAAGATAACGGCTGTGAAGTTCTGACAGCGGAAGATACCGGCCAATTCGCGCCTCATGTTGATCTGTATCTTGACATGCTGAACAAACAGTTAACTTATGATGCCTTGAAAATCATCGGATTCAATATGGAACTGATGCAGGGAATGGGCGGCGAAATGGTATTCATGCAGGGTCTTGCCCATGACGGCAAAATCGCGCAGGGCAGATTCATTGCGAAAAAGAAGTAATTAACCGCTAAACATATAAAGGACTGAAAAATGAAAAAACTATCAACTATTATGACAATTCTAGGGATACTTTGTGTTGCACAAATAACGACTGCGCAGGATGCGCCGCCTCTGCCGTTTCACGCGGCTGAAGGATGCGGCGGGATCTTCGCAACACACTCCGCTTATCTGGTTAATTCCGGCACGGAAGACAATCCTCTTGGATTGCCCAGTTTCGGCGGTATTTATGTCCACTTCGGACATGGCAGAAGCTTAACATCCCTGACCGTTACCGAAACTTTATTCGGACGTCTGGAATTGGGATACGGCATGATGTATTTCGATATGGGTGACCTGCCCGACGATATAGAGGATGCCATGGGCTTTGAACTTGGCGATGATGCCGTAACCATGCATAACTACAATGCGCGTCTTATGCTTATTAAAGAGGGTGACTTCGGACAAAAATGGATGCCCGCCATAACTTTCGGCGCGCATTACAAAGATAATGCTACGGTTGAGGATGTTGACGACGACACATCCGGAACCTTAACAGCTATCGGCATTGAAGAAAATGCAGGCGTTGACTACACCCTCTATGCTTCTAAAATGATAACTGCTCTACCTGTACCTATGATAGTAAACGTTGGCGCCCGTTCTTCTGATGCGGCTCACATAGGTCTGCTGGGGTTCACGGGAGAAAGAAACATCACCGTTGAAGGAAGTATATGTGCATTCGTTATGCCTAAATTGATTATGGCCCTGGAATACAGACAGAAACAAAACGAGTACACCGGCGCCTCGCCTTTAATTGAAGAGGAAGAGGATTGGATGTCTCTTTGTGCTGGCTACATAATTAACTCGCATATGACGGCCGCCGTTGGTTATGCCCGTTTCGGCGATGTACTGAATCACGAAGCCAATGATTCATTCGGTATAGCCTTGAAGTACGAATTATAAAGATACGAGCGCCTGGAGTCAGTCTTATATATTAAGGCTGACTCCGCAGTAACAGGAGATATGTCATGAGTAAATGTTGTGGTGATAAAAATGTTGAAGCAAATGAGACTGATCCATGCATACCTCCTGAACCTTCCTGCGGCACAGCCGGAAAAACCAATGCTAATAAACCTGATAATTGTTCTCTGACGTGGTTCCATGACATGGTACAGCACTGCTATGATTATGCCTGCGCCGAAAAAGAAAAAGGGCGTAAAGTCGTTGGCATCATGTGCGAATACACTCCGCGCGAACTCATAATGGCGGCAGACGCCATACCTGCCTGTCTCTGCGGCGGTTCCGCAGAGATGATTCCTGCCGCGGAAGAAGTCCTGCCTTCCAACCTTTGTCCATTAATAAAATCAACTTTCGGGTACGGCGTAAACAAGTCTAACCCATTCCTGGAAATGGCGGATCTGCTTGTCGCGGAAACCACCTGCGACGGTAAAAAGAAAATGTACGAAATATTCGCGCAAACATATCCCATGCATGTGCTGGAACTTCCCCAAAAGCCTGATAAAGAGGATTCCTTTTCTCTCTGGGTAAATGAGTTGCGCCGCCTTAAGGCGGCGTTGGAAGAAAAATTTAAAGTCACTATAACTGATGATAAAATAAGAGATGCCATCCGCATAATGAATAGAGAACGTTCTCTACGCAGAAAACTCGCTGAACTCATGAAATCATCTACGCCCCCGCTTACTGGACGTGAACTGCTTGATTTTAAAAGCATTATCTCCGGCATACCGTCGGATCTTGATCAATACGAAAAAGCGCTCGAAACACTGCCCAACAGAAAAATCGATCCCTCACCAAAATCGCGTATCAGAGTCTTACTTACCGGCGTCCCTCTGCCACATGGCGCAGAACGCGTAATGGATATTATAGAAGATAATGGCGGCCTGGTGGTATGCCAGGAGAACTGCACGGGCATCAAACCGATTCTTGAAGATGTTGATCCTGACGCTGAAGATCCTATTCAGGCGCTGGCGGAAAAATATTTCCACCTGCCCTGCTCTGTTATGACAACTAATTCAGGTCGAATTCAAACTCTCAAGGATCTGGCTCAGGAATATCAGGCCGATTGCATAATCGACCTGATATGGCAGGCCTGTATTACTTACGACGTGGAATCATATTTTGTAAAGAAACTGGCGGAAGAAGATTTATCTGTTCCGTATCTGCGGATAGAAACTGATTATTCACCATCGGATTCCGCGCGAATAGCCGTACGGGTGCAAGCGCTATTCGAAACAATAAGCGCAAAAAAATGAAAGAGGAAAGAAAAGAATTTAACCGCGAAACACGCGAAATAACGCGAAAAGAAGAGGAGATTTTGACGGGAGTCAATTGTAGATAGCCGTCGCACCTGCCCTGTGCGAGACGGGGTCTGCCTGCCCGCCTATGGAGGGGCCTTGCAATTTACGTGGGCAGACCGGGGCGGAAATTCAACGGCCTGACCCCAAGCGAGCAATTCAAAATGAAGACTATAATATACAGCTCACCATTTGTGCCTGCCGAATGGATTGCCGCGCATGGCATAAAACCCGTCAGGCTGACTCCCGCGTCACAGGATTGCGCCGGCCCCATAAAGACATCAGAAGGAATCTGTCCTTACATGATGAGCTTTATCAATACCGCTCTCTCCAGAAAACCGTCTGCTATCATCACTACTACTACATGTGACCAGATGCGGCGCGCACCTGATGTTGCGGGGATAGAAGATATCCCTTTCTTTGTAATGAATATTCCCGCGACATGGCAAACTGCTCAATCACTCAATTTGTACATATCGGAATTAAAACGCCTGGGCAGATTCATGTGCGATCTCGGCGGAAATCCCCCCAAACAAGATGAATTGATCAGCGTCATGAATCAGTATGAGGAAGAACGCTCAAAACTTCGTTCATCGCGCGGCATAACTAAACCACGCATATTCTCAGAAAACATCATGTTATTTAACGAGACAGGTGCATTCACCACAATCTCCAGCACGAAAGATTCA
>JBHORK010000059.1:0-14485 GCA_042565725.1 Verrucomicrobiota bacterium
GGCCTGGAGATGGGGCCGTTCAGTTATTTTCCTGATTGGAAGCGCGAAAAGGCTGAAGCTTGTCATGTTCTGAATAAAGAGATGTTAATAGAACTGCTTGAAACGACTGATGCGCCGGTTGCAGCTTTCAGTGAATGGGGGTTTGCCATAAGCTCTCCCGCGATTACGAAACTGTCTGACAAAGATCAGCGTGAGCTCAAGGCGGTTCTTAAAAAGCGTTATGTGCTTTTCAGGGAAATCGATGATTTTGGTCACGCGGGCACAAAGCTTCAAATCTTCTTGAAGGCAGAAATTTAAACAGGGGTATCCGAAAAGGCTTCAAATGGATTTAGTCGTTATTGGCCGGTAAGGGGGAGCAGGTTGAGCTTGATATATAATGCTTGCTGTTTTTTGCTTCACGTTTCACCAGCCTTCGCCAAGGCTACGGCGGGCAAGCGAAATACGCTTCACAAATTTGCGTTACACAGTAAATCTTTTCTTATATGTTTTTGTGCTTTTTTGTGTTTGACTCAAGTGGCGCATGCTCAAAGCCTGGGGTTTTCCAACCATAGAGAGATTGAAGTTCCGGAATATGCGACTTTGCGCCTGGGGCCTTTTTATTCCAGCATTACATTTTCTCAATCCGCCGGCTACAGGTACACTTCCAGTTCGGGTTCCGGCACAGATTTTCTTTTTGATAACAGGCGGGGATTCATCAAGGAAGACGGATCTGACTATCCTCTGATTTCTTCTTTTAGTTTCAGGAACTATTTATTGCTTACTCGTCATACGGATCTGGATTTTTCGTTTAACGTTTATTATGAACACTATCCCATGGATACTCAGGAGAGTGTGTTTTATTTTGATATGGTAGAGGAGGGAATTTTCGGGAATATTTCCATGGAGTTCGTGTTGAGTCCGACTTTAAAAGCAACGGTTTTTAATAATGCTGTTTACCGGACAGATTATATTGATACGCGGGGTTTTGAAGATCTGTATGGGGGACAGGATTACGAGTATTTCCGAAATAATTTCGGAATTAACATGGACTGGCTGATGACCCGCGAGCAGAATATGGCGTTTTCCGTCAAGCGGGCTGATAATATACCTCTCGATAATGAATTTGAAGGTCAGGAAAGCGTTTCGTGGAATGAAAGTGTGGCGTATGAGCGAATGATTAATCCGTTCGTGGTAGCCGGGGTAAGCGCGCAATTTGGCCAACACATGTATGTGTCATCAAACAGGTTTGATTCGGCTAATCAGTCTTACGTGGCATCGAGCACCATGAAACTGACCAGGAACACTACGTGTAAAATAGCGGGCGGGTACGCGATAGGAACCGTTTTCGGGTCATCCGGAGAAGAGGATAACAACATTGGGGCAGTTATTGGTAGTTTATCTCTGAAATCAAAATTAGGACGAGGCACTTTTCATTTGCTGGAATATGGGCGCAGTCAAGTGCTGGGATTTAATTCGGCTTTTGAGCTGCGTGATCATTACCAGTATAAGATCGACTGGACAGGCCGATGGGGCACTTCTTTCGATTTCCATTCGAGATTGAAAGTTGTTGATCCGAGCATGGCGACAATTAATGATTACAGTGACTGGAATACCGGCGCGGAAATATCTTATCCATTGACTTCATATATCGCCTTACAGTTAACCACTTTTTATGTGATTAGGGAGAACAAGCGGATCACCGATGAGACGGAAACGGAGGAGGAGGAATGGCGGGAGGGTTACGATACCTGGGTCAGCCGGATTGGGACGTCTTTTGCAATTACCAAAAATGTTGAATTTGTTACATACGGGCAGCATGTTGAGCGAATCAGTGATTCCGATGATTTGGAATATGCACGTGATACAATTTCTGCGGTGTTTACATATACACATGAATTTTAAGGGACAGAAGTCAGCGTAAAAGCTCGTTTTTCATTGACTTTGCAGGTATGAAGATTAGTTTATTCTTAATGGGGTTAGTGAACTATTGGGGACGTATTTTTGAAGCATTCTGAATTCTGACTCCTGGATTCTGAATACTTGAGCTATAAGGGAATAATCAATGCTTGGTGTTAGAACAGCCCGAATACTGTCAGTTGTCATGTTTTCCATGTGTGTCTTTCTTGTATCCGGGTGTGTTTTCCGTTCATCTCGTGACGTTGATTTGTCTCGGTTTATGCTGGATATGGACTCTGAATCTGGAAATGAAGTGAACGCCGGTCTTGACGCGCCTGAACCTCCCAGCCTCGAATTACCCCCTCCGCCCAAGGTTGTCAAGTCATCAGAAAAGAAGGGCGTGATAACCATTCAGCCGGATTGTCTTTTGCAGGTAAAAGTTAAGGAAGATAAGTCATTTGACGGCACTTATCCGGTCAATGATATTGGTGCGGCGGAGCTTCCTCATATCGGCCCGATCATTCTCTACAATATGACAGAAAAAGAGGCTGCGGGGAAAATAAAGGAACAGCTTGAAAACAGATATTTTCGGAATGCGACTGTTACAGTCAAAATATTAAGACCTTCGTATGACAAGATTATGGTAACTGGTGTGGTCAACAGGGCCGGGTTGGTAAGAATTGGGTCCGGAGATTCAATATCGTTGAACGATGCGTTGCGCCGTGCAGGAGGATTGAGGGTTTCTGTAAAAGGGTGCAAAGTTAATATAGTAAGAGACGGTCTGCGATATGCCATACCGCAGGCTATTGAAGGTGAAGAACATTCATTGGTTACTAAAGAAGGGAAACCCGGCGTTCCTGACGTGAGCCTTAATAATAACGATATTGTATATGTTTTCTCCGACATGGAACAGGTGGCGCCGGAAGCTGGATCAAAAAGGATATATATTGTCGGTAAAGGACTGGCGTCGCCGAGGATGTTGAGTTTTTCGGCTGCTGAACCCTGTACGATGCTGCATCTTTTATTGAAAATGAGTGGTTTGCCGGATTATGCGGATCCCAAGCGTATAGAGATCAGAAGACTGGATGCGGAGGGTAAAGAAAAGGTAATTAAAGTAAATGCCGAGGAGATTTTAAAAGAAGGAAATCCGGACAAAGATGTTCCTCTGGAAAACGGCGATCGGGTGATAGTGCCCGCGAGAAAAATTTATTTATTTGATTAGTGTTTTATCGGTAATCGGCGGATTAGCTTATGCCTGAAAATAAACAAAACGAAATCGGCAAAGTCGATTTCAGGGTCTATCTCGGCATTATTTTGTTTCGGTGGAAACTTATCGTAGTCTGCTTTGTTTGGTGTCTGCTGGGAGCGGTTCTTTATATAGATTTCGTTCCTTCTCAATATCTTGCCGAATGCAGGGTCAGGATATACCGCGACCCTGTGCTTACACTTTCCACGCAAACTTCGATGTGGAAATCCATCAATATGCACATGCATATGCTGAGCAGCAGGAAACAGCAGGATCGTATTGTCAGACTGCTGACCGCTGATTGGGGTAAAAAAATAGGTTCCTTGAAAAACATGTATCCGAAAATGAATTTACAGAAAGAAAGAGGGCTTGGTTCGGTTCTCAATATAAGTGTTACGTCGCGGAACAGGGAATACGGCAAGGTTTTTCTGTCAACTTTGCTGAGCGAACACAAAAAGCAGTGGCAGGGTATACAGATGGAAACTTCAAAATCTGCCGCGAAATTACTCGAGGGGGAACTTGCCCGTCTTGATGAGAATATCAAAACCTCAGAAGATAATCTTATTGAATACTGCAGGCTTAATGAAATTGCCCGGGTGGAAGCCGCTTCGTCGATGGAGAGCCGGTATCTGGAAGCCTTGATGGAACGCCGCAATCAGATAACAACGGAACTTATAATTTTGGAAGCGGAGTATCCGATGCTTAAGAATGCGGGCGTCGGAGTAGTAAGTTATGTGGATCAATTGACGCGTCAGACCGCTGAAGTTAAGCCGGAGGCGCTGATTGAAAAATTATCGCAGAAAGACAGTGAGGGAACGATGGGGTATAGACGGAGTGTTAGAAAACTGGAGCTTCCTTCGGCGCTGGGCAATATGGCAGATGATGCTGAGGAATTGAGGGGCTGGAGAGAGCTGCAGGTAAAGTTGATAAAACTGCAGAAAAAAGAAAAAGATTACTTAGCCGATTTCACGTCTGAATATCCCAAACTGAAGTCCGTCCGCGCGGAAATAGATGACATAAAGAATCAATTGGAAGAAGCGGCTTCGATTCAGGTGGGAAAGATGAAGGACAGGCAGTCGGCCCTTAAGACGCATCTGAGTGCTCTTGAAAGAGCGGAATACCAGTGGCATAACAAGAATCAGCAGGCCAGCATGAGGCACGCGGAGCTGAAGAGAATTTCGGATATTTTGAAACGGTACGAAGATAATTACAGGACGCTTTACGGTCGGCTGCATGATATGCGTGTATCCCAGGAATTGAAGGCGGAACATTTCGAGCTTTTTGAGCCGGTTGAAGCATTGCCTGATCAGGTATGGCCCGATACTGTGAAAATATTGATTATGGCTTTGGGTCTGGGGCTTGGGTCAGGTATTGGCCTGGTGTTTCTTGTGCAGATATTGGATAACAGGATACAGTCTGTAAGCGATGTGGAAAAAGAGTTAGGCGTACCGTTTCTCGGAGGTATTCCTTATTGGGCGCACAGCGGGCTTGAGAATAATGTGCGTCCTATTGTGACAGAAGAGCACTCTACGGGCGCGATTGAGGCTTATCGTGCTTTACGTACTTCTGTTCTGTCTGCTCTTAGTAAAATAAATGAGAAGATAGTTCTTGTTACCAGTACTGATTCCAAGGAAGGTAAAACCCTCACTTCGCTGAACCTTGCCATTATGACCGCGCAGATGGGCAAGAAGGTTCTATTGGTGGATCTTGACCTTCGGCGCGGCAGACTGCACAAATCTCTTGGTTGCAACAGGGATCATGGAATGACGGAAGTGATGAAAGGCGAGAAACAGTTGGAAGATGTTGTTGTTAAGACCCGTCAGGACAACCTTTTCTTTGTGTCGACCGGCGGTTCTGTAGAAGATGCCGCGGAATTGCTTCAGTCTGTGGATCTGAAAAGAATTTTTGCCGAGGCGTGTGATGAGTACGACTACATTTTTGTCGATACCTCTCCTGTTCTCAGGGTAACGGATACTGTTATTCTGACAACGCATGAAATAGGTGTTGTGCTTTATGTGGCGCATGTAAGCCGTACGCCCAAACCTTTGATCAGGTATTCGCTGGATACCTTGAAAGATGCCAACATTCTAGGATTGGTAATGAACAGTATAGAACTTCACAAGTTCAGCAGCCTATACTACACATATCAGTATCCCAATTATGCCTATTACAGTAATGCGTACGCATATGGTTATGATTATTACTATGATGACAGGGATGGGAAAAGCAAGCCGCACAAACATCTCCGTAGTACATGGAGCAGGAGGCGTAGCGCTGTGAAGAAATGGTTCTACAGCGCGTTCTTTCCTGATCCGTAATTATTCAGGTTAATTCATGGCAACACCCCGTTCCCATCTTAGCGTTCAGACAACATGGATAGCTGTAATGGATTTGTTCTGCCTGATTGCTGGCGGTACTATTGGTGTTGTCATGCGTCTTGGACCTGCCGAGATGGGCATTTATGTTTATGAGCATATAGACGGGTGGCTTGTTTTTGCAGGCAGTATTATAATGGCTAATTATATTGCCGGCAGTTACAGGATGCAGTATACCTACTCCCGCTTCAACCTTGTTGTTACATGGCTTTTCACATTAACGGTAACACTGCTCGTTCTCAGTATCACTTCATATGCGTGGTTCAGATTACTTTTAGGCCGCGGTGTATTGGTCCTGTCGGTTGCATGGTACAGCTTCTTTTCTCTTTTTTTCAAGATGCTAATTTACAGATCGTTGTTTCGGAGTGATATTTTTCTTTGCAGAACGGTTGTTCTCGGAACGGACCGCCGCGCCAAAAGCTTGCGGGAAATGATGGAGGACAAGTTTGTTTTGCCGGCTCACAAAGTTGTCACGTACATTAATCTTGTCGAAGACGGGAAAGATAACACGGCCGGCAACTCTTTCACCGAGGGAATTACTGTTGTTAACAGCACCGGAGATGATCTGGAAGATATTGTGCGAAGTCTTGGGGTTAATCTGGTTGTAATCGGGCTGGATAATCCCCGTGAGATCGCGAAGCTGTATCCGCATCTCCGGCGTTTGCGTTTCGAAGGTATAGAGGTTTTGACTGCTCAGAATGTCGCAGAAATCTATAAGGGCAGGACGCCTCTGGATATGGTAAACGAAGATTATTTGATGCAGGTAAGTATGGAGTCAAGACTGCCTTTCATCCGTCGGTCTAAACGGCTTTTGGATATTATTATGTCCGTTTTTGCGCTTATTTTATTCTTGCCTATCGGATTGCTGATAGCGGTTTTGATAAAAATAGGCGCGCCGCGCAGCCCTGTTTTTTATTCTCAGATGAGAGTTGGCAGGTTCGGTGATGTATTCAGAATATACAAATTCAGGACTATGCAAAGCGGGGCGGAAGATGTCTCGGGACCGGTATGGGCAGAAAAGAATGATTCGAGAATAACCGGAATAGGCAGAGTATTGCGAAGATTCCGCCTTGATGAGATCCCGCAATTTCTGAACATTCTCAATGGCGACATGAGTATTGTCGGACCGCGGCCCGAGCGTCCGGAAATCGCGGCAGAACTTGAGAAGGAAATCTCGTTTTATCACGAAAGGGCAAATATATTGCCGGGTCTAACAGGGTGGGCGCAGATCAGATATCCTTACGGCGACAGCCTGCAGGACGCTGCGTGCAAATTGGAATACGATTTGTATTATATCAAGAATATGTCTCTTTCGCTCGATCTGCAGATCATTCTGTCCACTCTTCGAATTGTGCTGTTTGGCATGGAACGCTAAATGTAATTGAGTTGTTACGCGGTGATAATCTCTGTGTTCTCCGTGTCTCTGTGAGAGATAGATCTATTTGCTTTGTAGAACAGATCAAGAATAACAATACAAAACAGGGATTAGGAAAACAATTTACCCCGAAGAGAAGAGAATTTTGACAGGATTTACAGGATGAACATGATTAATGAGGGGGAGAAGACAGCAGAATTGACCCCGTACACATCGACCAAGGACGAAAGCCATTGAAACGCTTCAATTCGCGCGACCTGTCCACCGTCTTGTCCTCCATAGCGCCTTGCGCGACGGAGGAAGCTCGCAGAGCGAAGGCGGAAGCGCGTAACATCCTGTTGATCCTGTTGATCCTGTCTAAAAAAGTCTTACAGCGTAAATTCTTCTGTTGACATGAACAGGGTTGTTTGGTATGTTCAATACATACTGAACGTAATGTTGTATCAAAAAATCTGATTATTGAGGTCTTTATGCGTTTCACTGGTGCATAATTGACGGGAACGGAGTGCGTCTGGCCCTTGTTTCTTCATTCATTTTCCTTAGGAAACTCTCTCTTTTCCGAATAAGAGGTTTTGCCCGCCCGTCCCGCGATACGGGACTAGATAAAACAGACGGGAAGATTGAACCACGGAGACACTGAGGCACCCCGTGATAAACACGGGGCAGGCGGAGAAGAGTTAAAAGAGGGAAGAGATTACGTTAATTTCCGCCCCGAATCCTACTTCGCTCTTCCTCTGTCGCTCTTAGAGCTATGGAGGACAAGTCGAGCTACGAAGGACAGGGAATCGGGAGCGCAAATTTTCGCAACAGTTGGTAATAAGAAGAGAAAGAGGAGAAAGAATTTCTTTCGTTTTCCTCAAACCCTAACCATTGTAAGAATCAGGGCAAAATTCTTATTTTATTCGGATTCTTGCAACACTCCTCTTGGTTTTCTCTGTGTCTCGGGTCCTCCAGGCCGGGAGGCCGGGTGGTAGAATCTTCTGCCTTATTAACCAATAACAATTAACTGATAATCAATTTATGCCTGAACTAACTCCAATTGTACGGCGCTTCATTGAAGATGCCGGTAATATGACTCAATCTTTCGGGTTGGGCCGTGTGCTGGGTCAGATATTTGCATACCTGTATTTCAGTTCTCAACCCAGAAATCTTGCCGACATGCAGGAAGCGCTGGGCGTCAGCAAAGGAAGCGTCAGTACCGGAGTAAGGCAGTTGGAACAGTGGGGCGCGGTAAAGAAGGTCTGGATAAAAGGTGACCGCAAAGACTATTATGAAGCAAGCGACTGGTTTGGAAGAATCCTGAAGAATGCGGTTCTTGATACAGTCGGCAAGAAAATGTCTTCTTATAATTCACTTCTCGGTGAAATTGAAGTTAATTTGTCGGATTTTCAAGAAAATGATGATGGCAAATTCCTGAAAGAGCGCATTGAAAATATGCGAAGATTCCAGAAACGTGCCCAGGGCGTATGGGGCAGCAAACTGCTTCAGCATTTACTGAAGTAGGGGATAGTGAACCACGGAGACACAGAGGCACGGAGAAGAAAGGAAAAGGAGATTGTATAAATCTGGTGCAGAATAATCTTACCAGATTTACACAATGTGTGCAGGAAGGAAGAAGAGGATGGCACTGATAGGAAAATGAATCAAAAGATTGGTAATATGAAAAAATCTCCTCTTTCTTTTCTTAATAGAACCGTTGCGGAAATTCCAAGAGAAATATTTTTCCTTGGAATTAATGCAACACTCTCTTTTCTTCATTCTTCTCTGTGTCTCCGTGCCTCCGTGGTAAAATCTTCTTCTTAGCGTATTTTGTGAGAGATATGAAATAAATGAATACAACTGAACAACATGAATACGTGATTGAGCGGACAACATCCTGGTTCCGGATACCCTGGCGTGAGTTGCTGAATTATCGTGATCTGCTTTTCCTGCTCGTTCGCCGTGATTTTGTATCTCGCTACAAGCAGACGATTCTGGGGCCTGTCTGGTTCATTCTTCAGCCGTTGTTAACAACCCTGATTTTTACGGTGGTTTTTAAAAAGATGGCCGGGCTTTCAACTGACGGCTATCCGGGAGTTGTCTTTTATTTGTCCGGCATGCTTGCCTGGCAGTATTTTGCGCAGTGCATGCAGGGCACATCCTCAACTTTTGTGACCAACCAAAATTTATTCGGTAAGGTTTATTTTCCGCGATTAGTAGTTCCGTTGTCTGTCATTATGTCCAATCTTCTGGCTTTTGGTTTACAGTTCTTAACGTTCTTATGTTTTCTTTTCTATTTCAAATTCTTTTCATGGTCCGGTGAGCTCATTGCGCCTAAATGGATCATAATTATTTTGCCGTTAATTATTTTGCATGCAGCTTGCCTTGGACTTGGTGTTGGACTATGGATGTCCGCGTTAACGGCCAAGTACAGGGATTTTACACACGTGTCAGGGTTTCTTACCCAATTATGGATGTTCGGAACTTTACCTTTATTTATGTCTATCTCCGATATTGACGCAAAATACCAGTGGATATTGTCGGTTAACCCCGTATGCCCGATTGTTCAATGGTATCGTTTTGCTTTTCTTGGCGCGAAAGGATTTTGCATAGGACAATACGGGTTGTCGGTGGCCATATCGCTGTTTCTTCTTATCACAGGCATTCTGGTTTTCAGTAAAACCGAAAAAACCTTCATTGATACTGTTTAGGAAGGTTACAAGTTGCAGGAGTTACAAGATCCAGGATTTGGGAGGATAACAATGATGGAGAGTTACTCAGGAATGAATATCTGTCACAATTTGGCCGCGAATCTTTACGAACAATCTATAACTTCGTGAATCGCCTTAATAATCGGCCCGAAAGGGTGGATGGTTTTTAAACAATATTAGAGCAGGAATCCCTGTAACTTCTGTAACTCATGTAACTTCTGTAACCTCTTAATTTTATGACTTTCTTCTTCACATCATTATTCGTGATATTGGTTTTCTGGCGGCCGCAGGAATGGCTCGTTCCGCAGCTATACGGCCTCCCTGTTCTGGACTGCGTGGTTTACGTGGCATTACTTGCGCTTCTGCTGGAGATAAATCAAAAGAAACTTAAATTTCCACGCGGACTTCCTCAAGTCTGGCTGTTGGTTGGTCTGTGGTTTGCGGTTATCATGTCGCATATGTCGCATACCTATTTAGCTGGTATGTTGAACGGAATGCGAGAAGTTTTCAAGATCTGCTTTTTTACATTACTGCTGTTCTTCGTCCTTGACAGACCCTCAAAATTGCGCGCGATGGCTTGGATTTTCGTGAGTATGACCTGCATGATGGCGGTTCATGCCCTGATGCAGGAAAAGCTGGGATACGGATTTGCCGGACAGGAGCCTTTCTGGGTATTGAGACCGGGTATGGATGAGCCGGTTTCGCGCAGTCTGTTTTTTGGGATATTCGAAAGCCCGAACGACCTTGCCCAGATACTGGCAACATCTATTCCCTTTGCCTTTGTTCTGTTTCCGCGCCGTTCATTCTTTTCCCTGCTTGTCGCGCTTGCTGTTTCCGCGCTTCTGGTGATGGCGATTCTTGCTACCCGCTCACGCGGAGGAATGTTATCACTAGTAGCCGTTTTTTCAGTCATGCTGATTTTGATACTGCCTTCACGCTTGCTTCCGGCGCTCATGCTGATATTTGTCGTCGGTGCTTTATTAATGTGTCCTTTGGCGGTGGGTGTTCTGGACAGATCAGCATATGACCGGGTCGTGTTCTGGGGGCAGGCCAACGAGATTTTTAAAGAGAATTTCATTTTCGGGATTGGTTATGGAATGTTTGAAGACTACATCGAAGAAAGCAGAGCGTCGCATAATGCTTTTGTTCTCTGTTATACTGAGCTGGGGCTGTTCGGTTACTGGTTCTGGTATAATCTTTTTCAAGTTGGCATTATTGGTGCCTGGCGTATACGTACTGCTCTTCCCCGCGATAAGTCTCCCGAAATACTATGGCTTAGACGTTTCGCGGGTTTGAGTATTGCGGCTGTGAGCGCTTTTTCTGTTTCAGCGTATTTTCAAACTCGTACGTATGCTTATCCGCTGTTTTTTTTGTTCGCGATGATTGGTGTTCTGCCGAGGATTGCTCGAAAAATGGCGCCGGAGAAACCTTTCCTTATTAGCTGGAAGCATGATGTTGTGTTGTGGGGGACAGTGGGCGCGCTGGGTAGCATTGTTTACATATATATTTCAATTCTTCTTTTGAATAAGGCGTGGCAGATTATTAATTATTAGTTATTGGTTATTTGTATGCAATGAACTTAGTTACCTTTTGTTTAAAGTATATTTGAATTATTTTCATCTGTGTCGATCTGTTTAATCTAGCAAAGCCCCGTCATTCGACCCAGTTATTCAACGGGGCGAACAGGGCGAGTGGGCGGGCAGGAAATGATTTGTGAACAAAATGAATAATAAAAAAACAGCAGTAATTCTGGTTGCATGCCTTGCGATAGTTGGATTTTGGGAGGTAATGTCGGCGAGAAGCCGGCGCCCCTTCAAGCCCTTCCGTTTTACGGCAGATGATATAAAAACCTTTTCACTGAATTCATCCCAATGGTCTGTAAAATCCATCCCCATAAACAGTAGTAAGATTGAGCCAAACATCCTGGCCCTTAAAGTAAAGAAGCCCCATACATCTACTGCTCCCATATTTTCCCGCCTCGCCCACGGCTACAACATGCCCGACTGTATGAGGTTGAAAGGATATAGCGTCGAGCTTATCACAAACTCCGCGCTCCCTGCGTCCTCCTTGGCTCGCCATAGCCTTGCGACGACGACGGCCGCGATAGATTATCAGCTCTGGCGTTTGACCAGTTCAACGAAAGATGTATCCATATGGATAACAAGTGTTCTCAGGGCAGGGGATTTTCAGGCGATAGATTATGATGTAAGACAATTTGCTTTTCCCAAAACAGGCGATCCAAGGGATTCGCAATGGCAGATCCAAGGCATTTCTTTAAAAAGCTTCAGGCACCCGATAAGAAACTTCAGCAGATTGTTAAGATCCAAATGGAATAGTTCTCGCTGTGATCTTCTTGTATTTCTAAATTTGAAACAAGCCGCGTGGGCCAGTGACGAGCTTTTTGTTCTCGTGAGCTGCTTGAATGATCTGCCGGGGAAATACGACAAGGAACAGGTAATGAAATATCTATTCTCAGCGCATGAGTATATTTACACACAACTGTATTCCTGGCGTGAAGAGCAGAAGGCAGGGATGTAAATGTTATTCATAATAGTAAATCCTGACCTACCCACCAAGACCGGCGCCACTTATAATGACAGAAAAATTGTTTATGCAATTGAAGAAGATATTCCAAGCTTGTTGGCTGACAAAGGGATTCTGATGGAGATAAAAGATGATTAAAGGCTTAGTCAGCGTTATAATTCCAACTTATAATAGCGCTAAGTTTGTTGAAGAAAGCGTTAAAAGTGCTCTTAATCAGACTTATACAAATAAAGAAGTTATAGTCATTGATGATGGTTCTACGGATAATACTAAAGAGCTATTAGAGAAGTATAAAAATAAAATTAAATATATATTTAAAGAAAATGGTGGTCCTGCTAGCGCTAGAAATTTAGGTATAAAGGAAAGTTCAGGTGAGTTTATTGCCTTTTTAGATTCAGATGATGTGTGGTTGTCAGAAAAGCTATCTTTGCAAGTTAAGTTTATGATGGATAATGTTGATGTAGGGGTAGTTGCATGCAATAGATTTTTTATATGGGAAGATTCTGATAAGTGTGTTAAGGCAAATTCTCCATGGAATAAAACACATAAAGCAAATGTTTTTTGGGAGTTATTAAGAGGTAATTTCATTGCTTTATCTAGTGCTGTGGCAAGAAGAGAATGTTTTGATAATATTGGATTGTTTGATGAATCAGAAGAACTTATAGGCACAGAAGACTACAATATGTGGTTGAGGCTTTCTAGGTTTTATAAGTTCGGATTTCTTAAAGGTTATCTTTATATGGCGTGTTGGAAAAAGATCAGCCTAACATCTGATTTTGAGAAAATGTATAAAGGGGATATTTTAAACATAAAAAAAGTTAACGATCTTTTTCCGGAACTCAAGCTTGCAAGAAAAATCTATTATTGGAAGAGTATTTCAAGGCGACACTATTGTTTAGCAGATAGCTATTTTTATGTAGGTCAGTATAAGCAAGCACGCAGAGAATTTCTTAAATCCTTACAGTGCTTTGTTTTTAATATTAAAGCTATATGTCTTTTATTTATATGTTTTTTCCCCGGATTAATAGATAGTTTGCGTAAGATAAAGCTTAGAATGTTAAAGATGATAAAGGATGATAATGGTAAATAAATTAACTTTAGCTGCTGTAGGCGATATAATGTTGACACGGCAAGTAGGTGAAAAAATAAAAGAACATGGTCCTTTTTATCCTTTTTGCTATATAGCAGATGCTTTAAAAAAGTTTGATATTGTATTTGCTAATCTAGAAACTCCCGTTACTTCGCGAGGACAACCTTCTTCAAAACAGTGTCCTCATATTACTTTCAGATCAGATCCTAGTAGTGTGTCTGGATTAAAACAAGCAGGTGTTAATATAGTTTCTTTAGCCAATAACCATATGGTTGATTATGGGGATATTGGGGTATTAGATACAATAGATATACTAAGCAGGCATGATATTTATTGTGTAGGAGCTGGCATTAATGAGCAAGAAGCAAGGCGACCAGCAATAATTGAAAAGAAAGGATATAAGATTGCTTTTTTAGCTTATAGTTCTGCTTTCCAGGCAGGAACCTATATTGCGTCTCGCCATAAAGCTGGTGGAGCTCAATTGATATTGAAAGATATTCAGAAAGATATTAGGGATATTATACAAAAAGTGGATTTTGTAATTGTATCCTTACATTGGGGAATAGAGTATGATGATTATCCTGTTCCAGTTGAAATGGATATAGCTCGTAGAATAATAGATGCAGGAGCTGCCTTAGTGCTTGGTCATGGGCCACATTATATACAAGGTATTGAAGAGTATAATAATGGCAAGATAGTTTATAGTTTAGGAAATTTTGTTTTTGATGAGCCTTTTCAGAAATCTAATGAATCTTATATATTTGGATGTACTTTAGGAAACAGTAGAATTATTTCTTCAGAGATACTTCCTGTCATTATTAACGGAGAGTATCAGCCACTTTTTGCTCCGATAAAAGTAAAGCAAGAGATCCAGAATAGGATAGAAAGTTTGACCGAATCCTATAGAAAATTTCCCCAGGATAAGAGAGAGTTAAATAATTATCAGTATCTTGCTGACATATACCGCAAGTTGTCACAAGGATGTCCTTTTTCTATTATAAAAAACTTTCATTTATCCTTAATTACACCAAAAATTTTGTTAAAGAGTATGATAAGGTTGAGAGGAAGGCATATTAGTTTATTTTTAAAAGTTATTGTAAGATTGATGTATAGAAAGATGAGAAATCTTAGGAAAAGAATAATTAATAAATGAGAACAGTAATTCTTTTAGGTATGTCAGAAACTGGATTGGCTGTTGCGAGAAGTCTTGGCTCCAAAAAGGTTCCCTTGCTTGCAGTAGATTTGAGATCTAGCAGGATAAGTTTTCGTTCGAGATTCTGTGTTTCGTGC
>JBHORK010000005.1:0-72263 GCA_042565725.1 Verrucomicrobiota bacterium
GGGAAAATGAGCATGATCCGGTGTAGATATCACTACAGCATCAATATCTTTGGCCATCTTATCAAGCATGACACGATAATCGTTGAATCTAGGAACATCCGGGAATTGTGTATAAGACCTTTTTGCCCTACTATCAGATACATCACAAAGCGCAACCAGATTTCCTATCCCTGCTGCAGCCCCTGTGTTACTGCGTCCCCTCCCTCCAACACCCACGCACGCGATATTCAGTTTTTCATTAGGCGAGGCATATGCCATGCGGCCAAACAATGGTCCGGACATAAGCACTCCGCCGGCAAGCGCCCCGGTCCCATAAATAAATCTTCTACGTGATAATTTTGTTTGCATATAAAACCTATTTCTCTACATGTATAACTCGATAAGAGTTAACTTTTTTGCCTTCCATTTCGATCCCTGCAACAAGCTCATAGGAGCCTGTTTTTTTCGGAATAATTAGCTCAAAATCATGAATCAGTTTACCCAGGCTTGCCAGTTCCAGTTTAACATCCTGTTCAGAAACAATCTTTGTCCCTTTCCGAAGCTCGAGACGCAGACTGCCCTGCCATTTACCGGCAAGATCATTAATAAGCGATACCGGCACTTTCAGCGTACTGCCGGGTGCAAGGGTCGGCTGATCCCATAGATCAATCATAATGCCTACCGGCGCAAACGAGTCTTTGAAATATGTCAAGACATTGGGTTCAAGCACCGGGCCATCCGGGCCGGTAAGATTGATAAAATTATCGCCTGTCCATGATTTACCCGGATCGGAGAAGGTCAACATCACAAAGTGATGTATGCCCAGCCTTGCCCTGCTGTGACGCAATATTTCCGTCTGCTGTGCCAGAAAACGGGCGGCCCATTCCCGACGCTTTTCTGTGCTGTTTGATTTACCCAGGAAAACCGGCCAGAAATATTCCGAAAGTTTGGCCGCGCTGCCGTCACGGTTCAGCCAGAGACTGCAATATTCGTTGCTTATGGTGGGTACCGGTTTCTTGATGCTATAATTCCACCTCTTAGCTTTGGCTGCATAGTCTCCCATTTTCGGAAGTTCTTCTTTTGTTTTGGGCCAGCGCTCTTTTGGCGCAAACGCGGCCCAGAGATAATGATAATCGTGCGCTTCATGAAAGTCACCGTAACGATAAATATTATCGTAACCGCCGTTCCAGGGACGATTGCAAAGATCCAAACCGCGTACCCGGTCGACAACAGGCAGCAATCGGCCTTGCGCGTTGGTTTCGTTTTGAGCGTCCCATGCGACAACGCTGGGATGGTTCCAGCGTTGGATCATCCACGCCGTAAAGCATTCGACGATGGTATCTTCTGAAATATCGCTCAGTATTCCGGTCACATCCCAGAATGGATATTCGTCCTGAATCATGATCCCCATTTCGTCTGCAATGTCGTACCAGAAGTCGGGCGGAAATCCGATTGTGAATCTTAGACTATCCATATTTAAATCTTTTATGCGCTGAAACAGGCCGCGGACCCACTTTTCATCCCATGGAAGCGCCTTTCTTTTTGGATCCTCAAAAAAACGATACATACATATGTTTGTTCCGCGCAAATAACGTTCCTTACCGTTAAGAACAGCGCGGCCGGTAACAGGATTAATACGAAAACTTCTCATACCGAAACGGGTATGAATACTGTGAACAGGAGCTTCTATCCCTGTTTTCTTATTACGCTCATAAAGAGTAACCTCCAGAACGTAGAGTTTCGGATGCTCGGGTGACCAGAGTTCGGCTGTCGGCAGGGACAGGAAATGGCTGTGTTGAGCATTATGATAAGCCCCGATTCCTGTGCGTCCGCGTGCCCTGGACAGTTTACGATACGATTTGGCAACAATGTTTCCTGTATCAGGATCACGCACAACAAACCCGAAGTTAGCTTGCTTCATGGCACGCCAATTCGAAATAAAACGACATTGTGTTTTGATAACAATACCCTGAACATCAGGCTGGGGCGCAACCTGAATCCAGTCCAATGAGAACGCGGGCCGAAGAAGGAGTTCCACATCGTCGTAAATTCCAGGATAATATCGTTCTTTTTCCTTATCAAAACCGTCGGGATAACCGGCAATAGATTTGTCACGAAGATCGCCGCCAACACGAATAATCAGTTCATTATCCTGTTTCTTACCGCGCAGTGCTTTTGTTACGTTAAAATGGAGCGGCGTAAAACTGCGTTTCCCGTCTCCTACATGGACTCCATTCAGATAAACACTGCATCCGTATTTTACTTTATGAATTTTGAGCTGTGCCAGGGCCGGCACCTCGGAATCTATGCTGAACGTGCGCCGATAATAAAAAGAAACGCCCTGCTCCACCTTCGGTTTAGCCCAGTAACTGCGGCTGTGATCCGCTTCTTTATAAGCCTGGCCGTAACCTATGAGGGAATTCAAGTCAGTAAAAGCCGGTTCCGCCAGATCAACAAGACCGGGCACAGGGATCTTGCGATCAAAAGCATTTTCGGCAGGGATTTCCGTATTCTTCCCCTGCGCGATCTGCCAGGAGCCGTTCAGGCTTACAATCCCCTGCAGATCCTGACCGGTCTCGCCAAGACTATGGCTAACAGTCGCTAATACGATCAAACCCATTGCAAATAAAATTATTCTTCTTTTCATATTACCTCCTAATATTTAGACAGGATCTACAGGATTGACAGGATGATAAAAGAAAGACATAGAATCTTCTCATTCATACGGTTGCAACCGTATGAATGACAATTCTTCATCTTGCCGTGCCAGGCCGTAGCCTTGGCGAAGGCTGGTTGATCCTGTCCTCGGACCCGTTGGTCCTATGGACCTAAGGGTTAATCCCGTCTAAAATTTCTTCATTCTTTCATAAAGCTTTTAACACTACTTCAAACCCTATTCTAAAACAAATCAAACACTTTAATACCCGGATTTCTGACATTTATTTCCAGAATTTGTAAACGAACACGCTGTGCTGTTACCGGCTTGCAGTGTAATGAAAAACGCCCTAAATGTTTACCCGAATAAAACGTTTTCCATTTCCCGCCATCCCAATACTGGAGATCAAATTTACTGATACTGCTGTATCTCTCCTCAATAACAACACGCTGAAATGTCATAGTCCTGCCCAAGTCCACCTCAAGCCATGGCTTTTTATCATCTTCTGCAGGGACCCAGTACCGGCTTTTATGTCCACGCTGTTTTTTACCCCATGGATAATCCGTGGTCTTTTTGCCGGCCGATTCAGGCTTGGTTTTTTCTAAAGGCTGTTCCCCGAAATGCAGAGCCATGATACCCTCTTCATCGCTGTGCAGAACAACCGCGCCGGGATCATGATTCTTGCGCTGTGTACTTGAAGCTTTGACAGACTTGTCAATAGTCAAAGATTTTTGTTCAAAAGGATCCACAGGCTCAATCTGCATTGCGTGTCCATCCAGCTCCAGCACAATAATAGTATCAAGATCTTTGTGGTGTTTCGGAGCCAAAGTAATATTGATCTCCTTTTCGGTCTGAGAGAAAACCGGCTTTCCGCCCGTTAACGCTGTGCAGGAAATGATTTTATGCTTCAATGGCGGAAGCCTCAACTTTCCTGAGGGCCAGAACTGAGTAATGTGCAGAAAAACCTTATTATGTTTACGCGTAGAAACGCCCCATGGTCCCGGTTTGTAAGGACCGCCACGCGTATCATAAATACTTTCGCCGTATTTGGAGAGCCACTTACCCATTTGCTTTAAATTGTTTGCCATCGGCGGATCAATCAGGCCATCGGGACGAGGCGCTATATCAAGCAGAAGATTTCCGTCACCACCCGCACAGTTAATTAACAAAAGCATGCATTGCCGGTAGGACTTGATCGGCCCTTTACCACTCCAGAACCATCCTCTGCCCATAACGATACAGCTTTCCCATGGGTAGCTCATGGAGAATTCGCCCAATCTCGATTCAGGTGTAATATAATCATTCCGGGGATAACTTACGCGGTTGTTCATTATGGCGTGAGGCTGTAATTCCAGAATCATCTTGTACATATCACAGGTTCGCATTGACGGTTTACCGCCGTCCCACCACATCCCTTTGATATATCCATAATTTGAGCACAACTCCCTTACCTGATTATGGAGATATTCATCATACTCACGCGTCGGGTTCTCGATATCACAGGCCGGATGATACCAATCAGCAATGGAATAATACCACAACACCTCTATACCCACATTGCGGCACGCGTCCGCCAGCTCTTTGCATATATCTCTTTTAAAAGGCGTCGACATAATATCGTAGTCGGTATATTTACTGTCATACATACAGAACCCGTCATGATGCTTGGCCGTAAAAACTATGTATTTAGCACCTGCCGCCTTGAAAAGACTTGCCCAGTCCTCAGCATTAAATTTAGAGGGATTAAATATTCTGAAAAGATTATCGTAAATTTCCAGAGGTACACCCGCCTGCCCCATATAGTTAGTGTAACTACCATCCGCAATTGCCTCGGGTAATTGTTTATTAAGATCAATACCTTTAATTACGCCCCTGTTGTTTTTGGTACGATCTCGGTTCCAGCTTCCGGAAGTAAGCTCGAGAATACTGGAGGTATTCCAATGAATAAATATACCGAACCGCGCTTTTCGCCACCATTTAATCCGTTCCGGCCGACTTTTCCTGAAAGAGTTCCAAAAAGGATCTTCCTCTTTAGGAACCTCAACTGCGGACACAATTCTCGCGCATAAAAAAAACAGTAAAATCAAGAAAAGGTTCTTCACACAATCCCCTATTTCTTTCCCATACAAATTAACGTTCCATCGGCAAGACTGATAAACAATTTACCGTCGGCGGCAGACATTCCGTCAAATACAGGAACAGTATCGAGTTTATATTCTGCCTGCTTAGAACCATCAACGGCAGATACAGCCCAGAGCATCCCGCCTCTTTCACCTTTAAATGCTAAGCTCTGTTCTTTCATTCTCTTCTTAAATTCAGGTTCATTGGAATGGCCCCACATCTTCTTCTCATCTGCAACATCCGGAGGGCCGGCAACAAAAAGTGTTTTACCAGCCAGCACCATCGCACGCGCCATGACAGGCGGACGTTCAATCTTCCAGTTATAATCAACTGCAGTCAGTTCTGCTTCTTCAGCCCCGGCCCGTGCCTTCCAGTCAACAACTACACCAATCAGCTTACTTTCAGGATTCGGAGTTTTCTTCGCGGAATACAGTCTGTACTCCAGAACAGAAGAATTAACCAGATATTCCGGATCACGCGCGTACCCAAACACAGCATCATCGTTGTACGCAAGTATTCTTCCGCTGGGTACCATTCTGCCGGGAACAAACCATTGAGACCATCCTTCTCCCGCAGCCCTGCCGTAAATCCAATAGGAACGATGGAACCATGAATCATCAAGAAAACCTGTTGGCGAAAAAAGATGTATACCTTCTCCTCTTTGTGACTTCATTCCCTCAGGCACCAAGTGTGTGCGTTTTCCGTTCAAATCGAAACGCTGTGCCCGCATATAAACAAATTTTCCATCACAAGACAGCATATCTGGCTGCGCGGTAGGCATATTCTTTTGCAGAGCGCCTCTGCCGCCAAATCCAGATATTTTTGTCTGCAGATTATCTTTTGTGCCGGGAACAAATTCGTCCATAGCATTTTCAGAAAGCAATTTACCGGTCAGCGGATCCAGGCGTATCAATCTTAATCCACCGTCAAGAAACATGCTGCGTCCAGCAACAGCGTACGCGACATCACCATAGATCATGACTCCGCCGACAACCGGCCATTTAGATTCCACCTGATTAAATGCCACTATCCTCTGATCATAAGGGGCAACCCTGAAACGCCATACCAATTCCCCGTGGTCAGCTTTCAAGCAGTAAACAAAACCATCTGCAGAACCGAAAAGCAGGGTGCCTTTATAAAATGTCGGGGGAGAATCAATACGGCCGCCAACCGTATACGACCATTTTTGCTTGCCTGATCCTGAATCAAGACAGTAAAGAACATGACTTCCCTTATCGGCAACATAAAGATTACCGGCAACCACCACCGGCTGAGTCAACTCTCCGGCAAGACCTACTGTCCATATTCTTTTCAAATCAGCAGGCACCTTTGATACAGTAGAGCCGGAACGTGCGGAATCGTGTCTGTACATGGGCCAGTCTTCCAATTTCGGATTTCGGATTTCGGATTTCGGATTTTTTCCGAAGCCGGAGCCTTGTTCCAGTCTTGGAGGGGGATTTTGAACTACTGTCTGTTTTTCACCTGAAAGGGCCTTCATGCCGGGCAGTCTGGATTGGTAATAACATGCGCATGCATCCGGCGGCACATAAAGCATGCCGTTTGCCGGCATAACACCGTAAAAGCAACCGCCCCTGACCCAATTATTCATATCCCAAGTCTCAGCTTCGCGATCAACAAACTCTGTGCCATTCCACGATGTTATAAAATAACGCTCAGTAGCTTTGCCCTGGTAGCATCTCTGATGCATGGCAGCAATCTTCAGACCAGGAAGAAAGCTTTTCTTGACCTTACCGGTCCGAATATCATAACCCTTAAAAATACCGGAGTCTCTCACATTCGCAATGTGCGCACCCCACACCAGATCACCTACAACAAACATATCTGCCGGTGAAAAATGACCTGAAGCAGGAAAATCGGAACTCCACAAAAACTCTCCCGTATCCGCAGAATATGCATTAATCATCCGCTTTGTTCCGACCAATAGCACATCATTCTTAAGAACAACCATCGCCCCTGATGAAGTAATAGCCCCCCCTATCCCGTTTTTGATCTCCTTGCGCCACACTTTCTTGCCATCCAAAGGATTCAAACAGACAATGGCCTGGCCCTCGTGATAAATAATTTTCTTTTCGTTCGCAACAAGACTGAATGGCACAACAATTGATTTATGCTCCCATATCTTTTCACCTGTCTCCGCGTCAAGCGCCACAATAGATCGCTCTTTTTTATCCCATCCCCAGCGCCTTGAGGCCCTGTCACGTTCCGTCCAGCAATTTGCGTTTTCCTGCGCATAGTTTATAGTTTTCTGTTCGGCCCTAACCAACGCGTATACCCTGCCGCTGGAAACAAGAATCTCCTCGGTCGTTTTTGTGTCTTCGCAGGTTTTAAGAACTTTACCGGTAGCGGCATCAAGAATTATCATAGGTTCATTCAAACCCAGTGCGGCATAAAGTTTGTTGCCTGACGCAACCAGTCGCCTGGTGTTCTGGATTGGTCCGCTTTTCAATGGAAAAAGATGGTTATACCAATCTGGTACAGGTCTTCTCCATAAGACAACCCCGCTGAACGCGTCCCGGGCGGTCAAAATCCATTCAGGCGGCAACTGAATAGATTCTTTAGGACCTTCATCCATTAAATAGAAATTTCTTCCGTTGGCAGACACCATGGCCTGAAGGCTGGATGTGTGTTCATGACTCCGGCCCCAGAGCGGTTTACCTACCCATTGCAGGCTGCGCGGCGGCGCCACAACTTTGTCGGTAGATACAGGATTATTGTCAGCGTCATGCAGGTAATGGGTCCAGTCGTCAATCTCCTTTGGGACAAGCTTTTTGAACATTGTCCAATCCTTGAGACCCGAAGGAGATTGAGGTGTCAGGTGTCGGGTGTCAGGTTTCAGGGTGTTTGGCTGTTTAACCAACACTACGCCACGAGGCGCAAGAACTCTTTCGAGCTCGGAATTCGGAACGCGGAACGCGGAATTCACGACAATCAGGTTTACGAGATTATCGCTATACGGCAGATTCAAGCCGTCAAAGGTGTCAATCGAGATTTTCCCATAAAGCCCTTTGGATTGAATATACTTGCGTGCGGCATCAACTTTCTTTTGATCAGTATCGAGACCATGTACCAGATATTGCTCGCCGCCATACAATGCGGATGTAAGTTCGGCATCCTTACATCCTATATGAACGACAAGTCCGCCTTTGACTCCTGATTTATCCAGGATTTCCTGGCCCGTTCCCGCAAACGCGGAAAACGTCATACTTATAAAAACGCAGTATATAAACATTAGTTTTTTCATGAAAAACACCCCCTACAACACCAACTATTATGACAATAACCAAAAGGATCAAAAAGTGACTTTTCGCGGTTTTCCAGGCTTTAACCCAACATCCTGCTTCTCGGTTTTATACTGCACACACAGCGTCTGCGCTACAGGCGACTCAAGCACACATTTCTTCAATTGCCCGTTCTTCCACTCCATATTCACGATAATATTTCCGCGTGCCTTAAGACCGACGACGGAACCGGTCCCCCACGCATCCGGAAGCGCCGGCAAAAGGATCAAACGGCCCGGATAACTGTTCATCAGGCCTTCGGCAATACCAGCGGTAATCCCGAAATTGCCGTCTATCTGAAAAGGCGGATGCAGCGCAAACAGACTCGGCAGGAGCCTTCCCTTTAAGCGGTATGTCTTGTCCCTCTTCTCATCACCATCAACACCATCAAGACCGTAAACGGTCTCAACCGGATTATCATACGGCTTGGCAAAACAGACAAACTGGCGATGGAACATGTCTTTGTCCCCTATACGAGCCCAGCAGGCCAGCCTGTGCGCCTGCCCCCAGCCGGTAGTTAAAAATTTTCGGTCAATAAGGCTGAGGCGACACGCTTCTGCAAGCTTCGGCGTATCTTCATGATTAATCTCTATCCCGGGATAAAGCGCCCACATATGAGATATGTGACGATGTCCTTTAGATGCCGAGTCACTACGATACCATTCCATCAAACGGCCGGGAGCCTTTTTCCCATCACCCGTGATTCCATCACGGGGCATCATAGAAAGAGCCTTACGAACCTCTTTCCGATAGTCCGAATCTATACCCAGAATCTCAGAGCCTTTAATGACATTGTGCATCAGTTCCCGCACGGATTGAGAATCTATTGCTGCGGCAACACACATGCCTCCGTTTTCCGGCGAATGACTTGGCGCCGTAACCAACTCACCGGTTTCCGGATGTTTAACCAAAACACCTTTCATGAATGTGTTAAGAGCACCTTTCAAAACAGGATACATGCGCTTCAGATAATCCTCGTCCCTGTTATAATCGTAATGCCACCAGAGATGCTGACACAGCCACGGCGTGGCAGAGGTGGCAATACTCCAGGATCCTCTATGCAGGGGAGAAGTGTAACCCCATACATTGCTTTGGATAAAATTTATCCAGCCGTCATCAACATTAAAATAGGCTTTAGCAGTTTTTTTACCGTTAGGAACAAGCACCTTCTCTATATAGTCGATCATGGTGCTGTGACATTCCGGCAGATTACAGATCTCTGCCGGCCACATATTCATCTGCAGATTGATATCAAGATGATAATCACCATTCCACGCGGGAGACAGGCTCTGGGCCCAGATACCCTGCAGATTTGGAGGCAGCCCGCCTTCGCGGCAGGAAGATATCAGAAGGTACCGTCCAAAGTTAAACACCACAGATGGATAAGACATATCTTTAGTCGGGTCCTTGGCATGACGTTCCATGCGTTCTTCGATGCTCATATCGGCAAGTTCTTTGCTGTCCGGCCCGAACCGAAGATCCACGCGATTAAAAAGATTCTGATAATCGGCTACATGTCTCTGTTTAATATCTTCATAAGAAGTATTCCTCAATCTATTCAGATTTCTTCTTGCCGAAATACGAGGATCTTCTCCGCGTTTTCCATCAGGTCCCGCATAATCAGTCATGGAAGTCTGATAAAGAACTACACTCTCAGCATTGTGCACCGACAGAGTGGATCCATTAACCTCCACTCTGCCGCCAAGATTCAGCACCCTCAGATAAGCGGCATATTTCATTCCTTCATCATTATCCGTATCGTCATAGTCAGGCACCTGCCCGTGCATAACCAATGTGTGGTCATCATGCTTTTCGGTTGTAAAACATTGACGGCGGTTCAGTGTAAGGCTGAAATTTATGCCTTCAGGACCATCTGCCGTAAATCGACTTGCGAAAACTTTATCGGGAAAGCTGATAAAATGTTCACGACTGTGATGCTGTCCTTTAAAATCATAATCAACCGTGGCAACCGCTGTCCGCATATCCAGTGTACGGCGATAGTTGTCGACCTTATCTTTTTCCAAGATATTCTTAAAACTGATCATTAACGAGCCGAGATTCTGATAGGAAGCAAACGGAGTACGGCCTTGAAGACTTTTTCCGTCTTTATCCTTTAATGCCGCGCCGGTACCATTTCCAACGCAAAGAAAATGTTTCTCAATATAGGCCTGAGCCTCTTTTCTTCCTCTTCCATCCTTATCAGCAGCTAGAAGCATTTCCTGTATTTTCGGTAAATACTTATAGGCGTCCGGTTTATCAGCCTCCTGCGGACCTCCGCCCCAGAGAGTAAGCTCATTCAGGACGATCCTTTCTTTATAAGGATTACCCAGGAGCGCGGCGCCCTGCCGACCGTTTCCAAGCGGAACACCATAATAAATAGCCATTCTGTCCGGCCATATTTTGAAAATATTGGTTGTGCTGACAACCGTTTCCTGCGCCCGCAATTGAACCGGTCGCAATTCAACCGGTCGCAATCCCTTAGACTTACAACCTGCAACACACATCACTGATATTAAAACTGCCGCATATATCCATTTATTCATAAGTAGAACCTTTCTGCAAATATGCGCTCATTAATAACATAGTGGTTATGGATAAAACACCGCAATAAAGGCTATTATGACAGACAATAAGGAGGCCAGCGGGAAACATAGCTGGCATTTTTTACCGCCCTTTTCAGGGGCAACTACCTAGAACTTGTCCAAAAAGGTCACTAGCTTAAAAACCCTAATATCTAAGCACTAAACAATATCAAATAACCAAAATATAAAATACAAAACAAAGACACGAGAAAAGCAGAAGTTTTGAACATTAAATCATTTGATTTTAGGATTTGTTTAGGATTTAGATATTAAATATTAGAGCTTCCCATTTGAAAACCTTTTCAAATGGAGTCTATTTAGAATCTTCAGATGCTCGAATCACAGAGAGTGTGCTGATAACCGGACACGCGCGAGAACGTGTAATAGTTAAGCGAACTTTCTGAGCTTTCAAGCCTTTTTCTTCCCAGTGAATTCTCTTAAATCCTATGGTTGTACCGTCGAACACTTTTTTCCATGAAGAACCGTCCCACACTTCAATGTAATGTTCGGCCACACGCTGACCAAGCGGGATATATTCACGGACAATAACACCATTGATATCCGTTAATTCTCCCAGATTGAGTTCTATCCGGGCAGTAGTAACATTATCGTCGGTGGCATAATATGTTTCATAGTTATTATCCAGCAGGTTCTCAGGTGCATATTGCAAATCATTGCCACGCACGGTATCGGCAGATATCGGCTTACCGACAGCGATATTCCGAGCGTAGATACCGTCAACCCATTCTTTAAACTCTTTCAGGCGCGGAATGGATGCCGGATCAATAAGTCCGTCCCTGTTCGGCCCAAGGTTAATCAAAGCAACACCATTGCGGCCAACAGATGTCATATAGATTTTCTGCAACTTCGAAAGATCACATATAGGCTTGCCGTTCCAGAACCAGCCACCTTGTGCTATCGCATCAGCTTCCGCCGGAAACCATATTGCATTTTCGTCGACTTTAAGATTCTCGTCCGGAGCGGGCCAGACACTCCAGTTAGGGTCACCGGCATTACCTGCCTCATTGCGCGGCCAGCGCACACCCGAACGCTCCATATTCGGAAGAGGATCAGCGCGGAAAACAATCATATTAGGCTGATGCTTTTGAAAGATGGCTGCTATAGCAGCCCAATCAAGGGTTCCCATCTGTTTCGCGTTACAACCGTCAAACCAGAACTCATCTACAACACCATATTTTGTGCACAGTTCAGTGATCTGTTTCTCAAAGAATTTTTGATAGTCTTTTATATGTTCTTTGAATTTTTGTCCTTCAGTAATACGGTCAGGACCAGATACTTTATAATTCATATCCCAGACCGACATATATATACCGAACAGCATATCCGCCTCATGGCAGGCATCGGCAACTTCCTTAATGACATCACCTTTCCCATTTTTCCATGGCGAGGATTCGACGCCGAAATCGCTTGTTTCCGTCTGCCAGTTGCAGGATCCTTCATGATGCTTTGCGGTCAAAACGATACCTTTAAACCCTCCAGCCTTAGCCGCACGAACCCATTGTTTCGCATCGAACTTTTTGGGGTTGAACTTCTGCATATCCTCTTTTCCCGAGCCCCTGCCGTACTTGTCAGGATAATAAGTTTTTACGCCAAAATGAGCAAACATCAGCAATTCTTTATGCTGCCAGGCCATTTGATGTTTTGACGGCACGGGCAAAATGGGTTTAGGGGGTTCAACAGCACTGGACAATTCAGCATTTAAAAGTCCTATTACGAAACAAATAACGATCAGCAATACATTCTTCTTCATTCTTCCTCCATTTGTTATGAATATTTAGACTTCTGCAAAATGAATAAATTTTGTAGAAGTCGATACGAGATATGAGATTCAAGATGCGGGATAAGAATTGGCAAGATGTTTGATTGCAAAGTCTTACACTTTCCATTCTTTCCGCTATCTCGGATCCCGCATCACATATCCTGTATCGGTTCTGTGAAATTATTTAATTTCGCAGAACTTTATATGAATATTACAAAGTTTGAACTATAAGCATTTCCTTTTTGTTCTGTCAATAGTGGTAAATGTTTTAAAAAATCGAATATTTATTCCGTATAATAAAGATCAAATGTTTCTATATTGGCGCTTTTACCCAGATTCAATCTGACATACTGCGCTGTGATCGGCTCAATCTGTTCAGAAAGCTCAGATAATTTTTCGCCTTTCAAAAAAGTCTGCCACTTCCCCGAGTCATCTTTATATTCAATCCAATATTTCCTGGCATGTCCTTTTCCTGCGTACGCCACAATATGATTAAACTTCATGGGTTTACCCAGATCCAACATTACCCATGGTTTCTCGTCCTCATTCTCAGCAGACCACTGCTTTGCAACTCTACCTGTCCGAGAAAAAATTTCTTCCTTATCTTTTACAAGTGAAGAGGCGTCCATTTTCTTATTCCTTGATATTCGGAAACTTGAGCATGACGCTTTTTTGCCGAGGTTAAGCGGAACCAGTGATATCTTTTCCGGTTCTATTCCTGACGCCTGTCCGTCCAGCTCCAGCTCGATGATAGTATCCATTTGGTTGTGATGCTTGGAAGCTAACTTGATTTCAAGTTTGTCGTTCTTCTCCTTGAACTTTGGCTTGCCGCCTGTAAGTGCACGGCAGGATTTCACCTTTATGCCGGGCGAAGGTATCGTAATGGTATCGTTCTGCCATATGGGATGAAGTATATGCAGATAAATACGGTTATCCTTATGAGTGGAAACCCCGAACGGACCCGGCTTGTACGGCCCGCACCTGGTGCCATAGATGCTATCGCCGTATTTCTCGAGCCACTGCCCAATCTCAATATATCTTTTAACATGCGGTTCGTGCAGCGTGCCTTCCGGAGTTGGACCCGTATTCAAGGCAAAGTTCCCTCCCATACCTGCACAGCGAACAAGAGCGCGTATCAGGTATTCGAATGATTTAGGTTCCGACGGACCACACCAGGACCATGGTCCGCCGATGGTCATGCATGTCTCCCACGGACGTTTCGGAGAAAAAACGCCAAGATGCTGTTCAGGTGTCTGGTAATCGCCCCATTTCTGTGCCTGATGACTGATTCTGGTATTAACGAGTAACCCCGGCTGAAGTGTACGAATCATTTTTAAAAGTTCAAGGCCATCCCACATGGCCGGATTTTTACCCAGGCCGTCAAACCAGAATCCATCTATTTTGCCGTAATTTGTGCATAATTCCCTGAGCTGATTATGGAGATGGACAACAAACCTTGGATGGTTCTCTGTATTATAGTCCGGATGATGCCAGTCCGGCTGTGAAAGATACCAGAATATTTTTATACCGGCCTCATGACATGCGTCCGCAAGCTCTTTGGATACATCCCGTTTAAAAGGCGTGCTCATGATATCGTAATCAGTGTATTTGCTGTCGAACATGCTGAAACCATCATGGTGCTTGGTTGTGAAAATAAAATATTTGGCGCCTGACTTCTTCATCACGTCGACCCACTCTTTAGCGTTGAATTTAACAGGGTTAAACTGTTTATAGAAATTGTCATATATTTCCAAAGGTATCTTACCGGGGTTAGGATCGGGAAGGTCTTCCCCTATCCTGCCGCGACCGCGGGAATGACTTATGGTTTTCCCGCCTATAACAGCCGGACCCCAATGTACAAAGAACCCGAATTTAGCGTCCTTCCACCACTTCATATGTTCTTCCGGAGCATAGACGTATTTTTCATATCCCGGAGGAATATCCTCTATCGGCTCCACCTTATATTCAGCGCGAACAAATGTTGCAACGCTCAGCGTGAAGATGAAGGCTGCAATCAGTATAAGTTTTGATTTCAATAGCATATTCCTTTTCGTAATTATTCTTATTTCTCTCTTTGCTTCAGATTGCGCGCCGCCTTTGCATCTTTCATTTTCTGTTCAATCAACTCAGTTTCGCGCTCCGCATCCAGCATATCAAGATCGCTTATGAACGGTGAGGCAGGCAGGCCTTCTTTATTATAAAGCAGCTTAGTGTGTGTGTAAGGAGCATAATAGAAATAACGAACGGCAACAGGCTTCGCCACCGATTCACTGGAGACAACAACCGTGTTTCCCTTAATAACAGCCTTTGCCATATGCCAGTTCTTGTCTGAAGATGCCAACTCAAAATAGTCCAAATCAGACCCGGGCAGAAACTTAACAGCCTTAAATGGATCTTTTTTCCCAACTTTCAAGCCGCCGCCAATATAATCAAATTCCACAACAACCTCGTTACCATTGATTCTAATGTCTTTGTAAACGGGGCCACTATAGGGAACATCAATGCCATAATCTTTTGCCAGCGCCCAGGCCGCCAGTCTTTTCCCTACCACCACCTTTTCCGGAGGGTGAGCCGATGGGCCGCCAACATCAACCGCAACAGCCATCCCTGTGCTTTTCATTCCCAGCGTTTGACGCTGACATTCTCGCAAAATGCCCCTGTTCCATTTCGAGGAAGGAGTGAGCTGAACATAATAGAAAGGGAAATCGCCCTGCCCCCATTTTTTGCGCCAGGACTGAATCATTGCGCGTTGTTTCAGATCATAAAGTTTTGCTTCTTCCATAGGAGCCACATTGGATTCACCCTGATACCAGAGCGCACCTTTTATTGCGTAAGGAACAACAGGATTAACCTTCGTATTAAAGATAACCGTTGAAAGCTGCGTCGACTCCTTTATCACAGCCTTGTCTTTAGGAGATTTTCTAAGAGCATCGATTTTCTCTTCATCCGCCGCAAGCTCCTTCTTCAATTCCGGATAAATATCAAAAGATTCCCGCGGCATATACACATCTATCTTTCTTCCGCCCCATGGTGTCATCAACATCCCAACAGGAACGTCGATTTGCGTAAAAAGTTCCTGAGCAAAGAAGTATGCCACTGCGCCGAGCGATGGTGCTGCTGAAGGCGAGCATATTATCCAGGACCCTCTGCAGGTATTCAGAGGATCTGCGCTAACAGAATGTCCATTACGAAAAAAACGAATCAAAGGATAATCAGCTTCTGCGACAATTTTATCGGTATCCGGTATTTTTGATTTCAGAATAGACCAGCCCATATTGGACTGACCACTGGCATGCCAAACCTCTCCGACAAGAACACCTTTACAGGTAACAGTATTATTGCCCTTAATAACCAGCTCGCGACCTGTAGCATTGGCTTTCATCGGGTCGAGCCTGATCATCCAGTTTCCGTCCTTATCGGCGCTAACAGTTTTCTCCTGCCCATCAAATGTGACAGTAACTTTTTCGCCGGGATCAGCTGTTCCCCATACAGGCACCTGCATCCCACGCTGCAGGACTGCATTGTCGCAAAACATGCTTGCAGGAATGACATCGCCCAAAACAATTGAAACGCAAAAGAATACAGTCGCCAGTAATACAAATATTCTTTTATTCACTTTGATGACCCATAACTGCCAAGACTAATAACATCCTCAACAGACAACTTTGTTACAGGCGCGAATTCTTTGCCTGCCATATATTGCAATATACTGTGCCTGAACTGCCGCGCTACAGGACGCTGATCCAGATCAGTATCAAGATCAATACTGCACACGAACAATTTTCCTTTGCCGACACGCGCTTCAAAAGCCAAGCCCAACTTGCGATTGGTATAGTAATTATCTATAACCTGCACAATCGGCTTCAAATCCAACGGCATATTTTCAAGGATCATGGCGCCACCATTATGGACCAAATCCCACCATTGCCAGTTTGAATGATAATCGGTAGGAAATTTCTTGAACAACGGATGATCATGTTTCATAAGCAAGCCCAATGTGTGCGGCGGCTGCCAGTAGGTCCAGGCCACATTCCAGAACATGGGCGAAAAGCCCATTGCCACCTGGATATCCTTATCGTTAGCTTTCCTGTGGGTAGGTCTGCGGTCGCCACTGACCTTTTTAGGGTCGATCAGCAGCAGAACTTTCCCGCCATTAGCCAAAGCTTTCTTTGCCGCATCATCTAATTCACGGACCACTACCACTTCGGACGGAACATCAACACTCACCTTTGCCGGGCAGAAAAACAGGTCCCAACTATTATTATATGATGTTCCCGCAAGAGAAACTGTAAGCTTAGCTTTTACAGCTTCGATAATAGAAGCAAGCGGCGCCTTTACGGTTCCTATCTGATGAACATTGCCTGTCGGCACACTCTTTGTCTTCAGCTTGCCGCCCGCAAGCTTCTTTCCGTCAGCAGTGATCAACTGCCACGTCAGCACGGCGTCTTTCAAATCTTTGGGACCATACTGCGCAAGATCTATGCGGGCAGCAAAAGTTTCGTCACTGGTCCACGTATATTTTTCTAGACGCGCCAGAGGTACAATCTCACTGCAGAACCGTCTGTATTCTTCTGCCGTAACATAAGGCTTGGGATTACATAAGCCATCAAGCACTCCGCACATACTGGTCCCCTGCCCTGTAAAGTCGTATATCGACAGGATCTGGGTGCCGCCGAAATTCGGCGTGCGCAATGCGGCCTCAAATTCTTCTTTATGACAAAGCACCTGCAGTTTGCCGGCCGCCATCAGAAAATCCTGTTCCTGATCACTGACTTTGCTGATATCAAAAGCATGTTTCAGTATCTCGTAATTAGTCGGCCTGAGACTGCCGTTAATCTTGGGTATAATTGAAAAATCAGGAAAAGCCATAAACTGACAGGATTCATGACCAATGAGAGGATGTTTATTTATATATTGCGAATAATCACTCATGGATTCAGGCTTCTGACTGATAAGTCTTGCCTTCATACCTTCTACCCATCGATGCAGGCGCGGCTGCATTGGAATATGAAATTGAGAGTTAGGCGTTGAAGGCCAGCCGGAAGCGCTTGCATAAAGACGTCTGGCATCTTTGTTCTTCCAGTGCTCAATCCATTTTTCCAGCCATTGGCGGGTAATGTTCTCTTTACCTCTTTTAACACTTGCCAGTTCATTACCCACAGCGAAATGAGTAAAAGATGGATGATTGCCGAATTCCGCAACAATACGTTCAGACTCATTCCAAACCCAGTCGTCAAGATACTTACCTATTCCTAACTTACCGTCCGGTCCTACCGCCCAGACCATTTCCGGCTGGAGATAGAGCCCCAATTCATCTGCCGCGACAAACGCAGCATCAGGCGGACACCATGAATGGAAACGAACATGATTAAGCCCATACTCCTTATACGTCTTTAAAATACGTTTCCATTCAGCAATTTCCATGGGCGGATAAGCTGTCAAAGGGAAGATAGCGCAATCAAGAGTTCCTCGCAAAAAAATCGAACGACCGTTAACAGTCATCTGCAAATCTTTTACGCGTATGTCGCGAAAGCCGGTACGTATAATCTTCCCGTCATAAAACTGCGCATCATCATCGGAACTGAGATCAATGCTTACATTATACAGATAAGGATCAAACTCATCCCAGAGCCGTAAACCTTCACCAAGCGGATAATCAATCTCTACAGTCTTATCTATCCCGTCCATAGTCACAGTTTTTGTCAGCAATTCAGGGTCATGCTCGGGACTATCAGCATCAATAGCAATATCAACGGTTCCTACATGTTCATAGTCATTGCCGATATCAATAATTACTTTTGCTGTTTTCTTTGCTATATCAGGTATCACCTTAACCTGCTTAATCCAGACCTGATCTGTAATATGAACAGCTATCTCTCCTATTATGCCGTTCCATGCCGTCTGGGTATGGTCTGTTATGGTATGCGAACGGTTCACTGCTATTATCGGCGGATTATCAACGCGTATGGTAAGCACGTTCTTTGTCCCGACTTTTATATGCGAAGTCAAATTGTAACGATGGGTGGAAGCAATTGAATCCTGCACACCGATTTTATTGCCATTCAGCCAGACAGTGGTAGCGATGTGTGTACGTTCAAGCACTAATTCGTAGCGTTTCTGAAAATGGTCTGGCGGTATATCAAAGCTCCGCTGATACCATGCCGGGCCGATATAATGTTTCTTAGGGTTAAGAAAATACGGCAACCCGAATGACTCCGGTTTACGCCATTTATCAAATTCTTTTGCCTGAAAGAACTTATCCACTTTGATATGCGCAACCCACGGCGTATTGGTACTGAGATCATTGCCATAGCCCTGTTCCTGGAGAGATCCTGGAAGATTAATTGGTTTGGCAAGTTCTTTATTGAACCAAGCCTCACTTATGCCTTTATCGTCCGGATCAATCTGAAACTTCCATTTACCCGCAAGATTGATCCGATCCTCATCAGCAAGACAAGCCGGCTGTAAGATCGAGAATATTAAGGCGACAGTAAAAAGGCCTGAACATATATATTCTTTTATACGCATAACAACACAACCCTTCCCTATCATTTACTCCTCACGATTGTCAAAAGAATGAATAGTTTTAAACAGGAACAGGATCGCGATGTTTTTTTATGCATCACACATTTCTTCAAGTGTCTTTCCTCTGGTCTCTTTCACAAAAAGAGAGACAAAGAAAATCGACAAAAAGGCAAAACCAGCATAAATGCCATACGCTCCGCCCAATCCTATTCTTTTAAGAAACACCGGAAACGTCATGGTTATGACAAAATCTGTTCTACACAAGGCTATAGCAGCAACATTACAAAAGCTTAAGAGCATCCTGAGAATTTTATTTTAATCATGTTCTTGATAATTCTTTTTCAATCTGCTCAAGACTCTTGCCTTTTGTTTCAGGAATATATTTCTTGATATACAGAATACCCAGGAAACAAATGACGGCATAAATCCAGAAAGTATAGGAAGGGCCTAAAGCCGCTTTAAGCATAGGAAAAGTTTGATTCAAAACGAAATTAGCAGCCCATAGACTCAGCACTGCAATTGATACTGCAATACCCCTGACGCTATTGGGAAATATTTCTGAAATCAATATCCATGCAACAGGACCTAGGGTTGCGGCAAAGAACGCTATAGCCGTAAGAGCTAAAACAAATACATACCAACCTTGAATTTCTGCAAAAAAACAAAAACCCAGCAACACATAAGTCACAAGAAGACCGGCAGAGCCAATTATCATTAACAACTTTCTACCCAGACGATCAACTGCCGCCATACCAACGAAAGTAAATGTAAGATTAGTTAACCCAATAATGACCAAATTAAACATAACACCACTAACCTCATATCCTGCGTCACGAAAAATGTCTGAAGCATAAGTGAAAATCACATTGATACCACACCACTGCTGAAACACTGCAATAATTACACCCATGATAACTATACGAAGTATCTGAGGTTTCAGAAGCTCACTAAATCCAGCTTGTTTATGTTCCTCATCCAAAGTCCCTTCGATATCCAATAAAGTCTCTTTTGCGTGCGCATCTCCCCCAATTCTCTCCAAAATCTTCCGGGCTTCTTCATCCCTACTTTTCTTGACCAGCCAACGGGGGCTATATGGAACAAAGAACATACAAACGATGAATATAAATGCAGGAACCGCCTCCGCAATAAACATCAACTTCCATCCTGTTTGACCATTCCAAGTCTGCAAAAGAGCTTCACTCGCCAGCCCATCAGCAACAGGATGTGAGTTTGCAATGAGGTAATTTACAAATTGAGCCAGAAGAATACCTATCACTATGGTCAATTGATTAACTGCTACAAAACGACCACGTAATTTTGCGGGAGCAATTTCCGCGATATACATTGGAGAAATAGTCGAGGCCATACCCATTCCAATACCGCCTAGAATACGATAAAGCACAAACTGGGTAAAGGTGGGCGCAAGACCTGAGCCTATAGCAGAAACCAGAAAAAACAATGCAGACAGAATTAAAAGCCTGACACGACCATACTTGTCAGCAGCCTTACAAACTCCTAAACCAAAAGCGCCAATCATACACCCTACAACACAGGAACTCACTGCCCACCCCTGTAGTAATCCGGAATCACCAAGCCCGAAATAGAGCTCATAAAACTGCATCGCTCCTGAAATCACAAGAAGGTCATAGCCAAATAAAAGGCCGCCCATCGCAGCAGAAAAAGTTAGAAACATAAGATACCCAAGATTCAGCTTTGATGATTTTTCTTCTATATTCATGACTATCCTTTCGTTACAAATTCATTCAGCTTTGCTTTACTTTTATGCATTTCCCACTGCCCTGAACATTGCCAGCACATTCTCGACAGGAGTTTTACATTGAATTACATGGATGGCATTAAATATAAGACCGTTCTTCTTTGAAAGAATTCTTACCCTTTCCTCAACTTCACGAGAAACTTCTTCAGGCGTTCCGAACGGCAGTGTTTTCTGAGTATCCACGCCGCCGCCCCAGAATACTATCTCATCACCATATTTCTCAACCAGCATTTCAGGGTCCATTCCCGCTGCCGAGCATTGCACCGGGTTAAGAACATCATATCCGGCTTCGATAAACCTTGGTATCATTGGTTCGCAGGCGCCACAACAATGTTTGATTGTTTTCCATTCGGTATGTTTATGAATATAATCATTTACTTTCTTCGCGTGCGGCAAATATAATTCGGAATAGGTGTCGGGTGAGCAGAAAAGACTTTCCTGCGTGGCAAAATCCGCACCATCCATATTCACCAACTGCACTTTGTTGCCGACGGCATCATAAATAGTTTTTACGTTTTCAATACATATACCAGCTTGTTGCGCAAACACTTCCTGCAGATAATCCCTGCGTGTTACTGTACTGATGTACCACTCTTCTATATCACGTATTCCTTTGGGATCTTTCATCCAGGGTGCGGGCACCAGGGCAATATCTCCAAAAGCTGCCCCGGGCATTCCAATCGTGATAGCTAAATCCGTATTATGAAAAAGATCTTCCACGCCCTTTTTCAAGAAACCCAGATCTTCGTTGGAGATGGGACCAAATTCCTCAAGGTTGTCTTTTGGGTCAAGCTTGTTGTCATCAACAGGATGCTGACGCATAATTGCGTCAACATAGAATCCGCCTTTGGGCATACGGCCGGATGGCGGGACAGTCTTATCACCTTCGGGATACTGGAGAATGTCACCGTTCTCGCCGGGGTCGGTATTAAATAAACCCGGAACAAGCACTGGGGTCCCTTCAAATGTTGTCCATGGTTTCCAATCGCTCAACGGATGGCCAAACATGGAACATCGTCCGGGCACCAATGCGATATCAAGATTCAGAGCCTGAATCAAATCCAGACCAATATGACCTGCCATCTGGTAACAATCTATTACCTTTACGGGTGTCCCCGGATTATCAAGACCAAGTGCCTGACGTAATGCATACACAACACTTACATGCGCACCACTGCAATGCATGCCGCCAAGGTCTACGGACACACGATCTGCCGGCTCATGATTAAGAGTCTGCGCTACTCTCTCTCTACTAGTCATAATTCTCCTTAAACGATTATTATATATCTTAAATTGTTGCACATAAAAAAGATTCATATTGATTATCGCATAAAACCGGTCTTATTGAGAATACCTGCTGTTACAAAATATATATCTGACATTATAAAGCACAATTGACATTATGCGGATTTAGTACGATAATTCATGGGAATTATGGTAAATTATGACGGTATAAACGTTAAATGGCATGATAGGCATATTTCATCCCCCGATGCTGTTATTGGCAAAGTAATATATCAGCCCGGCGGTATTTGCGGGCCGCGGATCCAACGGGATTATCAGCTTGTAGTCCTACACTCGGGAGAATGCGAATTACTTCTTGATAAGGAAAAGCGCACATTAAAGAATGGGCATATCAGCCTTCTGCTTCCAAACCATAAAGAACACTTCATTTTCTCTAAAGAAAAGGAAACGCACCATTCCTGGTGTAGTATCGCCCCAAAAGTTTTGCCAAGACAGTTAAAACAACAACTTGCTGAAGCTCCGTTCATGGTTCCCTGCTCAGAAGCGTTTAATCAACTGTTGTCGTCGGCTTTTCTCCTTGAGTGGTCAAAAAGTAACGACGCAAATAATATTATTAACTCGCTTGCCACAACCAGTTTTTTTGAATTCCTGAATATTGCTCGAAGGATCTCCGAAGAAAAAGGGGTTGATACCTGCGTTACAAAAACACTCAGCTATATGGGAAAACATTTTGTCGACAAAAACTGCCTCATTAAGAGCCATGAATATGCGGGAGTGTCGCGTTGTACCCTGATTAACAAATTCAAAGAATCGATGCAATCAACACCAGACCGTTATTTATGGAAACTACGCACCGAAAAAGGGATATCTTTGCTGATGGACACAGGTTTAACAGTCTCTGAAATTGCTTACCGATGCGGGTTTCCAACTCCATTCCACTTTTCCAGAAAGGTAAAAGAACTGCAGGGTATGTCGCCAAGAGAAATCCGGCGCAGGATTTGGACAGGAAAATAGTCCGCATATTGCATGAACAAAACGAAAAGGTTTTAGTAAATGTTTAAAATAATAGTGTTTACAGGTGTTTTAAATGTAAAATGAAGAATTACACTTTGTAACTCTAATATTTAAGAATATTTTTCGTTTTGTTCACCGGAAGGTCAGCTTCATACAACGCATCGCCTTTGTTCTGAGGTGTTCGGCATAGATATCCCGCTACAGCGGGACCAAACACCTCACGCCGCGGCGCTGCATTACCTGAAACTGATGCAATAAGCGGAATAGTCTGCTCCTAAAATGCGCCGAAGAATATACTGGTAAAAGTAACTACCGGCGCTGTTTCGCGGAAATCATCAATTGCTGCGCGGGTTTCTTCCAGAATCTGTTTGAGCTCTTCGTAAAGATCGTCGTCCTGAATCAAGCGTCCGACCATTCCCTCTCCTTTTTCGATACGTTCGGAGATAATTTTTATTGAAGCCATAGTAGCCTCAAGATCTTTATAAAATTTATCATCGTCTGAAAGCAACCTTGCCAGAGAGCCTTTCCCTCTATTCAGGCGTGAAGTAACCTCCTGCATATCCAATGTGATCTTTTTGAAATTGTCCAGAACGCCTCCTTCCTCGACAAAGTTCCCTTTCACCGAATTTACAAGCTCTGCTGCATCTGCCATAAGATCATAAGGTTTCTGCCCGATGAATTGATGACATGGAATATCAATCAAATCATTTTCTTCCGGCCCTTCGTAAATCTCCAGATACCTGCCGCCAAGAATGGATGTAGAGACAATGGTTATTTTATAGCCCAAACGCATTTTCAGTCGCTTTTTGAGTGTTAAAGTAACATTAACACCTCCTTCATCTTCATCTAACTCCAGATCACTGACTTCACCTATCGGCATTCCGCGGGCTACTACGTTATCCTTTTCCCGCAAGCCCATGACATCTTTAAAAAGCACATTCATAGTGTACTTATCCTGTCCCCATTTCTTTCCCGATAATACAAAAGTGAAAGACGCAAGACCTAATAATACAACAACCATGAAAACCCCAACTATAACCTCCACGGTCAATTCTCTCTCAACCCAATCTTTTTTCATTTCGTATTCCTTTCCCAAGAACCCTTTTTCGTAATAAATTGAGATGCAAGAAAACCCTGAATCTCGCTCCTCTTGGAATTAATAAATTCTTCCGGAGATGATATTTCTATAAATTTTCCACCGTGTATCATTGCTATTCTTGTTCCTATCGAAAGCGCACTATGCATATCATGCGTAACAACAACACTTGTAACATCAAGTTCCACTCTCATTCTTTCAATCAAGGCATCTATTGTTCTTGCCGTCACAGGATCCAGCCCCGATGTCGGCTCATCATATAGAACAATCTCGGGATCCCTGATAATTGCCCTTGCCAGTCCTGCTCTTTTCTGCATGCCGCCTGATATTTCACCAGGATGTTTATTGCCATCGTTTTCCAGCCCTACCAGCTTGAGCATTTTCCAGGCTTTTGCCATTATTTCTTCATCCCCCATATCTGTTTTCTCTTGAAGAGGCAATGCAACATTTTCAACAACTGTCAACCAGGCCAAAAGCGCTCCTCCCTGAAACAAATAACCAAATCTTTCCCTTATCTTTTCAAGCTGGTGCCCGGAAGCTTCACTGATAATATCATCACCAACATATACTTTGCCGCTATCGGGAGTAAAAAAACGCACCATATGCTTTAATGTGACACTTTTACCAACACCTGATGGACCTACGACTACAAATGTTTCGCCTTTTTTAATCTCAAGACTTACGTCATCCAAGATGGCCCTGCCGCCTAATACTTTTTTTATGTTTTCGAAACGTATCATTAGAAATAAAACATCCCTGTAACCAATAGTCCTATGAGAAGAATCATGAGGAACGACACAATTACCGCCTGCCTCGTTGCCTTTCCTACGCCAACTGCACCTTGCGTCGTAGCAAAGCCTTGATAACATGAAACAATTGTAATAACCACCCCAAATAAAAAGGCTTTTAACAGCCCGACATACAAATCCTTGTTTTCTCCCCCATAGTGTATTGCGTTATCTATGTAGACACCCCATGAAACGCCCAAAAGAGAAAGACAAATTACCGCTCCTCCTAAAACCCCCATAAGCGCAGTGTAAAATGATAATACAGGCGTCATAATGAGCATTGCTGCCAGTCGCGGCATTACGAGATACCGCACAGGGTCTATAGACATTACCTCAAGCGCCGCAACCTCTTCAGAAACCACCATTGTACCAATCTGAGCTGCCATTGCCGAACCAACACATGCTGCCAATATCAGCCCTGTCATGAAGGGGCCCATATCCATCAACATCGATTTCAATACCGCTACGCCTATATACGCCTCCTGATGATAATCCCTTGCAACAATTCCTCCATACAATGCGAGGATCATACCAGTGAAAACAGCAACTATGGTAACGACACCAAGACTCTTGATACCGCAGACAAACATCTGCCCTATAATCTCACGGCGACTGCGTTTCGTAAACGCATACCGCAAATTCATCACTGTATAGAACAGCAGAATTGCCCCTCGCCCTACGGAACGGCACCAGAACAATACACGCCTTCCGATTCTGCCGAAAAACCCTAATGAGGGAGGAAAATATTCAGGTTCATGAGATATCATAAAGTACCCTCCGGCCCATTGGAGTAATGGAGTGTTGGAGTATTGTAGCGCCAGTGGCCATCCATAAAAGTTTTTAATCTCTCTTCCATTACTCCACTCCTCCACTACTCCATTTCAAAAGGTATAGCAAACGAAACGTTTTTCGTCTATTTTCTCTTTTATATCCGGCAAGTCCCATTAAAAATCGCCATTCTTTCAGATTATTTATTTTATTTGTCCGCCACAAAAAGAGCGGAAAGATCGAAACCTTGCGTCCACTTTTCGGTCCACGCCTATGCCGATAAAGTCCCCATAAAAGTTCATCTTCCTTCTCAGAACCCAATCGCTCATGAGAATATAACGTCCAGAACGGCGCCAAATTCCTTTCAACCGAATCAAGATGTTTTGTGGGCCAAAGATCAAGCATTCTGAAATACGCTTCATTATATTCTCTACGATACGAGAGTAAGGGCCACAATTTAAAATACCTAGCGGTTACATATGGCAATTCATGTTTCTGCTTAGCCTCGCCCACTGTTTCCCTCACACGACTCTCATACTGCACCAAGGGGACCATATAAAATCGTTTCAGAATCTCATTGGGTCTCTTGGTTTTATACCACCTGAACACAGGCCAGAGAAAGAACTGAGAGCTGTTGTTTTTATAAGTCCTTGTTCCCCATAACGGCCAGATATAGAGCTTATCAATTTTCCCTGAACTGTATTGGAGAAAGGGATACGGACAATTCCACTCAACGTGTGTTCCGTCACCGGCCCATTTAAAGAATGGTGGCAAAACCCACCAGGTTTCGCTCTTCCGAGTAGGCAGCCCCTTCATTTGATGATTAACCCTTGCATGCCCGAAAAGAGGAAACAAAATAAAGCTGTGCCCTTTGTGTGATGGATTCTTAAACGTTGCAGAAGTCCAAACAGGCCACATTGCAAACATTTTGTCATATTCTCCTTCGCGCTTTGATCTCCCGTAAAAAGGAAATACTCTAAAACGCGAAACGCGCGTACCTTTTGCTCTAGATATAAAAGGCCACAGAATATCGAGAGTCTTCAGATCACCTGTTACACTGGAAGCGTACAAAGGAAATAGAAAAAATGTTATCTTATCTCTGCTGAGGAATTCGTGAATTCTTCCGCCGACCGGAAACAGGGCAAAATATTCCTCAAGGTTTTTGTCGCGTCCTCCAAATACGAGTGGGAAGATTACAAATCTAAATCGCGACTTCCCATCAGTGTTATCAAAATCATGCCCAAACGCATTAAGAAAACGCCAATATGTTTCTTTGCGTAACTGCTTACACATCCCTATCGGCCAAAGATATTCGTCAAGTCGGCGGTTTTTGCCCGGATCTTCAACCGTACTGAAAAACGGACGTATGGCTTTAAAAGTTGTCCCGTCTCCTGTTGCCTGACATTCAAAAACAGGCCCTATCGATCTTAAGCGCTTATTGCCTTCAAGACTTAAATCGCCAGTTCCGACAGGACCAATGTCAAAGTCGGGTGCGACTCCTGAGACCAAAGAAGCCACAAAAAAAAAGTAAACAAAAAGATAGATTTTATGAGAATTCATTACTTACAGATTTTCCTCGTAATGCTCATTGATTTTTTTGTTAACTCCGAAAACAGAGGCAATAAGGGCGGCTCTGACCCACATACCGTTCCGCATCTGGCGCCAGTAAACAGCCCGCGGATCTCGATCCACATCAGGCGAGATCTCATTACGCCTCGGAAACGGATGCATGATCACAGCATGGGGTTTAAGCAACGAGAGATGCTCAGCATTGAAGCAGTATTTTGAAATATCAATTTGCGCACTTTCCCCTTTCTCTGCGTCCCACTCGTCCTGCACACGGGTCATATAAATAGCGTCCGCTTCGGGAATTATAGTTTTAAAGTCTTCGCTCAGCTCACAATTTGCACCTGCCTCACGGAGCATACGCAAAACATCTTCACCCACCTGAAGCTCTTCAGGTGCCACAAAATATTGATTTACATTATCATAGTTCGTCAAAAGGTAAGCCAGAGACCGAACCGTTCGTCCACGCGCGAGATCACCTACAAAAACAATTTTCTTTCCATCGATTCCGCCTTCATTCTCAAAGCTGCGCTGAAGAGTATAAATATCCAGGAGTGCCTGCGTGGGATGCTGATCCTTTCCTGAACCTGCATTTATAATTGGAATCGGCCTATCGGAATTCGACAACACCCAGGCCATCCTTTCCGAAAGCCCCTGCATCTTAGTACGCATAATGATAAGATCATAGTACGAACTGAAAGTCCTGACGGAATCCTCCTTGCTTTCTCCCTTAAATTCACTGGATGTTGCCGTATCGCGAACTTCTCCAGTGCTTATACCCAGAATCTGGCATGCCGCACAAAAAGATAAAAATGTTCTAGTGCTGGGTTGTGTAAAGTAAAGCATCGCACGTTTGCTAGAAAGAAGGCTTTGCAGAAACTGCATGCCGGCATCGCTTTTGGCAATAAAACGAATATTTGTGGCAAGAGCACCAAGTTCATCAAGCTGTTTGCGATCAAACTGCTGAGCTATCAATGCATGAAAAGCACGCCCATCTTCCATCAAACATGGGCCCTTTTCCAACAGGTTCAGCCGGTGAAAATCTTCCCATGACATTTCGTTCAGATTCAACCTTTATATCTCCGTTAATGCGGCAAAAGCCGCAACCGTATAACGTTTCGAGCTTAGCAACCTCAACCGCAAACCGTTCTCAATGCATATTACTCTTGGTTTAATTAATCGCACAGTGATGCCACCAGTAACGCCTTAATTGTATGTACCCGGTTTTCCGTCTCTTCAAAGACCATGGAAAACGGGGCCTCAAAAACATCATCAGTCACTTCCAAAGCACCTGTATCCTTTGTAATCTCTGTATTCTTATCATGAAGAGCGGGCAGGCAATGGAGAAATATGATTTTGTCTTCCTCAAGATTTCCAGTTTTTCTAATCAAATCCATATTTACCTGATAAGGCTGTAGAAGCTGAATCCTTTCGGCCAATTTCGATTCTTCGCCCATGGAGGCCCAGACATCCGTATAAACCGCATTTGCGCCTGCCACCCCTTCTGACGGATCATTAACAACCGCAACACTGCCGCCACTCGTTTGGGCAATATTTTTTGCCTGCTCTACTAATTCACTGGATGGCATAAGTTCTTTTGGGGTGCAATTGACAAAATGCACACCTGTCTTTGCACAACCCAGCATCAGAGAATTAGCAACGTTATTCCGTCCATCACCGATATAAACAAGTTTCAAGCCTTTGATTTCGCCAAACTTTTCTTTCATTGTAAGCAGATCTGCCAGGATCTGGGTTGGATGACATTCATCTGTAAGCCCATTCCAAACCGGTACACCCGCATGTTTCGAAAGGACTTCTACTGTTTCCTGACTGAAGCCGCGGAAAAAAATTCCGTCAAACATCCGCCCCAATACCCGGGCCGTATCAGCCGTTGACTCCTTTTGGCCAAGATGCATCTCGCCGGCAGAGAGATATTCCGTTCTTCCACCTTCGTCCGCCAAAGCCACAGCAACTGCGCACCGGGTCCGAGTGGACATCTTCTCAAATATCATCGCAACATGTTTGCCGGCAAGCAGGTCGCCGATTTTGCCGTCTTTTTTCTTCTGTTTGAGTTTTTCTGCCAAGTCCAGCAGGTACATCATTTCTTCGTTAGACACATCATTAAGAGTGAGAAATGATCTGCATTTAAGTTTTGTATTCAGCTTCATGACAAGAAATATACCAAAGGCATGTAGGAATGGTCAATGGTTGATGGTTGATGTAGAATGAATATCCAACAGCCAACAAGGAATATCCAAGGCACAAGGGAGCAGACCAATTAAATCCGTTGGTAATTGGAAGTTCCTTGCTGGATATTGAGTGTTCGGTATAGATTTTCTCAAAGCAATCCGCTTGCCTCCAACCCTTTTTCCCTTTATCTTAGATCCCATGAATACATCTACTCCGGAAACATTGGCACTAATAGCCGGTAAAGGCATTTACCCTTTACTCCTTGCGGAATCTGCAAGAAAACAAGGTGTGCGCAAGATTCTCGTTATAGCTTTCCGAAAAGAAACAGATCCCGAGATAGAAAAAGTTGCCGACGAAGTAAAATGGATTTATTTAGGGAAACTCGGCGACATGCTTGATGTGCTCACTGAAAGCGGAGTGAAACATGCCGTAATGGCGGGACAAATAACGCCTACGCATCTTTTCAATATCCGCATGGATAACCGCATGCTTAAACTTCTAAAAAAACTCCGTGTCAGAAACGCTGAAACAATTTTTGGCGCCGTTGCCGATGAACTCAAATCCGCAGGTATTGAACTAGTGCCAGCATCAACATTCATGGAGACCCACATGCCCGAGACAGGCCTGCTTTCAAAAAGAAGTCCTTCAGAATCGGAACAGCGCGATATAGAACTCGGACTAAAAGTGGCCGTAGCAACCAGCAATCTGGATATCGGTCAGACGGTTGTGATAAAAGAAGGAACTGTGCTGGCAGTGGAGGCGTTTGAAGGGACAAATGAAACAATTGAACGCGCAGGAAGACTTGGCGGCCCCGGCGCAGTGGTTGTAAAGCTGGCCAAGCAGGGACATGACATGCGTTTCGATATCCCCGTAATCGGCATGCATACGATGAAACTTCTAAAAAGAATAAAAGCTAGTGTGTTGGTCGTTGAAACAGGACGCGCAATCTTACTGGAACGCGAAAAAATAGTGAAGGAGGCAAACCGCATAGGACTTTGCTTAACAGCTGTTCAAGTGAGGACCAGCGGCCGAAGGAGCCAAAACTAACATGTCTATTTTAACGTTTACGGCCATTCTGGAAGGCATGCTCATCTTTATTGCGATTCTGTTAATTATCCATCTGTTCATCCAAAGACGCAATCAGAAGGAATCTTCAGAGTTGCTGTCTGCTAGAACTAAAAAACTTCGAAGCGAACTGGCAGAACTGGAAACACAAAAGCTGAAGAGCGCTGAAAAGCAAGAATGGTATTGCTCCCTGTTCAACAAATCTAAGGATATGGTGTTTGTTTATACCATCACTGAAGACGGATTACCCGGCGTGTTCCTTGACGTAAACGATGCGACATGCACACAACTCAACTATCCACGAGAAAAAATCCTTGGCATTACTCTACAGGAAATAGAAAGATTCGAAACACCTTCCCTGACAACGGGATACTCACGTTCAGATATGGTTGTTTTGTCCGACTCGTACATCCATGATCATCAAAAGAAACTTGCCACTCGAGCCTGCCGCAGGATCATGGAAAAAATATTTAACGATAAACAGATCCTGTACGAAAGCATTCTGCAGGACAGAAACGGCAAACAAATTCCTGTAGAAATAGCAGCCCGATGTTTTGAGATTCAAGACCATCCCGTAGTGATGTCTACGGCGAAAAACATTACCGAACGACTGCAAGTAGAACAAGCGCTCACGGATAGTCAGCGGCGTTTTCAGGATTTTTTTGCTCAATCACCTATTGGAATAGCAATGTACGATGCCGACCGAAAGCTTATTGCGGTTAATCTAGCTTGCCTGAAAATGTTTGGAATTCCTGATCGCGAAGAATTCGCAAAGTTCGATCTTTTCGACAATCCACTTATCCCGGAAAGCATTAAAAAGAAACTGGATAAAGGTGAAAGTGTAAGATGGGAGGCTACGGTTGATTTCAGCAAAGTTCTGGAAAAATCGCTGTTTATAACAAGAAAAACCAGCACGTCATATTTTGATATTATGCTCACGAACATGGGTCCTGATCGTGACTTTAAGTCAAGAGGTTACTTCGCACAGGTACAGGACACCACCGAACGACGTGAAGCAGAAGATAACCTGCGTCACAGCGAGCAACAGCTTCTGCAGGCAGAAAAAATGGAAGCCATTGGCTCTATGGCTGGCGGAATAGCCCATGATTTCAACAATATTCTAACACCTATTATGGGTTATGCCAAAATGGCTATGCGTCCCGGCACAAGTAGTGAAAATATAAAAAAATATGCCGATGGTATTTCAAAAGCCGCCAACAGAGCAAAAGATCTGGTAGGCCAAATCCTTACATTCAGCCGAAAGTCGGATCAGGAAGAGCATAAGCTTAATCCTATCAAAACAATTCCTATTGTAAAAGAAGTGATAAAACTCCAGCGTACATCCCTGCCGGAGAACATTGAGATTCAGCGCGTACTCAAGACTGAACATGACATTGTTATGGCCAATCCCACTAAGATTCATCAGGTAATAATGAATCTATGCACGAATGCGGGACACGCAATGCGCAAAACCAATGGCGGAATACTGGAGCTGAGAATGACTGATTTTGTGGCAACCAAACGTTCAAAAGGAAAATTCCCTGAACTTGAACCTGGAAGATATCTCCGTATTTCCATTAAAGATACTGGCACAGGCATGGACCAAGCAACCTTAAAAAAGATTTTCGAGCCATTCTTTACTACAAAAAGAATTGGCGAAGGCACAGGCATGGGATTGTCTGTCGTTCATGGAATAATCACCAGCTATAAAGGCACTATCAAAGTTGACACGGAACCCGGCAAAGGATCAACATTTCACGTAATACTCCCTGTCGTCGAAGAAAAAACAGAAGAAGAAACTGAATCAACCGAAGAACCGCCTACTGGCAATGAATCAATTCTCATCGTTGAAGATGACACTGCCGTAGCCGAAATACTGTCCGAAATGCTCATTTCGCTCGGCTACAAAACAACTGTAATAAGCAACGGATTCAGCGCTCTCAAATTATTTAAATTGGATAGTCATCATTTTGATTTGGTTATCATGGATCAAGTTATGCATGAAATGAAAGGAACTGAACTGGCACGGCAGTTATTGACTATTCGCCCGGATATTCCGATTATTCTATGTACAGGCTACAAAGAATCAATTCCTCCTGAACAGGCCAAAGCCGCCGGGATCCGGGAGCTTATAACAAAACCATTAACTATTGAGGATCTTTCCGTAATAATTCGCAAGGTTCTCGATCAGCAGAAATGACATAGTGTTCCGAAGCGACCTACTACCACGGATGAGATCCAAATACAAACTCTCGTCCAAACACTCAAGCGGAGGGAAATATTTCTTCCGCAGGCCTATTATGGCCAGGGGTTCAGGGGGCCATACTCCAGCCAAGGAAGATATATTTCCCGAAGCGAGCTGGCACTCCCGGCAGGGCTCGAACCTGCGACATTCGGATTAGAAATCCGATGCTCTATCCATCTGAGCTACGGGAGTGTAATACCAGAAAGCTGCAGGTTAAAAAACATACCAATGGTTATCAAGGCTATTTGTTGTTTTGCAAACCAAACCCCACACATTCTGCTTATTTCGCTTGCCGGAGGTTAAAAGACAATATGACAATCAGGAAGGCTTGTTCTGAGCTTGGCTTTTTCTTCGTCCGAAAACTTATTCCCCTGCAAAGTTAACCACTGAAGATTAACAAGGTTCTTTATATCTTCAGGCAACGCCGTCAGCTTGTTTTTCTCAAGGCCAAGGCGTTTCAAGCTTGTCAGTTTGCCGATCCAAGCCGGCAAGACGCTAAGCTGATTATTGCCTAAGCTTAAATCCGTAAGATTTGAGAGCTGAGTCAGCTCAGGGGGCAGATTCTTCAGTTTGTTGTTCTTAAGATAAAGCCTCTGTAAACCAGACAAACTTCCAAGTTCGGCAGGCAGACTAACAAGATTATTCTCATTGAGACGAAGCCATTTTAAGCTTGTCAATTCCCCGACCTCTACAGAAAGAGACGCAAGTTTGTTTCCATCAAGGTTAAGATACTCTAGAGAGGTCATGTTACCAATCTCGGGCGGAAGACTTGTGATCTGGTTATAATTAAGCCACAATTTCTGAAGCCCCGAAAGTCCGCCCATCTCACCAGGCAACTTCTTTAACTGAGTTTCTCCAAGATCGAGCCATACAAGTTTCTCTAATTTCTGTATATCAGATGGAACAGCACCAATCCGGTTACCGCGCAAACTCAGATTCCTTAAATTTGGTAATTGCATAAGGCCTACCGGAAACCCTTCCAAATCGGCATTATAAAGATTGACAATCTGCGCTTCCTCCCGATAAGCCAAAGCCTCCTCTATACTGTAAAAAACCTTGACCCGCTCAGGACTTCGCCAGGGAAAACATCCCGCAAACTCCGTTATCATTAGCAATGTAAACAAAAACAACAGTGATTTTGACCTCATTTCCATAACTCCTTAAATACACGTTATCCTAATAAAAGACAGAAATCAATAAAAGCATATAAGGATTCTCCATATAATTAACCAAGCCAATTAATACTTTGATCCTTTCAATGTTCAATTAAACCATAAAAATCAATTTAAAAGATTAAAAAAAATCAATTATATACTTGCATAAAACCCTGTTCAACCTGTAGCATGTGCGCCATGAAAAAATATTTGCTTTATGTTATTTCTATTTTATTACTTGCCGGAACTACCTCTTCCAGCTTAGCAGCTCCAATAGGTAACAGCGCTTATGGACGTGATTACTTAGTTGCAGGGCATAACTTGCACGGGTTCAACTTCGGTACTTATATCACTCTGGGTAGTCGCAGGGTTTCTATCAACAACACTGAGGGCACTCTTGATTCAGAATTGATATCTGCCTATCTTGGATACGATATAATGCCATGGGCCACGATATATGGACTCGGCGGAAGCGGACATCTTGACCATGAAAATGTAACAACAGATGAAAGCATGAGTCAATATGGCTTTGGCATAAGCGTAAACATTTTAGACCACATGATACTTGACCCAACGCTTTTTGAAGACCGGATTAAGATCAGCGCCCAATTTCAGTATACAGCACTCAATACGGATCTGGTTCCCAACACTAAACTTCTTTCGGAAACATACGGCTGTATGACGATAGCCATTGTTAATGACTCTGATGAAGGTAAACTATACTGTCCAAACGGCATTTCCGTATACGGAGGTCCCGCAATCTCAACCCTGAACAGCGGTAATATAAGCGCTAAAAAAAGAACAGGGGTTTGTTTCGGGATGGAAGTATTTTTAACTGAATTAACAGCATTGAATCTCCGCATGGACATGTTCGGCAAAACCTCTGTTTCTGCTGGACTCAATATCCGTTTCTAGTTTGTATTCATGAGAAAGCTGCAACGCTCTTTCTTTCTCCGTTCCAATGTTATCCTTATAAGCACCCATCTGATCGGCAAATATTTATTTACTCAGCTGCATCCTTGCGGCTGCGCTGAACAATCTAGATCCAGGAACGCTAAAACCGGTGGAATGATTGTGGAAGTAGAGGCATACGCCGGCCCCCAGGACCGGGCATCTCACGCTTACGGCAACCGGCGAACAAAAAGAACAGAAATTATGTATTCCAAAGGCGGCGTGGCGTATGTGTATCTTTGCTATGGGATACACTCTCTTTTCAATATAGTCACCAATGTGGAAGATATTCCTCATGCTATCCTTGTGCGGGCAATCCAACCTACTCATGGCATTTCCACAATGTTAAAACGGCGGAAGAAGAAGAAAAATGATCGTAGTATTGCAGGAGGGCCAGGCGCTCTTACGCAAGCTCTCGGAATTGACACAAGCCATAACGGCGCAAAGCTCTCCGGGAACCAAATATGGCTTGAAGACCGTGATGTCGTAATCCCGCCGGCGCAAATTGAGGCCCTGCCCCGCGTGGGAATAGATTATGCAGGCAAGGACGCAAAACGCCCCTGGCGCTTCCGCATCAAAAACAATCCCTGGACCAGCAATGCAAAGTGACAGGAGTCAGCCGCCTTCGGGCAAGGCTCTTACGAGAAGGCAAGAAAAGGTTCGATGTGTTAAGCTAAAAAACGAAACGGACAATTGAACAGCCAACAAGGAACACCCAATAACGAAGGACGGAAAAGAACATTGTAAATTCCAAATCAGAATTTGATATCTTTCCTTGGATATTGGATATTACTTGTTGGCTGTTGGGCATTGAAGCTCCCCAGACTGAAAATATTTTTTCGCATGGGGTCTAATTACAAAACACCGGGAAACGTTAAAATAATATAAGAATCAACATCAAAACCATGAAAACAGTAACCTCCTGTATATTTTCCGCTGTAATTGTCACAGGGTTATTTATCTGTCAATCTGCATTCGGAACAAACGATATACTAACAATTAAAAGGAAGGAGCCTATTCAAGGAACATTTGATTGCCTTAAAAACAACGCCGTATATTTCCGAACAAGCGATGACAAACTAATTAACAAGCGTTTTAACATGATTGAATCTCTTGTTCTTAATCCCGCCGTAAAAACGGACCTGACGCCGCGCGGTAAAAAGAAAATCGAAGGCATTATCTTCAAAGGCTATGAAAAATCAAAATTCATCTTTGATGATAACGGCAAAGAAATGAAACTTTCTGGAGCTCATATTACCAGAATCGAGGTCGGCATGTTTGCCAGATCGACTATGACAGGAACCAATACCGTTAAAGTTGTTGAAAATCTGGAAGAAGCAGTTAAACCGGGAGTTGTAACAATTGTGCATTTCCACCTTATAAGCGACCAGCCTAGTCCAGCACTGCGCATGGAAAACTATGTCGCCACTTTGTCCCAAAACGAAATAGCCGTAATAAAAATAAATTTAAATGGATGGAAAGATCCGAATGTAGAGAAATACGGCATTAAATCCGCTCCGCAATTCTGGTTCTACGATAAGCAGGGCAAACTCTCTTCAAAACTTATTGAAAGATTCACCGCGGAAGATATAGATAAAGCCATTAAGGAAGCCGAAAACAGCGGATCCCCTTCAAAGCAGAGCAAGCGTTAAGAGCCAATCAGGCAAAAAGTTTAGACAGGATCAACAGGATTTACAGGATTAGGATTTTGCGGAAATTTGATTGATCTAACAATATAAATTTATAAGGCTATTCGTATGAACAGAAAATTCTTCGTTGCCCTGCTTATTCTTTTCTCAAGCATCTATTCTTCTTCGGCAGAAACATTAGTGGACAAACTGCTGAAATCTTATGAGCAAATCATAACAGTAACATGCGAGGTAAGAAGGACCACCAAATCCTCGGCTGGTAAAGCAAGATTCTTGAGCCGTGTATATTACAAAAAACCTGACTGCATTCATATTGACAACATTACACCATTAAAACGCAGGATTGTCGCTGATGGATCCCGTTTTTACAGCTACATAGAGGGTGACCCCAAAGGTTTCTCAAGAACAGTAGACAAATTGAATGACAAGATGTTGATATCTCTTCGTAAAGTGCCGGGAACAGCAATGGACCACCTTCTGCGCTTGAAGGAAACAGCCGAAGAAACACTGAAGCCGGAACAGAACTTTCCTGTTAAAAAAGGCTACCAGGCCGATAAGAATTTTGTAGTTCTTTCTCTTGACGCAAAAGGACGGCTCGCACGCATAGAATTCTTCAACAGTTCTGAGATGAGAAACAAGACAGCTCAGTATGACTACAGCAACTTCAACGAAGTCCTTCCTGACCTCTGGATTCCATGCCTGCATCATGCTACCGCTAGAATTGGCGACATTGAATCTGAAGAAACTGTTCGAATAACTAATCTTACTGCAAACAAACCTATCGCAAAATCACTTTTTATAGCCGCCCCTTTCTTTAAGAAAGTTGAATTTGTAGACAATTTTGAAGATGTTTATAAGTAATTTGCGTTGTAACGCAAATCATCAAGGGGATAGAAAGGGATGAAGAGGGTAGCAAGGGAAATCGGTATCCAAATCGGTATCGAAATCGAAATAATATGGGGTTGAGATGCGAAAAACTGAATATCTACCGTCCTGTGATTCTCTGAATATTGTCTAAGGCAATGGCAAGACGGCGAAATCGATAGCGATCCCGATAGCGATAGCGATTTCGATGGGGTTAAATTTGGTTAAGGTGAATATAACAAAAATAATGAGGTCAAAGTGACAACTTTAAATCAGGACTTGACCGTACCGTGACCATCCCTTCCTACCCCTTCATCCCTTATCGTCGAACGGTTGCTGCATTTAAGATCCATTGGTATTCTGCCTGAAAAACTACCTGTCAGGCACATACGCAACCCCAACCGTATGACGTTTCCAGCTGCGCAACCTCAACCGTAAACCGTTTGCATCGCAAACTTCTCCCGCACAAAAAAGCTTGCAATTTATCCGTTTCTTTGACATTTTACTTCCAGTTGCCTGATAAAGTGCAAAATCACAAAAGAAGGGGTTCATCATGAAAAAGTTTGTCATATGCCTGTTAGCGGTAACACTTTTATTGGCGTGTATAACGCCAGCTACTCAAGCCGCTCAAGGTCGCGGAGGATTCATGGGTTTTATTGCCGGATGTTGTTTCGGAATCCGTGCCGGCATGGATTACAATGACGGTAAGGAAATCCACTGGCGTGAGTGGATCAGAATAATTCCATATGTCGGACTGGTTATTGGCATCTGGGACGGTATCGAAGGATCTCAAGGTAAAACCAGGTCTGAATATGCTGCCGAATATGGTGCAATGTATTATTAACAGCTGCGATATTCGCTGTTTAAAGCGTTTTGAATTGAGGATTCCGGTTCTAGCAACCGGAATCCTCTTTTTTATGTGCACCTCTCTTGCCACTGCCCAGATTCAGCTGGCAACAGATCTATTTGAAGAATCAGATTTCGAATCATGTATATCCGAGTGTAAGCGGGTTCTTGCGGTTTCACCATCCAATCACACTGCGCGTCTTTTACATTCAGTTGCCAATCTTCGCCTGGAAAAGCAAATAGATAATTCCATCAGCGAATTGAAAAGCCTGATTATTCCTGACACACCAATCGAAATCAGAACAAAGGCAGCCTACGAATGCGCCAGGGCAGAATGGGAACGAGGGCACTACCAAACGGCCTTTGAGTTGTTTCAGATAGCTTTCCACAACACTTCAAATAAAGGGATTTTTCTGAAAAGCGCCTGTTCATTGTTTCTTCTGTTTGAAAAAAAACCCGAACTGAAGAAAAAAAACACTGATCTCGTTATGCAAATTAATTCAAGCAGAACTTTATGGTACGGCAAATTATTTTCCGAATGCCGAATTAATAACAAAAAAAAGAAAACCGCACTTACCGGCAAGCCGGGCGAATGGGGAATCTGGTTTTACCGTAAACAGATCAGTCCCGCATTGGGTCAGCGCTGCTCTCTTCATCCTTCATGCTCAGAATACGGCCGACAGGCACTGCGAAAACACGGTATTCTCGGGTTAGCTTTTATCGCGGACCGCGGTGTGCGTGAGCCGGCCGTGACAGCCAAACGGAAAGCGCCAATCAGAATTGGCGAACACTGGCGATACCAGGATACTGTTGAAGAACATGATTGGTGGATGAAAAGGTAGGGACGAGCGGCTCGCTCGTCCGTGGTCGAGCCAGCGGCTCGACCCTACCAAATATTTTCAAAGGGAAATAATGCAATATCAATGTCGCAAACAATTACCTCATTCTATTCCTCATTGGGTTGACACTGACAATGCCGTCTTCTTCATTACTGTCTGTTGCGAGCAAAAGGGAGAGAATGTTTTATGCAATCAAAAAAACGCCAATGCAATTTGGGAAAGCATCGAAACCCGAATAAAACAAGATCTATGGCACCCTCATCTCGTTCTTTTAATGCCCGATCATCTACACATGTTAGTCGTTTTTAACTTGCATTTAAAATCAATGTCTAAAATTATGGCTTCATGGAAGAGTTGGTGCAGAAAGAAAACAGGCATCAACTGGCAAAGAAGCTTTTTCGATCATAGACTCCGTAATGATGAAAGTTTGAGGGAAAAAGCAGGTTACATTCTCAACAATCCAGTACGAAAACAATATGTGAAAGAATGGAAGGATTGGAAGTACTACTGGCTTCCATCTAAATAATGGTCCACGGTCGAGCCAGCGGCTCGACCGTACCAGAAAATAAGATGAAAACTTTTTTATTATTTCTTCTTCTATCCCCTGCCCTGTCATTTGCGCAGGAAACTGTTGCAGAGCGGCTGTTGGTCCAGTATGACAAAATTAATACAATGAGCTGTGAAGTTCGGAAGACGGTAATAAGGCAAAACGATAAAACCCGCACACTCAGTCGTATCCATTTTCAAAAACCAGACCGCATTCATGTTCATAACATAAGTCCTGTTGACCGCTACATCATCGCCGATGGCAACAACCTCTACCACTATATCAAGGGTGATCCTCACGGATTCAGCAGTCCTATAACAAAACTGGAAGAAAGCTGGCTAATGCAATTGCGCAGAGTGCCGGGTACGGCAATGGATCATCTGATAAGATTGAAAGGTGTCCCGGAAACCAGACTTGAGCCAACCACTGAATCTCCTGTTCGTGCTGGATATCAATTATCAAAGGTATACGCAGTTCTTTCTCTTGACGATGCCGGTCGTCTTGTCCAAATAAATTTTTATAAGACCCCGAAAATGAAAGAATGCCTTGCTCAACACACTTACTCAATGTTTCAGGAAATACTTGAAGGACTATGGATTCCGCTTCTACATAAACTCAGGTATTCTATTGCTGGAACGGAAACACTTGAAATAAGCAGAATCAGCAATATCAAGATAAATACGCATCTTAGCAATGATCTTTTTCAACCGGGTTCTCATCTAAAAGGTATCCCTTTTGCGCCTTTGCCTGCATCCCCCTCATCTAACTCCTCAGCTAAATAAATGGTTTATCTGTAGCCAACGGCCCCGCAGACTGCAGGGTAAACGTTGACCTTGTCCCGCCGGGGCGGGAGTCGGGAAATTCGAAAAATATCAAAAAAAAAGCTTGTTTTACGCCCCCGAAACATCATTATATATGAAAACAATAAGGAGGTAGTTGTTATGAGGTTAGTTTTCACTGCGTTGTCGTTATTGCTAATCGTTAGCGTCTGTGGCGGATGTGCAGGTCTGGTAATGGCACCATTCAGCCCGCCACCAGGACTTATGTTCAGCCAGGTTAAAGCCCCGCTGGATGTTGATTTTGATAAAACCACGCTGGGCACCAAAGAAGGAAAAGCAGAAGCAACTTCTATACTCGGACTTTTCTCGTTCGGTGACTGCAGTACGCAAACCGCTGCAAAGGATGGAGGTCTTACCACCATCAACCATGCGGACTATGAGATGATGAATGTTATGGGCATTTTCTCCAAAACTACCGTAATCGTCTACGGTGACTAAATCTTTTACAAAAAAGGTATTATAACTGTGAAAAAGCTTACATGGCTAATTCTATTTGCAGTTGTTCTGGGTATTTGTGGTTGCATGAGTGCCCCTTTCTCTCCGCCTCCAGGGATGTTGGTAACGTCAATAAAGGCACCATTGACAGTTGACTTTGAATCCACCCCCGTCTGCGAGAAAAACGGTAAAGCAACTGCATCATATTGTATGATCCCATGCTACGGACCGCTTTTGAGTTTCGCCTGGGATGATTGCTGTCTTGAAGCTGCTAAAATGAACGGGAACCTGTCTGAAATTGAGTACGCCGATTACGAGCTACTAAATATTCTTGGAGTATGGCAGAAAACAACTGTTACTGCATACGGGAAATAAGTCGGGCGGTTCATATATGGCATTTGCGCTAAGAAGAGGAATTCCTAATCTTGTATTAGGAATTCCTCTCTTGTTTCTAACAACATTATGTTCAGCTCAGAAAAATTCTTCATCTCTTCTTAGCAACAACGATTCAATTACTTTCCAATTAGCGCTTGATTTGGACCGGGAGGCTTTTCATGACCGCTCAGCGATTGAATTCCGTCGACTGGCGGCAAGCATCACAAATTCCCATTACAAGGCTGGCCATTACTGGGCCGCGGCATACGAATATTTCAAAGCCGGCAATATAAAGCTTTCGGAAAAAATGCTGGATTTGACCGAAGATACATCTTCGGAATTAAATCAACATGCTATTCTTCTCCGTGGCGAGAATGCGTTGTCGCTCGGCAATTGGAATGAAGCTTGTTTCTTTATGGAAAGCATACTTAACAGCAACCCATCCGAAGAACTGAAATTGCTGTCATCAAGAAAGATGGCGGGCAGTTATCTGCATAAAAAGCAACTGGAGAAGGTTCGTGAAGCTTTACTGAAAGTACCTGAAAGAAATATTAAAGAACTGGCGGAATGCAAGAAATACGCCTCTGGACACGATCGAACTCCATGGCTTGGCGGCGTCCTGGGAATCATACCGGGACTGGGCTATGCCTATTCAGGGGAATACGCTAATGCACTGCGTTCCTTTATTCTCAACGGTATATTTATTTATGGACTGGTAGATACTGCAGACCATGAGCAATGGGGCGGTTTTACGGCTATCGCTTTCTTCGAATTGACCTGGTATACCGGAAGTATTTACGGAGGAATAGATGCCGCACACAGATATAATCAGAAACGGCTGAACGATTGTCTTGAAAAAATCGAAGGTGAAACAAGTTTCTTTCCCGATCTCAGTAAAATCCCGATTGTATCGCTGAAATTTGAATTTTAACATCTCTCACAGCACGTGATGAACACATGCCAGGGAGAACACAGAGACACAAGACTATAACTCGCCGAAAACCCCTACAAAAAAACCATCTCTCAGACTGGCTACTCGTTCAAGATCAACTTCCGAAACGGTTCCGTCAGAAAAATAAGTCTTATCTTCACCATTTGAACTTCCGAAATAAACCAACCGATAACCGGCACATATACCAATATCACAGGTTGTTAAGTATGAAAAAGCTAAGGATGTATCAATACCCAAACCCGAACTATCGGAATGCTTAAAACTCGGACCGTCCTGACGAAAATCGTCACGTAACACCCAATAACCTTCTCCATTATAGTTAACAAACGGAGATAATGACAATGAGCCTGATACTGACAATTGCCGCGTTAACGGATACTCGCTTCGCATTCCAAGTCGAACAGAGCGCCATTCAAAATCATACGTACTATTATATCCTGCCGGTTCAGGAAAAGGCTCACTAACCTGTTCATCCCAAATCACAGTCTGAACACCGTTTCGATCAACCAACTCATCCGTATAATGCTGATAACCAATAAAAATATCTGTCCTTGCTTTAAAAGCATTTAAAGGCGGGAAAGCGGAAAGCACCAGATGCAGATCAGCATCATATATATTTACATCTCCATCACTTTCAGCAACTGATTCCGACATAACAAATCTGAATCCTAATGCATTCACATAATCCGTATCAGTACTATTTCCATTTCTAATATCGCCCGACCCATATCTGCCGGCAAGATATAGCCAATCCGTGATTTTTAGTTCACCATTCATTACCCAAACCAGGCTGTCTTGCTTTTTCCACTCAAGAATGGACCGGCCCGTTACAGGAATTCCAGATGGCATATAATCAACAAATCTTATCTCCCATTCACCAGATCCACCCGTTTGCCAGGCATCAACACCCAATTGAAGGCGGCGTGTAATGCCTGCCTTTTTTTTTGGTAATTTTTCTTCTGCAAATACACCCAAAGCTGATACCGCCACAAAAAATACACAAAATATAATTCGACGATTGAGATTATCCACTCTCATGCTTTACTCTCCCCTTTTAATTAGTCAAAATAGCAGATCAAGGAGACAGATGCAAGATACGAGATACGAGATACGAAATACGCGGAACGGACTATGGGGCGGCAGGCTCATGATTTTTGAATCGCTTCCTTCGACCAATCAGTGGGCACTTGAAAATATTGCCGACTGCCGACATGGTGATGTTATACGAGCAATCCATCAAACTGCCGGTAAAGGCCGATTCCTGCGAGAATGGATCACACCGGAAAACACATGCCTTACTATCACTATTGTCCTAAAACCGCAATCAGCCGACGAATCACTTGCTACCGCAGTAATGCAAATGGCTGCTTGTGCTGTCAGAGCCACACTCGAGAAGTTCAAAATCACAGCTTTACTTAAATGGCCCAACGATGTGGTTGTTAACGGCAGAAAAACAGCGGGCATTCTGGCCGAAAATGATCCCGCAAACCACTGTATCGTTCTGGGTATAGGCATGAACGTCAACCTTACAGAGCATGATCTTGGCAACATACAATTACTTCAGCCTGCAACATCAATGGCTATAGAAAAAGAACAAGCCTTCGACATTGAACAGGTTTGCTCCGAACTGCTAAACGAGTTTGAAACTCTCTATAATAAATCTTCCTGCCTTAAAATATGGGGGGAACACGATTTTCTCACAGGAAAATCGATAGAAGTACAAACCACAGATAACATCATTACCGGACAATACAATGGTATTGATGATCAAGGAAGATTATGTCTTACAGACAGTTCCGGCAAAAAACATGAATTCTGGTCGGGAGACATCACATTGCGGAATTCGGATTGACGATTGCGGATTGATGTTTTTTTCACTTCAAGCTTGCATTTATACCCATTATCCGGCACAAATACGCAACTTTATTAGTTTCGAATACTGCGCAAAATTAACATAAATACTTACAGGAGAACAAGATGCAAAATAAATACGAAGAGCTTCTTGAAAGTAAAATGAGCGAAGAAAGCTATAAAAAGCTGTCTGCCCTTGAAAATGATGAAGTCATGAATTATATCGGTTATGCTGTAGAGTTATGCGAACCTGATAATGTATGGGTCGGTGATGATTCAGACAAAGACGTAGCATATTGCAGACAGCTCGCGATTGACAACAAAGAAGAGGTTCCTCTTAAAACCGAAGGGCACACGGTACATTTTGACGGTTATTCCGACCAGGCTCGAAAGAAAGAAGTAACAAAATACCTGGTTCCGCAGGGAGTTGATCTGGACAAAAAACTCAACCAGATGCCGCGCGAAGAAGGCATTAAAGAAATGGAAGATCTTCAGAGAGGCGCCTACAAGGGAAGAACCATGCTTGTCCGCTTCTTCTGTCTCGGCCCGACAAACAGTCAATTTGCTATTCCATGCCTGCAGATAACCGATTCGGCATACGTAGTACACAGCGAAGACCTGCTCTACCGTCGCGGCTACGAGGAATTCAAAAGACTTCCTGAAAACGGTGAGTTCTTTAAATATCGTCATGCAACCGGCGAAGTTGACGATCGTATGACGTCAAAACACCCTGACCTTAACCGGGTATATATGGATTACACGCAAAATACAGTTTTGAGTGTAAACACTCAGTATGCGGGCAATACTGTCGGCCTCAAGAAATTATCCCTGCGGCTGGCTTTGCGCAAAGCCGACCGTGAAGGCTGGCTCGCGGAACATATGTTTATCATGCGCAGTAACGGACCAAACGATCGTAAAACATATTTCTGCGGAGCATTTCCAAGCGCGTGCGGCAAAACCGCCACGGCAATGATTCCCGGCGAGAATATCGTTGGTGACGATCTGGCTTACTTCAAGGTTATTGACGGCGAATTCCGGGCAGTAAACGTTGAAAACGGAATTTTCGGTATTATAACCGACGTGAATTCCAAAGATGACCCAGTGATATGGGATGTTCTGAACAAGCCAGGTGAAGTTGTATTTGGAAACGTACTGGTAAAAGACGAAAAGCCGCACTGGATAGGAATGGACGGCGGAACACCTTCAGAGGGCTGTAACCATGTCAGTACAGAATGGAAAGAAGGCATGAAGGGACCTGATGGTAACCCCACAACCCCCAGCCACAAAAACGCACGTTACACCGTGCAGATGAGAGATCTCGAGAATGCCGCTCCAAACTGGGACAATCCTGAAGGATTGCCCATAGGCGGTATAATCTATGGCGGACGTGACAGCGACACATCCGTTCCTGTTCGCGAAGCATATAGCTGGGAACACGGTATATGCACAATGGGCGCAACACTGGAATCAGAAACGACCGCGGCAACCATAGGACAGGAAGGTGTTCGCAAGTGGAATGTAATGTCAAATATGGATTTTCTTTCAATGTCCGTAGGACACTACATCAACAACAATCTCGAATTTGCGAAAGACATTAAACGTCCAAAAGTATTCGGAACAAACTACTTCCTTAAAAAGGACGGAGAATACACTAACGGCAAACTTGATAAATCCGTCTGGATCAAGTGGATGGAACTCCGTGTTCATGGTGATGCTGAAGCCAAAGACGCCGCATACGGACTCATCCCCAAATACGAAGATCTAAAACGGCTTTTCAAACAGGTCCTGGATATTGATTATAGCGAGCAGGATTACATCGATCAGTTCACAATACGTATTCCGGAATGTATAGCCAAACTTGACCGTATGAAAGAAATCTATTCTACAATAGAAGACACCCCTCAGGAAATGAAGGATGAGATGACTGCCGAACGCAAGCGGCTTGAAGACCTGCGCGCGGCCAAGGGTGATTATATAAGCCCTTGCGACCTGTAAACGGTTGACCATAAAAGAATTAGACAGGATAACAGGATTTTTTTGGGATTGCTCTCGCCCCGCAACTGCGGGGCGCTCGCTGGTTGGGAGGGATTAACGTTATGGGGCCAACATCCACATAATCAAACAGACCGCTGCAGAAATTTGTTCCGATTCCGCAGGATATCGGAGGAAATTAATGCAGCATCCAAATCTTTGACAATCCTGCTTCCCCATCCTGTGATCCTGTCAAAATTCTTCTCCCCTGACTTCCTCAATGGGACACCAAAAAACAAAATATCACAAAAGGCTTTTTAGATCTGCGGAACTTTCCTTGGCTTCCTTTATACTTTTCTCTGCTGCACTGGTTACCTGATTAACCGTTTCAATTGTTTTAGCCTGAGATTCAGGTCCCAGACTAATGCCGCCGACCTTGGCCGCAATATTATTGATCGGCGTTCTGATACCGCTCATTACATCCTTATCGAGCAGGCTGAGATATAGAATCCCGACAGACGCTACAGTCAACAAAAGAGTCCAGAACAACAGCACAGCCGCCCACCAACACCTGGGTTTAGGGGGCGCTTGAATTTGCGTCAATATCGCTCCATTTTCTTCGTTCGCCGCTTCCTGTGCAGGAGAAGGCATTGCTTTTTTTCTGGCCACTGCAGCAGCAGCTTTTTTCATACCGGCAGGAACGGGTTTCTTCCCTACAGGTTGCTTGATTGCCGACACCTGTTTCTTGACCGCCGCAGGAACAGCCCCTCCCGCCTTAACCAGCTGCGGTTTAGCAGGAGAAATCTTTGCGCCGACCGCAGGTGCTGCCTTTGGCAAGACTGCTTTTGCGTTACCCGGTCCATTAGCCGCAGTCAAGGGTTTAACAGGCGCAGCTCCAGAAGGAGTGAGTTTCGGCTTTATTTGATTAACTGTTTTCAATTCAGGCTTTCCAGCGGGCGCTAATCCCCCTGTTTGTGCCCCTGCATTCGGTGTTTTCACTTCTTCCGCCATGTTTCTCCTCCTAAGGTAAAATAACACACAACGCCCACTTCTATCTAAGTCTTAAAACATCTCCAACTTGAAGATCTTCTTTTATCCTGCCTGATTTTTTCTTGCATACCACTACACTGCGATACACATTACCAACAACCATTTTCCCCACTACCTGATCACCGCGCAAAACATTATAAGCATCATCTTTATTTATCGCCGCACTGCCTTCAAAAGTTACAACGGTGACATCCCCGGGCTTGATGCTTGTTATCTCTCCATCATCCGCTTCCCTATCCCCCTCTTTTCTCTCAGGGGATAACATCGTCTGCCATAGTTTAGGATAAGCAGCGATTACAGATTTTACTTCCACTAATTCATTATTAATTTCTACCAATTTCTTCCTGTCCGCGTTTAATTGTTTAACCACCGTGTTCTTTGCCTCTATCAAGTCATTTATCCTTTTCAAATTGGCTTGATTTTGTTTATCCAAAGGCTCAACTTTGGTTAAAGCCTCATTTAATTCTGTCTCAATCTTTTGCTTGTCTATTTTAGCCTGGGCCAGATCGGCTTCCATCTGATCCTTGTCCTGTTTGGCAGACTCCAGATCATCCGAAAGCTGTTGATTTGTGGATTTCAGACTCGTTATTTTCTCCTTGATTGAAGATCCAGTCTGCTTTAAGTCGTCAACAACCTCCCCTTGCCCGGAAACGCTTTTTTGAAGGGACGCTATCATCCCTTCCTGTTTCTCTATTAGCGCCCAGGCTTTCATAGACAAAAAAGCAAATGCTATTGAAAGCAGGAACACCAATATGACCATTAACTTTGACAGTTTACTCATTTTAAACTTCCTTATTTATGTACAACAATTAAGAGTATTTTATAAGATTTTACAGGAATAAATATTAATTTCAATCCCCCTGTTTGTCAACGATTACTCCGCATTTATCATTTCTAATTCTTCCATCACCACCCCATCAGATAACCGGCAAGTCCAATACAGCCTCCGATCACGAAACCAACCACCTTGACCGCCACAAAAGCGCGTCTGGAATGAGCCAACACAGGCAGCATTCCGTGCCCATTCTGCACAATACAATTCGCCAAAAGAACACTTAAAGGTATCATTCCCTGAGCATAAAGAGTGACAAAAATTAAATGCGGGCCGGACTGAGGAATAAGACCCACCAGACAGGCAATCAACAATACCACTAGATGACTTTCTTCTATCAGCGGCTCTAAATCCATGTGATCGATAAGAATGTGCATGAGCAGTAAAGCTCCGAACGTCCACACAAAAATTCGCCAGACATGCACCTTAGCCAGATGTTTCCACAGATGCTCTTCCAGAAAATGGTCAGGCACAGTAGACACGATAAACAGTCCTATACAACCGGCGACAAGAAGGGTAATACGCACCCAATTCCATCCGCAATGGTGCGTTACTTCAGCGCCGAAATCCATATCGTGATGCCCTATTTCACCCGACACAATTCCTACAATAAAAAGAGTTAGAAAAAATGTCAGCCAGCCTCGATGCGCCGAACAATGTTTCCACTGATCAATTAACTCACGCCATGAAAAACAAATACAGCGTTCTTCTTCACCATGAACAGACTGATACGCGCTGAGATGTTTATCCTGTTGTGTTCTCCGGTCTTTAAAAATAAAATCAACCGCTATTCCGCTCACTATCCCGACAACCAGCAAAACAGCAAAGATTATCAGGGCCTGACGCGGAAACAAAGACAACATCACAAATGCTTCGTCACCGCTTGTAGCAAGCATGGCTGCTGTAAGCGCACCGAAAGTTATTACTTTGTGCGTATAAAGACTTACTGCCGCGTAAGACCCCAGGCAACCGGGAGTTACACCCAACAGTGATGTGAATATAGACTGCCCCCATTTATAGCGGCTGATCTTATTTTCCCACTTACCTTTCGACAGAACATTGAAATACTCAATCACCAGCATCATCACAAAAACAAAGCTGGTAATCATCAATGTATGCTTGAGAACTTCTACTATCATCCTAAACCTTATTTTTCCGGCGTTTTGTAACAAATCCCATTCTGTCATCCAGATAACATCATGCCTTGGAGCATGTTACCCGAGAATTACCCTTCTCCTCCTTTAAAAGCCTGCCTCGTTCTTGAAGAATATTTAACCACGGAGTACACGGAGGCACGGAGAAGAGATAACTAAGAAAAGAGTGTTGCGTTATTTTCTGCCGGAAGTATCCGGGCAGAAAATTCCGCAACGGTTTGTAAAGGGAAGGAAGAGGAGTAGACCGAGAAAACATCAGCATCCCTTACATAATACAGGCTTTTAATCATATGTTCTGTTTCCTCCGTCTTTCTCCATCCTATCCATCGTTGCATGAATTTGGCGCAGATATTTCCATACATACACACAATCCAATATCTAGAGGAGTCAATATCTGTGTCAAATTCATGCAACCTCCTCTACTTCTTCTCCGTATCTCTGTGCCCTCCGTGGTTTTCTTCTTCTTTTCATTCTTTTATACGTTTTGTTCCACTACCCTTTCCTGCAATCTCCGCCACAACCCTTGTTATACCTTCAACAACCCGGGCTGTTTGATCATACTCCAACTTATCGGGTGTGTCTTCCAATGTATGATAATAACTATACCGAAACAGTGCCGTATCTGTGATCATGACAGCAGGATAACCCGATTTCCAGAATGACCAGTGATCAGACCAGCTTACTCCCGTAAGCCAGCCAGGAGGAGCCGCCCCCTCAGAAGGAAAATGCGTGTGTTTGCGAAATGATGCCAGAGAGCGATAAAGCAAACGCCGACACGACATATTACTGATGAACCCTATAAAATTGCCGGTATCCGGGTAGAAAAAGTTCATGGGAAAAGGATAATGCTGACTCCCACGCTTATCTGAGTAACAACCGATAGTTTCAAGAGAAAACATTGCCACTATTTTGTCCTCTCTTTTCTCCGAGCGTGAAGCATACACGCGACTCCCCATTCGTTCTGTCTGAAAGAATGGTGGCTCCTCGTTGACAAATGCTACAAACCGTATTGTGCGGAAAGGTTTTTCACGAGCAAGAAGCCGCGCAATCTCAATGAGTGCGGCAACGCCTGATCCATTATCGTTCGCGCCGGGAGAGCCAGCAACAGAATCATAATGCGCACCCACAACAATAATTTCTTTCGACCGATCCGTTCCTGTCAATTCGGCTTCCAGATTCTTTACTGTCACACCTTGAATTTCATATTCCTGCGCAGAAACACTATAACCTGATTTCGTGAAAGCATCCTCAATGTAACTGGCGGCGGCATCCAGCTCTTTGGGTCGCCAGACATTTCTCTCCCCTATCTCGCCGGCCAGCACTTCTACATGCCTTTCAATATTATCTCGCAGGAGCCTCTCTCCCTCAGACAATGGCAAAAACTGACCGGAATATGATTTACCTGGCATACCTGTAATACACCCAAAAAAAGAGACAAGAAGAACGACTACCGCTATAAATCTAACTGCAAACCAGCACCAAGCCTTCTTCCCATGCGGAACAATTCTAAACGTTATAATTGATTTGTAATGTTGTTTATTAGACACCTTCCAAAGAATACTTTTTTATCGATTGAATTACAAATTCATTCTAAATTTGCGCCTCATGTTATTGACATATACTATGCAACAAGTTAAGTTTTTCAATTAGAAATTTTGTGATCAGAAACCGAAAGTTCCAGTGCCCCCTTCGTCTATCGGCTAGGACATCAGGTTCTCATCCTGGAAAGAGGGGTTCGACTCCCCTAGGGGGTGCCAATAGGAGTCAAATGCGAACTCTCACCCGTTTTGTTGGAAACCCTTGGTAATAGGTCGTTCGCGTAAAGCGCAATCCTAACTTTATACCATTTAGTTCGTATTTGCGTGTGGAAGACCCCTTTGTCGGTCGGCGGCTTTTCCTTCTCAGGGTCAAACTGGCTTACATTGATTTCCTTCACGATGAGACTGATAAGCTCCTTCTGTTCCTCAAGCGGAAGGTTCTTGACCACGTTATCAAATGCCAGCAGAGAATCTGCTATCACCTTCTCGTCTGTCACGACCTGCTCTTTGTAGTTCATGTCCACTTTGAGCCGTTCTATCTCCATTTCAACATCGTACTTTCTCTGAGACACCCTTTCTGCTTCAGCCATGAAATCATCTGTCATGTGGTTTGCGCCTTTCTTCTTGGCTGTCTCTATACAGTTCCTCACTTGCTGTGACAGCTTGAGGTGCTGTTTCTCAAGCTGACTCAGCTTTGATTTCATGGGGCGCAATGATTTCGTTTTTGTTGTATTCGAGGATTTGACCGTCTGTTTGATAACTTCCGGGTGTCTGCCAATCTCCCCCACATACTCGATAATCAGATCTTCAAAAGCCCTGGCAGGCACTCTTCTTATTGGACAATCTGAATGACTGCCATCCTTCACAACATCTGTGCACGTATAGTAGAGATACGGATTCCCATCCTTGTCTTTCTTTCCCCCTTGATTAGGAGTAAGGCTCTTCCCGCAATACCCACACTTCAACAAGCCTTTCAGCAGATGTATGTGCTTATCCCTTCTGTGAACCCACTTCCTTCTTCTCTTGGAAAGAGCTTCATTGGCATCCTCCCAAAGTTTCTTTGATACAAGTGCTACATGCTCTGACTCGTACTCATCGTCTCCACGCCTGATGATTCCTTTATAGAGAGGATTCGCGATCAGCCTCTTTACCTTGTCGGGCTGAAACCTTCTTTCTCCAACTGTCTTCTCTGTACCGTCTTTTCTTGTCCAAACGCTCTTCTTTGTTCTATTCCCTTGCTCGTTGAGTGTGTTGCAGACCTCCGTGGAGTTTCTCAGCTTGACGGCAAGCCGGTACATTTCCTTCACGAGCGCGGATTCCTCTTTGTGCGGAACAAGCTTTTGTATGTCCTTCTCATACTCATAGCCTGCGGGGACCCGCCCTCCAAGCCATTTGCCCCTTTTGGCTCTCTCCGTCATACCTGCCGTTGTCCTTTCAGATATGAGCTCTCTTTCATATTGCCCAAAGCTGAGCAACATATTGAGCATGAGCATGCCCATCGGTGTTGATGTATCGAACTGCTGTGTTGCAGATACAAAGTCAACCCCGCACTTCTCAAGCTTTGCCCACAGCTCATAGAAATCAACGATGCTTCTGGATATCCTGTCCAGTTTGTATGCTACGACAACATCAACCTTTCCGCTCTCAACTGCACTCAACAATGCCTGAATGGCAGGCCGTTCAAGATTCTTCCCAGAATATCCCGGGTCTTCAAAATATGAAGACGAATGCCAGTTATCCATTTGATGTATGGATATGTAGTGCTCGCAGATATCCTTCTGTGCATCGAGTGAGCTGTACTCACCTTGAGCCTGCTCGTCTGTTGAGACACGAGTGTAGACTGCACATCGTACAATCTTGCTCTCTGTCTTTGTTGTCTTCTTTGCCATGATGCCTCCTGCAGTTCGTATATAATGAGTTACCTACTATAGTTATAATACGAACTACTTGCAAGACAAAGATATCAGTCAGAATGCTAGATTCATGGATTGTGCGGAACAGGGCAGGATTCGAACCGGCGAAAACACACCAAGTTTCTTCGAAAACAGATGCATTTAACGATGATGTTACACAGATAGGTACACATGAATCAGGCGCCTTCAGGCGTTTTGAGTCACGGCTAGTCATAGAAAAGGCGTCTGCTGACCTTCAGGAGATCATTCATGCTTGGGCGGAATTGGCTGGTTCACTCAAAGCTGCAGCGCTGGCTGTGGTGAGGAGTCAGGCCTCCAAGAGCAACGCATCCATAGATATCGCCTAGATCACATAATTTGGTTGAATAGTAGCTTCGTTTACAGTGCCCCCATTTTCAACTTGCGTTGAAATGCTGGACCGTCTATAGTCTCCTGTTAATGAATGGCGAGCAGTGCAGGAGGGTTCGGTATGCGTGTATTATTTACGTTCACGGGTTTTCACGACCCGTACGCAGTAGGCTTGATCGGCGACGATCAACAGCCGGGGCCCGTTCTGTCTCTTGTTTCGGCGAGACAGTTCGATAAAGTCATCCTTTTCTCTACCCCCACCACGGAAATCCACACCCAGGATACCGAAGCCGCACTCAAGGAGAGACACCCCAAGCTTGGTGTCAGGATAATAGATCTACCGCTCCCTGACCCTACGGCGTACACGGCGATTCTGCGCCTTCTACGCAAGCACGTCGGCGGAATAGTCACAAAGCGGCCGGACGACGAGTACTCCGTTGCAGTTGCTTCCGGGACTCCGCACATGCACGCATGCTGGGTGCTTCTTGTCTCCGGAGGCGAGATACCGGCAAAGCTTCTCCACATCCGTCCGCCGAAATACGTCACCAAAGATCTACCATTGGTTTCAGAAGTTGATCTGTCTGCTCCAGAGTTTCCGGAGGTCAGTGCTTCTCTGTGCATGGAACCGCAGGCGGAATACCAGAAGCATATCGGGTTGGATCAAGCTTTGCAGGAACTGCAGATCGTTGGGGAACACCCTAAGTTCATTCAAGCCGTAAAGATGGCCTCCGTCGTTGCGGAGCACGACACCCCGGTGCTTGTCAGGGGAGACACAGGAACCGGCAAAGAACTGATTGCGCGTTTGATTCACCGGCTTTCTGCCCGAGACCAAGACACGTTCATCCCCGTCAATTGCGGGTCCCTTCCGGGAAACCTTATAGAAAGCATACTGTTCGGTCATAAGAAGGGAGCCTTTACCGGGGCCTCATCCGATCAGATCGGAAAATTCGAGCAAGCGGACGGCGGCACTCTCTTCCTGGATGAGATCGGGGAACTACCGGCAGAGCTCCAGCCTCGCCTGCTTAGAGTGCTGGAAGATGGAATCATCGAGCCTCTCGGGTCAAAGCAAAGCAAGAAGGTTGACGTACGGATCGTTGCCGCCACAAATCGTGACCTGGAACAAGCAATTGAGAAAAAGGAATTCCGCGAAGATCTCTACTATCGGATCTCCTTCACGGTAATATCACTGCCTTCTTTGAAAGAGAGACGCAGTGACATCCCAACCATTGCTTTGCATTTACTTGCTAAGCTGAATGCTTCTCTGAAAAAGCCCAAACGTTTGTCTCCAGAGGCTCTGTCTCGCCTCGAACAGCACAACTGGCGCGGCAATGTCAGAGATTTGGAGAATGTTCTTGGCCGGTCGCTGATGATGGCGACTCAAGAGGTCCTCACTGCCGATGATCTGCTAATCGAGGAACCGCGCCGAAAAAAGGATCCGCTGGCTGTTCTTCCTGAGCCATATGAGGGGTTCATTCTCGACGACTATCTCAAAAGCGCGAGGAAGCAACTCATTCTTCACGCACTGGAACGGTCCAATGGTAGCCAGACTGGGGCTGCGAAGCTACTGGGAATAACCCCCCAGGCGGTGCACAAGTTTGTTAGGAATCAGCAGAAATGAACGGAAATTGCATATATATTGAACCTAGGCTGAAATGCCAGGCTGTCGCCTTAACGGGCCTGGATGCTTCTAACATGCTGCCAGCAAGCAAGTTGCGCCAATCTTGGCCGACATGGCATGAACCGTGCATAATATGCGAGTCATGTGGAATGAGAGAATTTACGCCATGAATAACGATAGAGCTTTTACAAATGTGGATGACGAGGCTTTGGTCCAGCGCTTACGGGCGGCCCAGTCCAGAGTTACGTTTGTTGCCCCCGGCATCAGCAAACTCGTGGCTGGGGAGCTCATCGCCTGTCTGGAGAGGATTCCTGTAGACCAGGTGAACGTCATTCTTGATGTGGATCCGGAAGTATGCCGCCTCGGCTATGGGGATATTGAGGGCCTTGAGCTGCTCAAGATAGAAGGCGAGAAGCATGGGCTGATGCTATGTCATCAGCCTGGCATTCGACTGGGACTACTGATCGCCGATGACACGACGGTTATCTATTCCCCAACTCCATTGCTCATAGAAGCTGGTTCTACGACACCTACAAAACCAAATGGCATCTGCATCTCGGGTGACAGTATGGAGACAGTGAAGAAGGCATGCGGCGTAGAAGGCAGTGCTGTTGATCGAGAGCTGGGAATGGATCCCGCCAAGACTCCCGACATCGAGATGATCAAACAGGATCTGGAACGTAATCCTCCAAAGAGATTCGATGTTGCCCGTGCTGAACGGGTCTTCAATTCCAGGCTTCAGTATGTCGAGTTCTCGTTCGAGGACTACAAGCTTTCCAAGAAGACCATTTCTATCCCGGCGGAGCTGACGGGTATTACTCAAGACAAAGACCTGATCCAACGCTGGCGAAATAGTTTTCGGCTCTTCTCGGGTACTTCAGCTCTGGAAGTTGTGCGAAACGAGGGAGCACCCGAGGAGGAATTTCTTACCGAGCAAGGCTTGGAAACTGAAAAGAAGGCCATTGTGAGTGAGTTCCTTCTTGTCGTTCCCCGATTTGGCACGGTCATTCTTCGCAGTAGACGTAATGACTTCGACAAACGCATCGAGGTGTTCAAAGAAAGAGTCGAAGCTTTCAAAAAGGGCGTAGTTCAGCAGGTAGAGGAACACTTGCTGAAGACCAAGGAGAGCTTAATCGGTGACCTGATCTCCCATGTCAAAGAGAAGCCGCCAGAGAAGTGGAGGAAGACGATGCCCTCTTCCAAGCTCTCGGATACGGAGGCAAAAGAACGTCTACAGGATGAACTGGAGGGTTTGTTTGGGAGCGTCGAACGTGTCTTTGACCCAAAGGTTCGAATCGTCTTCAAAGAAGTTACGTACGAGAGCATCAGCGATTCCGACTTCCAGGCGTCGCTGACCAAGCATTTTCCACCTACGGCACTGCAAGAGCTCTTCAGCGAGCACGACGCAGCGCCTGAGGCTACTAGAGAGGAGAACTGACTATGAGTGAAAAGACTATATGGGGAATACACGCTGGCCGGACCGGCGACGCTGATTCCCTTTTCTTGAGACATAACGTCATTGCCCTGGGATGGGTGAAGATGGGGAATATTGGCGAACTGCCGGGAGAACGCGAAGCGTTCAAGGCACGCATGATGGAAGTCATGCCGGACAAGAAGCCTGGCTACTATCCCAACGCAGCGGGCCAGCTCTACCGTTTTGTGCATGAGATGAAAGAAGGCGATCTGGTCGTCTATCCTTCCAAGAAAGATAAGCATATGCACATCGGAGAGATCACAGGTTCGTTTAAGTACGCCACGGAACCTGAACCTGGTTATCCCCAACAGCGACCCGTTAAGTGGCTCAAGGACTTTCCGCGCACGCGTTTCTCTCAAGGCGCATTGTATGAAACTGGCTCTGCCATGAGCTTTTTCCAAATCAAGAACTATGCCGATGAATTCATCTCAGCATTGACAGGTGAGCAATCAGCCGAAGTGCCGGAAGACGATCCGACGGTTTCAGTTGTTGCGGAGGAGATAGAACAAAGCACAGTCGATTTCATTCTCAAGATGCTTTCGCAGGAACTGAAAGGCCATCCGTTCGCTGACTTTGTGGGTCACCTCCTAAATGTCATGGGCTACAAGACACGCATTGCACCTGAAGGTCCAGACGGCGGCGTTGATATTGTTGCCCACAAGGACGAGCTTGGGTTTGAGCCCCCCATCATCAAGGTACAAGTGAAGAGCACTGAGGGTACAATTGGCGATCCAGTCGTTTCCCAACTATACGGCAAAGTCGAGACGGGCGAATTCGGGATGGTTGTGACGCTCGGCTCTTTCAGTAACCAGGCAATTAGCTTTGCGCGGAATAAGAGCAACCTACGGTTGGTCGACGGCAATGAATTGGTCGATATGATCCTCGCGCATTACGAGAAGTTTGACTCCAAGTACAAAGGGCTCCTCCCTCTCCGGCGGGTTTACGTCCCTGAGAAGATAGAGGATTCAGAACGAGGTTAAAACTTTGGGAAGCAATAAAGAGAAAAGAAAACTCCAGATCAGCAATGGGCACTACTTGTTGTTTGATGAGTTGGCTAAACTCATGAATGCAATTGTCTCATTGAGTGATCAGAAGAAGATATTGATGTCTGATTTGGAAGAAGCGTCTGGTCTGCCGTTCCGGCAGGTGAGAAACAGAATTAGTATTGGTCGCGCAATGGGCCTCTTTCTTTCCAAAACGCTTGACCTCAGTGCTGTTGGCTGCTTGATTGCAAAATATGATATGTTTTTCGGCAATAAGGGAACACTGGAGTGGCTTCATTACAAAGCTTCCTCCTCCTACGTAAACCTTGTGTGGTTCGAAACATTCAACACATTTCTACCTCACCATTCTCCACAGAACTACGAAGAATGGCTATCTTATTTTCGTGGCACGCTAGCAGAGAACTATACAGAACATTCATTAAAGGATCACCTTGGTAAAGAAGTTCGCTTTCTCATCGATGCTTATACATCTTCTGGTTTCAGTAAACTGCAATTGTTGTATGAAGCATCTGATGGGCGGATTTCACGCAGGAGATATGCTCGGCCATGTGAAGAAGTCCTCGCTGCCATGATCTACACCTTTGGTGCAAACCAAGGTGCTACCCTTTTGCAGGTTGCCGAGCTTGTAGAGCAACCAGCGTCTCCAGGGCTGCTTCTGGCCATGGATCAAGGCACGCTTTTGCAGCTATTGGAGAGCTTGAACGGTCGCGGATGGCTCAGGTTGGAGACCACCCACAATCTTGCTCAAGTGCGCCTGTTGGACGGATATGACCCTTTGGCCTTCCTTGAGGCATTCTATGAGAAACGCAAGCCCGTGCCCACGAAGAAGAAGACGAAAGAAGAGAGGATGCTGTTGTGACCGATGGTGTTGACATTCTTAAGGAGGTAAAAAACCTAGCAAAGCGCAGGCGAGGCAAGGCTCTGATGGTTCTCACAACCGACTACACCGGCCAGAAAGCATGGGCGGCGGAACTTGCCCAGCAGGCAGACGGTCAACACATGGATCTTCTTGATCACTTTGCTGCCAACGAGGAGTTGGCGGGGAAAGTGGGAGCTATCAATGTTGAGGAGCTTTTCGAATTACTGTCAGAGGTCGCAGATGCAAAGCTGTTGATTGTTACCGGGCTGGAGTTTCTGCGTGCTGCCTGGTCAGGTCAAAGCGGTATTCAGGAGGCATTCTGTCATCATGTAGAAACTTGGGATAAACGACTATCGCTGGTGTTTGTAACACAATTTGAGAAGTTGCTGGAGAACCGGGTTTCAGATCGTTTTCAGCATCAATTCACATTTAATCAGAAGGATACATTTGCACTGACATGAAGAATAAGGGACTTTTCAGCAGCATATTCCTTGACGACCTCAAAGAAGAGGTCGCCATGGACGACGCCGGCCGAGGCCGTATGGCCACATTGGCTCAGACTTGGAACACGTGCGACCGAGCTACCTCTGAAGCATTATGGAATTCCTATATCAAGCAAGCGCTCGGTTACCTTGAGTTTGTGCCCGCGCCGACACCGTGTGGAGCCAACCTATATCCACTATACGAGGACTGGGGTTTCCTCAATTGTCTAGCGGTGCTGTGCTTGGTTGAGCCTGGTGGCGATATTGATGATGACAGAATCGGCAGATTCTGGCCGGGCAGACTTGTTGGAGAACTCAAGAAACGTAATCTCAATTGGGGAATTCTCACCGACGGAAACATATGGCGCCTATATTCGCTCAAGACATCAAAGCCCTATGAAGATTATGTAGAATTATCGCTGCTGCCTTCAATTGAAGCCAACGACGAATCTGAATATGCACTGTTTGAGAAATTCTTCCATAAGGATTCTTTTGCTCCAATCATCGAGGATGATTCTGACGCTGATGAGGAAGCCCTGAAGCAGGGCGTATATCGCTGTCGACTTGATGATGACATGGAATCCTCCGAGAACATTCTGGAGGAATGGGTCAAAAAACCGCTCCTGCAACAAGTGGATGAAATCCTTCAATATGTATGCAACGGTTTCATCTTCGACACCAAGAAAACGGGAGAGGAATACACAGAGGAAGAGCGGACAGACATTTTCGAGAGCGCCGTAAAACTCCTATACCGCTGCCTCTTCCTGTTTTACGCAGAAGCGCGGCAACTTCTGCCGTCTGAAGCTGACAAGGCTGAAGCCTACTGCAAGCATTCGATTAGAGCACTGTGTCAAGAAGCGCACAAGTTTCGTTGGGGACGTAGGACGGAAAATGAAGACTACGATCTATGGAACCATCTCAAGGGTTTAGTTCGGGCGGTGAATGAAGGTGATTCGGAATATGGTGTGATGGGCTACAATGGCGGCCTGTTTGACGACGAGGAAGAGAAATTTCTGGGTGAGCATCGGCTAAGAAATGACTTTCTTGCTCGGGCTCTGTATCTTTTAGCATATGTCGAGCCATATGACGGCAATCCAGATGACGAGTACGAAATACCCTACGAAGACTTGGAAGTTCGTCACCTCGGAGAACTTTACGAGAATATACTCGAATTCAATGTCATGCTTGCCGACGCTGACCGCATTCGTCGCCGAACCAAGAAAAGCGTGGAGATATTACTGACATCAGAAACCAAGAAACTGAAAGGCGACGCCCGGATTAAAAAAGGCGACGTGTACTTTGGGGAGTCAGCTCTGGAGAGGAAGCAATCAGGCTCTTACTACACTCCTGAATCACTTGTTCGATTTCTAAATAAAAAAGCAGTCATAGCCCCACTGCGAGAGCAGTTTGACAAAGACTACCGCGAACGGTTTGATGAATTCCTTACGCAGATCAACAAGTCCACAGATAGCCGAAGCCAGAGTGCTGCTGCGAGATCTGCGGTCACACTTATCCAGCGATTTGCCGACGAAGTTGTTGTGCAATTCACTGTTTGTGATCCCGCTATGGGGAGCGGCCATTTCCTCGTCAATGCGGCCAATCAGATGACAGATCTTGTCGTACAAGCATTATCGGAAATTCCTCTGGTTAATGGCCTTGATAACGATTTGCTCTGTCAGCCCAACTATTGGCGCAGGCTCATTACAAGGCATTGCTTGTATGGAGTTGATCTCAATCCCCTTGCTGTTTACCTCGCAAGACTATCGCTCTGGCTGAACAGTTTTGCGCGTGATCATAAGCTAACCTTTCTCGATCAGCACCTTCAAACAGGAAACAGCTTGATCGGCATTCGTACTTTAGATCAACTCAGGAACATTCCAAAGCGCAAGAAGGATAAGAAAAGAAAGAAGACTGACCAAGAAGAATTTTCCGAGTGGGATAGGGTGACCTCTTTTTCGGTCGAAGCAGCCAAAAGTATTGCCGATATTGCTACAGTTGATGAGGATGACACAGATCAGATGCATGATCTTTTTGAGAATGCGCAGAATCAAGCTCATAAACACTTAGCGCCATTAGCCGATCTCCACACCGCCTATCTCATGGATTCGGGTATTGATGAAGATTCTTACAGGCAGCTTGTTTCACACTTAGCAAGAACTGGTTCTATTGAGGGAGTTGGCAACGTCGACCTGCTCGAAACCTGGGAGGCTGTCGAGGCGTACAGGGTTCGGCACAATTTCTTCCACTGGGCTCTGGCCTTCCCGGAAAGCATGGACTTGGGCTTCTGCGCGACCGTTGGGAACCCACCTTGGGATATGGTCACAGCTCAACCAGCCGAGTTCTTTGGTAAATACGATAAACAGTTTCGCTCTTTAGGGCGTTCAGAGAGTCTTAGAAGAATTGATGAACTTTGCAATGCCCATCCTGAAGTAAAGGACGGGTGGGCACGACACAAGAGCACCTTTCAAGAGGCCAATGCATTCTTTAAGGAGCCAGCCGTATACCCATATAAGCCAAGCGGCAGGAATAATCTATACCACTATTTCCTACATAGGGCTTATGATCTTCTTAAGCCCGAAGGCGTGATAGGCATCGTGCTTCCTGGAAGTTTCAATGCTGACAAAGGCGCTTCTCCGCTTAGACGCCTTTTCTTTATGAAGTGTTCGGTTAGCGCTTTCTTCTGCTTTAGCAATGAGAAGTTTATCTTTAAGAATGTCCATCATGCGTTTCGGTTTATTGCCTTTTGTGCGAAAAAGACGGGGAGTACTGAGAGTTTTCGTGTTTGTTTTCTTACTGATCCAAGAGAAGCTGTCCATCCAAATCTGTTAGACGGTGTTTTGCGAATTCTAGATCGTTCTGGCCTTCAATTATCTCTCTCCACAATAGAGTCTCTTTCACCTGAAAAGCTTAGTATTCTCGAATTCAAAAGACAAAAAGACGTTGACCTAACAGAACATTTCTATGGAACAACAGAGACCATAGGAACCGCGACATCAGAGATGCGCTTTAATTTCTCTATAGAAATGATGAGTAATAATGATGCATGGCGGTTTGATAATGGAACCCCCTCTGATATTCCTGTTTACGTTGGTAGGTGCTTTCAACAGTTCGACCACAGACTATTACCTGTAGAAACATTCGTTCCAGAACATTTATTGAAAGATGCTTATGGTGAGGCGGCGTCCCAGCCATGGGAACAATACCGCCTTGTTTTCAGAGATGTCACTGGAGGGACAAGCGAACGAACTTGCATAGCAACTCTCCTCCCTGCAGGGAGCGCCTGCCTTGAGACTGCGCGCATCATATATCCTTCTTCTGAAAAGATCGTGCCGGCCAGTAACCTGCAGGCTTATACATTGGGTATCCTCAATTCCTTCTGTCTGGACTATATAATTCGATTTATGGTTCGGCTTCACTTATCTCAGCACATTATGGAGCGTGCGCCGTTTGTGTGCCGTTCATCTGGGGACATGATATTCAGAGCACTCGTCGCGCGTGTTGCTCGTTTGGTATGTGATGATGCTGCGATGGAGGGTTTTTGGCATCAATGCTACAATGAAGAGTGGAGCATGTCGGATTTCTGGTATCCGAGAGCAGGCAGCACAGACTATGGCCCAGCACATGAGCGAGAGATTCGTGCAAATATTGCAGCATCGGCAAAGGATCTAACACGATCTTGGGCAACTGCCTGCGGTGTCCATGACCGTCTCCCGGATCGAAGGGATACAGGTCCCAGATCCCAACTGCGTGCTGAAGTTGATGCATATGTTGCTCATCTCTACGATTTGAGCCGCGAGGATTTTGCCTATATACTTGATGCTTTTCCAGTACTAAAGAAAAAAGAAATTAAGGTGTTTGGCGAGTTTCAGAGCAAGCGAAAGTGTTTGGAGGAATACGATAGAATCAAACAGATTCTGTGATAATAGATAAGGTCAGGAGCAACCTATGATTAAAATAGCTGACATAGTCAGATTGAAGAGCGGATACGCCAACTTCGTTAAATTGAAGTCTGATTTCGAAGAGGCCGAAATGAATGCCGGGCGTATGGCGATGTATCGCCCGACGAAAGCCCACCGCAATGCGTTGGAACGATTAGCTCGTGGGCTATATCAGCCTAACGACAAGAAGTTCTACATGTTGAGTGGTTCTTATGGAACTGGAAAATCACATTTGTCCCTGATGTTCGCAAACATGCTGAGTCACTCAAGCAGTGACCCGGAAATGAAACAATTCTTCGATAACTACACGACCCTTGATGCCGAGAAGGGAAAGATGCTCAGAAATGTGCGCAAAGGGGGCCAGTATCTTGTCGCTATTTGTGACTACCAAACAGGCCGGAGTTTTGAGGAACGTGTGCTGCGTGCGGTGTTTGAGGCGTGTGACCGCATGGGATTGGATGCGGGTGTTCACACTGAGTTCGACGAGGCGGAACGACTACTTGCTGACTGGGAATCCAAGGCAAAGGACAAGAAGGCCATCCGTAACTATTACGAGGACTTCAGTCAGGCGTTGGAGAATGTTGCGTCAGGTGTGACTGTTGTGGCGCTTCGCGCGGAACTGAAGAAATTCAATGCAGAAATGCTTGAGAATTTTCGTGTGGCATACAAAGAGGCCCAGGGCGGTACGGAATTCCAGGCTCAATCCGGCAACATTATCCCAATTATTGAACGCCTAGTGAAGACCGACGCCTTCAAGGATCGTTTCGTTGGGCTAGCTATCTTCTTTGATGAATTCGGCTTTACGCTGGAAAAGGCAGAGTATTCCAAAGATGTGCTACAGGGGTTTATGGAGTCAATCTGCCAGAATCTATCCAACGTGGTGTTTGTCGGGTGTATTCACAAGTCATTCTCAGCTTATTCGGACAGGTTCAGTCAGGATGATGCAGCTGTGATGACGGCTCGCCTTACTTCGGTTGACCTTTTGAATGAAGGCATTGAAGAAATCATCAGTGCAATTGTTGAAGTAGATAAATCTGCTGATACATGGAAGAAGGAGATAGAGCCGAAGCTGGGTGTTCTTGATCAACTCCTGCCAACCTGTGGCACGTTGAAACTGTTCCCGTGGATCGATGACGTACAACGCGTCCGCCAACGGGTTCTGGAGGATATCTATGGCGTGCATCCAATGACACTGGCTTGCTTGCTCCGGCTATCATCAGAGGTGGGTTCAGACGTCCGTAGTACGTTTACGTTTTTTGCCGGTGATGTTGGCGGAGAACCAGGCTCGTATCTGGAGTTTATCGAACGCACAGGGCTGTTGGTGGATGGTGGAAAACTCAGCCTATATACCGTAGACGGACTTTATATATTTTTCAAAGAGCAGCTCAGTCCACGAAACCCTGAACTTCGAGATCGTCAGCGGCAATTGGTGAATGGATATGTTGCCAGTACTGATGCGCTTCGCAAATCGATGCAAGGTGAGCTCTTTGATGAGGCGTCTGATGAGCACACGCGGTTGCTTCGCACTATTCTGATTTACCAGTTGTGCCAGATCCCTTGCGCCGCTGAGAATATCCAGTTTGGACTTTACGCGCTCACGAACCCCGAAAAGAAACAGATTGAAAGGAAGCTGAAGCACTTGGAGAAGGCCGGTGCATTGTTCTTCCGTAGACAATCCAAGACCTATGAGATGGCCGTCGGAACCGGCGAGGATCCGTATGATCTCATAGAACAATATTTGAAAGAAGCCTCGCTACATCCACGCAACAAGGTCGACGAATTGCTTCGCGAAGGTGGCGACCGCAAGGATCTAGAATACCTGGACGCCAAACAGTACAACCTGCATTTTGGCGAAGACAAGCGATTCAAGCGATACTTCGCTCAGGCGAAAGACCTTGGTGAGCAGTACTGGGCAAAACTGCAAGAAGATTTCGATGCTGCCCAAGCCAAAGAGAAATCGAGCTATGAAGGGTGTATCGTATATGCACTTTGTGAAGACGAGGCGGAGCGTAAAGTCGCCAGGGATGCCGTTAAGACTGTTCCGAGTGACAATCTAATCGTGGGGGTTCCTCATGATCCAATCCCCTTCTCTGAAACGCTTCTTCGCGTTAAGGCCTGTCGCCACTATCTCAGTCCTGACTCAACCACAAAACTAAGCGCGCAGACAGAATCGCGTTTGCGCGATATTTTCGACAATCCTGAGGATGGCTTCTTACCTGAATTGCAGAGAATCTTGATCCAGATCCGAGAAGGAGCCAATTCATGTTGGTACGGTAAGGTGGGAGCCGTAGTGGTTGACAAGCCGCCACAGGAGCACAAACCCGTTGATGATGTATGCACTTCCTTGTTCGCAAAGCGATGCCGGATAAAACACCCTGATCTGAACTGTGTGCACGATGATAAGTGGCGGACCGGCAAGAATACGGCACTGAAGCAGGCAATCAGCAATCTCTTGGAAGCTGATCGTGTCCAAATCGACAATGGTAACCCTGATAATCACGGTGAGAAGAGGTATCTCGAAAAGACCCTATTGAAAGGTGCCGGTGCCTTGAGGAAGACAGATAGTCAAGGCCCTGTGACTTACTTTGCCTGCGAAACAGATTCAGTCAAGCTCTCTGACGATATGCCGGTTCTCAAAGAACTTCTGGCTAGAATGGCGAACCTCAAACCTTCAGAGACCTTAATGCTGGGAGAATTCCTACAGGAAGCACGTGCACCAGAGTATGGCGCAAGCGGAACAATGTTGGCGCTGTGTCTCGCTCACGTCGTGCGGGCCTTTGGTGAACGACTGCGTGCCTATAGGGACTCAACTCGAATGGCTGAGGGCCTCCTGGACAGCTGCGACGATATTATTGCGACAGTAGCAGATCCAGCAACCAAGCTCATTCTTCAGGTCAGGGATATTTCTGAACCCCAGAAGCTACTTGTCGAAGGTTTCGCCAAGGCCGTGAAGGCTCCCGCACTTAAACATGGTGAGATCCGCGCACTGAGCGACGTCATGGAAATGCTATCGCTGTGGTGGCGGGACAAAGTTATGCCGGTGGCCAGAGTAGAGGCATTGTACAAGAAGGCAGATCAAAAGCGTATCGCTGCTTTGAAAAATGTCTTTGCCAAAACAGAAGATAGTGATCGGTTTGAGTTCATCTTAAGTCTCTTGCCAAGCGTGTACACAGGGGAGCCCGTGGGTGATGATATCGCAAAGAAGGATGCAGAATCCATAAGCGAGAAGTTTTCAAGAGACGTTCTTCTGCTTGAGTCGGGCGAGATCAAAGCAAATGGCTTGGTTGCGGAAGCGGTGGCCAAGCTCCATGGAGAAGCTGGAGATGTCGTGGTCTGCGAGCGCGTTGTGACAGACTGGTTCAAATCTTTGAACCCCACACAACGCGATGCGTTAAGGTATGAAGACCATCCTGAAGCTCAAACGCTGGTAAAGCTTCTGAGTGGAGGCACCGAATTTCCGACAGCTCTTTTCAGTCTCTTACCCAGAGATTTTGGGCTCGGCGAGATGTACGAATGGACAGCTTTGCACACCGATGACTATGTAGCAAAATGGCGCCAAGCCAAGGAAGCGGTGGAAGCGGCCGCCGTTGTCGTCAAATCTCCAGCGATTCAAGCTGGCGTGAAGGCCAGGAAGATTTCTGATACACGTTTTGAGGTCGAGAAAGGTGGAGTCATCGACATCGTCCTCTCTGATGGCACAGGGACTATTATCTACACAATTGATGGCGAAGATCCGAAGTCCTCAGAAACAGCCATACGACTAGATGGTGGAGCTGCTTTATCGAAGGAGTTTGATACCTTACCGCATATCACCATCAAGGCGCGCGCACTGGATGACCAAGGCAACTCAAGCGATCTTGTTTCTGCTGATATTGTCAACAAGAGCATGGAATATAAAGTTGTTGTCACGCAAAATGACCTCTACTGGAAAGAAGGGGTTTTTAAGTTTCCCGAAGATATTGAGGGGTTAAGATCTGTGATGACGTCCATGCTGCAGGAATGCGCAAAACAGAAGATCATAACCGATGCCCAAGCGGGTAAGTTGATCGATCACATTGATCAGGAACTGGGAGCTTAAGTTGAGATGGAACAGTGATGAATAAAGATGTCAGAGAAATTTGCTTCACAGGTACACCTTCTGCAGAAGTGCCCGAAGGTGTTATCCTCGTTGGCAGCGAGGCTGATTACGTGCGTGCCTGCCAGGCGCTCGTGATGGGCGGCTGCACACTCTGGGTGACGAATAAGGCTATCTACTCCTGGCTAAAAAACTTTTGTGCACAAACTGCGCAGGCGTGCCATTTCAGAGAACTTACTTCCATCTCGGTTTTGACCGATAAATGGGGTGTCGCGGCTCCTGACTGGCTCACTGATGATATTGTTATTCAACAAGATCTCCAGAGCATCCCCATCGAAGCTGACAGATACGACTCGTTCATGGATGCTATGCTGGCTCATGTCTACGGGGATGCAACTTTGGCTTCTGCTATTACATCCGAAAATGTGGCATCCATTATTACCCAGGTGGCAGCTCCCGAAGCACGACCTCGAATAGACCGATACGCCATTGTGAATGAATGCCTTCGGGAGAAGTGTGCGATATGGAGGCAGAATGCTAGCGAGGAATGGGTAGATTACGTCTGTGCTGGGCTGGAAAAGAACCCTCAGACACTATGGCGAGAGTTGACACTGTGGGCTCTTCTTTCTCAATACCCAGAACGACTCTTTGAATTTGTGGTTTCAATGCAGACGGCTTCATCTGTTCGCAAGCTGCCGATCAACACGCTGAAATCTCTCCCGCTTGAATCCGGCGGGCGAGAGCAGGCTATTGCCCAGATTGATGTTTTCTTCCGCGATATTTCACCAACCGTCACGGATCTCGGGGATTTCAGAAAAGTCCTTGCGGCCATGTCCGGTCGATTACGCAAGGAATACAGTAACTGCATCGAGCTCCTTCGTCGATTGAATATCAAACTTGAAGAGAATGACCTGTTGGCATTGAAGAAACGATTTTCCGAATGTCCTGCTCTTAGCTCAGTCATGCTCGACGAAGTCGACATGTTCATGGTTCCGGAGAAACCGGTGCTTAACAAGGATAAGGGCTCTATTGAAGCAGACGACTGGATTCAATTTGCTGATAAGTATTCACGATACCGACGATGGCAAATACGGACAGGCAGTGTCGACACGGACTTGGAGAAGCTGGCTGTTGGATTCAGCGATTGGTACATTCAGAACTACGAAGCCATAGGGCAAATGTCATCACGGAGCTTGGTTCACACTTTGTCGGATTACGCAAGTGTGCAAGAGAAGAATCGGCTTTGTCTGATCCTTCTGGTGGACTGCCTTCCCTTGGCTTTTACCACATTGCTGGACAGAGCGTTATCAAATGCGGGGTTTCAGAAACACCGAAGCGATTACAGGTTTGCTCCTTTACCCAGCGACACTGCTACCTCAAAACCAAAGCTACTCGCCGGATCATGGACGACAACAGATACAGACTATCGCAAGATCTTGAAACAGCGCGCCAAAGAGGAATGGAATGATCGAGCAATCTTCTATTGCTCCGCACTGAAGGATGTGCAGGAATTCGATCCCTCATTAGACTGCGCAACGGTTGTTTTGAACTGGTTGCTTTGCGACGAGATTCTCCACTCTGACATTGAGGCTCAAGGGACCTCGTATGAAGAGGAGTTGTCCCGCTGCTTTGCACGTTTGGCCGACACAGCCAGAGCACTGTTCGACCGAGCCGAATGCCGGGAAGATGATTTCTCTATCATTGTAATGACAGACCATGGCGCAACCAGCATCCTCTCGGAAGAAAGGCAGTCGTTTGACTCGAAAATGGTAAAAAAGCTATTTCCAGAGGAAAAGCATCGCTTCGGCATTGTGGATACGACCGAGGCTGACTCGATTCCCGAGAATCTCTGGGCTCTGGGCTACAGATTCATTGATCCATTTGGCGAAGACAATTCTACGTACTTCATCCCAAAGGGCCACAGCACTGTGGGCGGACGTTCCTCTGCAGGATTTGTTCATGGTGGGGCCACACTGGAGGAGGTAATCGTCCAGACTAGTGTGTTTAGCCCTGCACCAGTTTCATGGGATCTTCCCAGTACGCGGTTCCTTAATCTCAGGCAGGATTCGTCGACCGGCAAGGCTGTTTTCTACGTTCAGCGTGTGATGCCGCTGACTATCGAAATCCAGAACTCTAATCGCGAGCTTATCCAAATACAACGCGTGGATATCCTCACCCCAAGCGCTGAGATCAAAGACGCCAATCTCTGCTCTGTTCCTCCCGGTGGCAGTGCACAAATCAATCTTCAGTGCTATTTCCAGCGATCAGCTGAGTCAGTTGATGAATTAATACTCCAAATCACCTATGAACTCGCGGGGCAGCAACAGGTATGCGAACTCAAGGTTGCGTCCGAATTCCGGACAGTGAGCAAAGGTGGTTTTAGTTTGAAAGACCTATAACGAAAGGTTAGCTATGAAAACATATGAAGCAAAAGCTCGAGACTACTATGGTGAAGTAGTCATCAACAAAGGGCTCATGTCGAAGGCCGGTTTTGGCGCCCGCTCTATTCCTGTATACGTTGGTGAATGGATAGTGAGCCAATTCATGGACGGTGATTTACTTACTGATAGTGGTCGCGAAAAAATAATCAATATTGTGTCAACCTATCTTCCCCAGAAGGCGGACAAGAACATCATCCTGAATCGTCTCAAGGAGCAAGAGGAAGTCAAAATCCTGGATGATTTCAGAGTGAATGTGAATCTCGATAATAACACGCACGAATTAAGCATCCCTGTGTTGGACGTGAACAAAGCGATGATCCAGAAGGGAATTATCGACGAGAATCCTATGCTACTCAAGACGGGCATGTGGGGCTTGGGTACTCTCCGCTACGTTCCACCAAATGGTGAAGATGTTAAGAAGGGCCAGATATGGATGGTGGACTTCAAACCGTTCCAAACTCCTGGTGTGGATCTGGAATACTACAAAGATTGCCGGAAGAACTTCAGCTTGGACGAATGGATCGACCTTTTGGTCTCAAGTTGTCAATTCAATCCGGATGTACATACACTGCCCCAGAAGATGTTGCTTCTAAGTCGGGTCATTGCCTTGGTGCAACCCCGGGCAAATGTGGCAGAGCTAGCGCCAAAGGGCACTGGCAAATCATTTGTCTTCGATAATATCAGCCGCTATGCGGCGGTAATTCCAGGGGGCAAGTTGTCTGCCCCAGCACTCTTCTATAACAGTGGAAGCAAACAAATGGGATTATTTCCGCGTTATGACGTTGTTGTGGTCGATGAAGTTCAGAAGATCCACACTGATACGGCGGGAGAAGCAATGGCTGGACTAAAGATGTACCTGGAAAGCGGGCGCTATCGCCGAGCTACTGGAGATATGGGTACATCAGAAGCAGGATTTGTAATGTTGGGCAACATCTCGATTGGCACTGACAGACGCCCCCTGTACGAAACTAACGGCATTTTCAAGGAGCTCCCGCCTGCACTTCAGGAGTCAGCCTTTGTTGACCGTATCCATGGGATATTGGAAGGCTGGTTTATGCCGAGAATTACAAAGAATACACCATCTTGTAGCCTGGGATTCAAGGGGGATTTCTTCAGCGAGGTGCTTCACGAATTGCGAGGGGATTTGCAATATGCAGATTACATCTCGCAGAACATGCGTCTGCCGGAATGCGAAGATATGCGAGACAACAAAGCGATTGCCCGTCTTGCAGAGGGCTTTGTTAAGTTGCTTTTCCCTGATCTGAATATGAGTGAGGATCAATTCACAGAGTACTGTGTTAATCCAGCTATTCGGATGCGCCAGCAGGTTCGTGACGAGCTGGCCAAACTGGACCCTGAGTTCAAATGGGTGACTATCAAGAGCAACTATCCGGACGAGTCTCAGCTATCACATCCCGAGGTCAAGCCAGAGGCTGTGGAATCCCAGGTAACACTTGATCCGTTTGATCCTGAAAGGGATCCACTCGAAGCAACTGTTGACTTGAAAGATGGGCAAAAGGGTGTTTCCTATGAGAAACTGTTTGCGCCCTATCTTGGAAAAGCGAAGTGCATCACGCTTGTGGATCCCTACATCCGCTATGACTACCAAATTCATAACTTGATGAATTTTTGCGACTTCCTGGCCCCGACCGGTGGGCATGTTGAACTGGAATTGGAAACTTCTGCTGAGTCGGAGTATCAGGAAGTTGAACTTGCTGCAAAGTTGGATGAACTCCAGGAAAACTTGGCAAAGAATAACATTGTGTTTAAGTACGACCTGAAAAATGATCTACATGACCGTTCGATTGAAACAGATGATGGTTGGAGGATAATTCTCGGTCGCGGGCTTGATATCTTTCAAAAACCCGAGGGAAAGTTCAGTCTGGGATTCATTGATCAAACAAAGCGCCGCTGCAAGGCCACTACTATATCCTATTCCAAAAAATAGGTTGCCGACAGCAGTTTTCAACCTAAGTTAAAGCAGAATTCAACTACAGTTGATATCTGCCCTCCATACCAGTATCGCGGCGACATCTGTAAGTACTTGTTCTGCATGCTGTTCTGCATCTCTCTATGTCTACACAGCTCTTGGCACGCTTTCTGCGATAGTCCTTCTGTAATAATTCAAATATAGAAGGAGTTAGTTTATGAGTGATCAAACAATTATGTGGCCGGGAAAATCAGGCAAGCAGTATAAGTACTGGATTCACCCCATTGGGACAACTTTTAAGGACTCTCCCGGAAACTACATCTTTGCCAAAGAAACGAGTCCGGGTAAGTGGAGCCCTATTTACATTGGGGAAACCGAAAGTCTTAGTGATCGTCTCTCCAATCACGACAAAATGCCGTGTGTAAAGCGAAATGGTGGAACACATATCCATGCTCACACGAGCTCAACCAGCGCATCTGTTCGCAGGGCAGAGGAATCAGATCTGATAGATAACTGGGATCCACCTTGTAACAAGCAATAGCACTCGGTTTAACATATATAGAGAAATGCTTATTTTCGGATGCCGTGGAATGCTTTAGCAGGGTCTTGGTGATAGAGTCAGATCATGTTTGCACTTTATTCAATCTCGGTGTCACATACTGGCGTATGGGTCAGCCAGAAGAAACTTATAGCACGTGGAAAATACTATCCCGATTAGATCCGGAACGAGCATTAGAACTAACCAATATTATGCTGCCCGCAGTAGATACAGCTCATTTATTGATTTCAACATATGCATCTGATAAAGTTTCACAAGCAGATGATAACAAAGAGATGACGTATCATGAGTGATAGCAAAGAAGTATTCAATTTAAGAAAAACAGGTAAGCTGGATGATGCGCTTGCTCTATCTCGTTCTCTGATAAGCAGAGACTCTTTAGATATTTGGAACATCCGTGCCCACGGCTGGGTTTTGTCTGATGCTATAAAGGCTGCACTACACGGGAACGAGCGTGAGACTGCCGGTAAGCTGCTTGGCGAGTTTAAAGATCTTTCTATACCAGATGATGAGGATAAACTTCTTGCAGCGCTCGAATACTATTCCAACCGCCTCAACCCGGATCTCGATATTCTGGAACAGGCCCGGAAGGTCGGTCAGTCTGGAGATAACGAGAAAGCACTGGGGCTCTACCGGTCAGCAATAAAGAAGCTGCCTGACGAGCAGGATGCTCATACTGGTTTAGGATGGGAACTGCAGCGCAGAATAAAGACGTTGATGGCTGCAGAGAATGCAAATATGGATCAAGTACGGAACTGTTTACATGAATACGCTACGTTGCAAATCCCAAAACCTGGACCTCTGCATTCAATCATGCTCGCATATGCCACTCGGAGGGCAGAGAAATTCAGTAAGTATGTTGAGTTTGTAAGGTGGTGGGATCTTAAGCATCTTCAGCCCGAGGATTTTGAAAAGCAAGTTGTTGCCGAGACAGACAAAACCTATCCGTCTCTGGTCGAGCGTGTGATAAAGGCTCTCTATAAGTCCTTGAAATCCCAAGTTAAACCGGATGATCTTCCTTGGGTGTAAACGCCGGTCGAAAAGTGCGGCGGTGTAGCGGCGGTTGAAAAGTGCGGCAC
>JBHORK010000060.1:0-14414 GCA_042565725.1 Verrucomicrobiota bacterium
CCTCGCCGCGTCATTCCCCCTCCCCCTCGTCGTGTCACTCTTGCCTTGGCGACACGGGGACGCGGCGAGGGGGGGGGCGCTCAGAGAAATAGATATTTGTGAGTGAAAGAGCTTGCTTGAATGCGAAGTATCCCGTAATTTTCAATGTAGAACGACACGTTTTGTGGTCAAAGGTAAACACATTAAAGAAAGGGTAGTCTAATGGAGAAACCTATCACTAAGTCGGAGCTGCTGAATAATATCAGCGCGGACACAGAGTTGACGCGGAAGCAGGTTGCTGCCGTATTGGAATCGCTGGAAGCTAATATCAAAAAGAGTCTTGGCCGTAGCGGTTGCGGAAAGTTTATTCTGCCCGGACTGCTCAAGATTGAAAAGGTCAAAGTTCCCGCGCGGAAGGCACGCCTGGGCGTTCCTAATCCATTCAAGCCCGGAGAACTGATGGATGTTAAGGCCAAGCCGGCTACTACCAAGACCAAGGTTCGCCCGCTTAAGAACCTCAAGAGTATGTAACAGGTTCCGGTGTCTTAAGAAAAGAAATAGCGAATCCGTAGAAATTAATAATTGGGGTCAGGTCACTGATTGGATGATCAGGGGCCTGACCCCGAATTGCTTACGGTACCAGCCTCCTTCGCTCATTCATCCGTTTCGACCACCTCGACAAGCTCCCTTCGGCTACCTCCCTTCGGAAACCTCATGGCAAGCAGGGCAGGCAGGGCTATGATTTTCCAAAGATATTAATGAGCATAGAATGTATGTGGCAGATGCGTATGATGCATATTATATAACCATGAACAGTAGGGATGGTTTTATTTTGTGTGATAAAAGACCTGATTTTCAGGGTTTATGTAAGATCCCCTTGTCTTGGCACATATCTTGCATATAAGTGTTACCAAATAAAATCTCGTGACTGACGAATGGCTTGTATGATGAATAAATCCAAGACGTACTTGTGGTTGACAATAGTGCTGATGCTGACCCTCCTTAGCCTGGACGCTGCTGCCTGTCTTACATTCTGCCTCCAGAACGGGAAGAACATTGTGTATGGTCGTAACTTCGACTGGAATGTTGATGTGGGTGCTGTGATTGTTAATCGACGCCATGTTCGAAAAACAGCTTTTGTCCTTTCGCCAGAGAAACCTGTGTCATGGGTGTCCAAATACGGTAGTGTCACATTCAACCAGTTCAGCAAGGAAGTCCCGGTAGGCGGCATGAACGAGCAAGGGCTTGTGATAGAGAGTTTGGTGTCCGAGACAAAACATCCCTGTTCGGACGAGCGCAAGACTATTAACGAACTACAGTGGATTCAGTATCACCTGGACACATGCAGAACTGTCGATGAGGTCATTCAGTCTGCTCGTTGTGTGCGGATCTCGCCGTACGCTGTAAAGCTCCACTATTTCATTAGCGACCATTCCGGCCGAAGCGCTGTAATAGAATTTATACAGGGCAAGATGGTGCACAGGTCTGCTGAAGGTCTCCCGGTAAAGGTGCTGGCAAACACGAGTTATGATCGTGCCCTTAAGACTGTGATGTCGCAGAGGAGCCGTTTTGCCCGCGCTGCACGCATGATCAGGAAATACGACGGTCGAAAGAATGCCGTGGAGTATGCGTTCGGCACTCTTGATGCAGTTGCCCAAGGTGATTTTACAAAATGGCAGGTTGTATATGATATCCCGCATCGACGGATATACTTCCGAACACTGCGGAAACGCAAGATAAAGCTGATAACCTTATCGGACTTTGATTTCGAACACGAAAAGAAGGCGTTAATGCTTGATATAAACATCAACGGAGAAGGCTCCATGCAGGGGCAATTCAAGATATACACAGAGGAACTCAACGACTATTTAATGAAGGCAAGTCTGAGGGAGTTTAAGAAAGCCGGCATGATGCAACACATCAAGTCCGCGCACATTGAGCATATCAGAAAAGTTGTGGCTTTATGCAAACATGAACCCCGCAGAACGCCAACAAGATAAAGCAGGGTAACGGCGCTCTTGACTACTGTCTGAATGCGGGATGGAGGAGCATATTCGGTTTGGCAGGCAGATCACGATGGTGAGGCGAAAGGAAGAAAGGAAGACGACAGAGTAGGACTTCGATAGTTTTTTATAAATGTTATAGTGCAACGTGCCGCTGATTCCGAGTTATCTGGTATCGTGTTTTGTTGCGAACTTAATTTGGTGGATACCATGGTTACCGCAGAGATTAAGGACAGATTCTATGTCTGCATGTTTTGTGCGGTTGTCACCTCGAATCATGACAGGAAACGTGCCTATTCGGTTTCGTCGGTTATCCAGCATGACATCTAATGCTTCGTAGCTTACAGGTGTTCCATTAATCGATATCCAGCCACGCTTATCGACTTCTATGGTCATTGTGTTTGGGGATATTTGAGTATCCCCGTGAGGTGTTTTTGTAAGCTCAATGGTTTCGTTATATTTCGATGAAATAGATATGGTTACAACAAAAAATATTATGAGTTGAAAAACCACATCAATCATAGGTGTCATATTAAGCCCATCATTGTCTCTGCTGATTTTCATAATACATGTCTCCTTTCAGGGAAGCATGATAACAAATAAAGCTCTTTTCGTCAAACGGAAAAGACGTTTTGGCACGGCAGTTGCTCTTTTAAAATCGTATAAATTATCAAGGTTTCAATGAATCGGTGTCAGGTCTCTCTCCTTCAATCTCTCCCCTCATAACCCCAAAATCTCCACTGGTTAAGCAATATCTAATATTGTACACTCGCCCGCATTAGATGTGGTTTTTTGAGAACTAATAGTGGTCAGGCAATTAAAGGAAGAATGAAATGAGACATCTGTACATCATCACTTTGGCAGCATTACTTGCGGCGGCGTCCGCCAATGGAGCGGAACAGGGAAAACACCTGTTTATTCTATCGGGGCAATCGAACATGGCAGGACTCGATCCAGAGATATCATTCACGCCGACTGTCATAGAAGCATTTGGCAAGGACAATGTGATTGTTGTCAAAGACGCTCAAGGCGGTCAACCTATCCGTCGCTGGTATAAAAAATGGAAGCCGGCCAAGGGCACTGAACCTAAAGCTGATGGAAAGCTGTACGACAGACTGATGGAAAAAGTGAAGGAAGCTGTAGGACAGAAAAAATCTACCAGCATAACCTTTGTCTGGATGCAGGGTGAACGGGATGCCAAGGAAAATCATCACGAGGTCTATGCTGATGGGCTGAAGGGGCTTGTTCAGCAGTTACGCGATGATCTCGGTTTCAAAAACATTAATGTTGTGATTGGCCGTTTGAGTGACGCCAGATCGGGGAAAGGCGGATGGGATGCTATTCGAAAGATACAGAAAGATGTATGCGAAGCTGACCCTCTCTGGGATTGGGTGGATACTGACGATCTTAACGGAGAGAAAAATGGTGTTCACTATTCGAAAGAAGGTTATAAAGAACTGGGCAAACGTTTTGCCGAGAAAGCCATTAATCTGATCAAGAAAAGCAAATAGTCAGCCCCCCCCCGGTACCAGAGCCGGAGCACGGTACGGGGCTGAAGGCACCCCATCATTTATTGGGCATGAGGAGAAGATGACGAGACACCGAAACATTATTGGGGTGCTGTTGGTTTCTCTGTTGGCCGTGTCGTTTACCTTTGCCGCGGAGCAGCGCACAGACATCAAGCCACTGATTACAGGGAATAACGCCTTTGCTCTCGATCTGTATTCGATACTGAAGAAAGAAAAAGGTAATCTTTTCCTTTCGCCCTACAGCATCTCGTCCGCATTGGCCATGACATACGGCGGCGCTCGCGGGGATACAGAAGAGGAAATGGCCAAGGCTCTTCATTTCACACTCGGTGCGGACCGGACTCATCCCGCTTTCGCCGAACTCGACACAGTCTTTAGTGAGATTCAGAAGAAAGGGCAGGTGCAGCTGCACATTGCCAACTCCTTGTGGCCGCAGAAAGACTACCGTTTATTGCCGGAATATCTCAAGCTCACCAAACGGTACTACGGTGTGTCTATTACACCAGTGGACTACATGAAAGCAGCCGAAAAAGCACGCAAGATTATCAACTCATGGATTGAAGACAAGACGAAGGACAAGATTAAGAATCTTATTGGCCCGGGTGATTTGGACCCTATGACCGTTCTGGTATTGGTTAATGCAATCTATTTCAAAGGGAACTGGGCAAGCCAGTTCGACCCGAAGCGCACCACAAAGTCTGACTTCTCTCTTTCCGGCGACGCGAAGACACAAGTTTCCATGATGTATCAAAAGGGAAAATTCAGATATGGAGAGATCAAAGGTGCTCAACTGCTGGAACTCCCTTACGTGGGCAAGGAATTGTCTATGGTGATTGTCCTGCCCAAGAAGCCTGATGGTCTTTCGGAGATTGAGAATCAATTCACAGCGAAGAATCTGGATGCATGGTTTTCTCGTTTTTCTCAGCAGGAGGTCAATGTCTACTTGCCCAGGTTCAAAATGACATGGGGAACATTTGAGCTTAACAAACCGCTGCAAGATTTAGGAATGCGGAGAGCCTTCGGTTCAGGTGCTGACTTCTCAGGAATGGATGGAACAAGATCCCTCTTCATTGGTTTGGTGCTTCACAAAGCATTTGTCGAAGTGAACGAGGAGGGGACCGAAGCAGCTGCGGCGACAGCGGTGATCATGAGGAAAAGTGAGTCTAGGGCACATATATTCAAAGCAGACCATCCGTTCCTCTTCCTTATCCGGGACAACGTGACGGGAAGCATCCTGTTTCTTGGTCGGGTACTTGATCCAGGTAAAGAATAACTAATGCGATGGTCAGGCCGTAGAAGAGCTTTTGGAGATACGACTATAATTCCCATCCTTTACGGTATTTACGATAAAGCAACTTATTGGCTTCGGGAGCGTTAGTGAATTGTTTTTTATCTGCATCCCAGTCTAATGACGCACCCAAACGTTGTGCTATCGTACCCAGACAAATGGTTTCGGCCATTGGCTGTATATGAGCAAAGTCGCCGTCCGAAGGTTCATTTTTCTGTATGGCGGAAATCCATTTACCCCACTCACTGCCTTTGAATTTCGGAATTATCACATCTGGTCTCTTGCAGTTTTTCATTCTTGATTCAGGGATTAAGCGGGGACTGCGTCCGCGGAAACCGGCCATGATCTTGCCTTTATCCCCAACAAAAAGTACGCCCTCTTTCTGTAATTGTCTGCCTTCTTCCAGCTCAACAGGTCTGGGAGGTTTTAAACCGGCCTCATACCAGTAAAGTGAAACGGGAGGCAATTCAGCATTTGCCGGAAAATCAAATCGAACCGTAGATGCGTGAGGAAATGAATCGTTTCTGCTCTGCTGAACAGTATGAAAGCCCTGTATTTTACGAGTAACAGTTCGGCGTGCTTCAATTTTCGTTGGTACGCCAAAATCGAACATTTTATAAAGTTGATAAAGGGCATATGAACCCATATCGCCCAGAGCTCCACTGCCGAAATCATACCAGGCCCGGAAAAGAGTATGGGTATACATGGGATGATAAGGACGGTGCTGAGTTGGTCCCAGCCATAAATTCCAATCTAAGCCGTTTGGAGCCGAAGGAGTTTCAATTGGTTTTTCCATGCCCTGCGGCCATACGGGACGATTGGTCCAAAGATGTATCTCGCGCAGCGTCCCAATGGTGCCGTCCTGTAGCCAGGACTTTAAAAAGAACCGATCCTGGAAATCATAACTGCCCAGCATATGACTGATTACCCCGCTTTTGCGTGCTGTATCCGCTGCCAGACCAACTTCATGAAACACATTAGAGAGGGTTTTATGCGTGATAACATGTATGCCTTTTTTCATCGCCGCGATGGCAATGGTCGCGTGAAGATGTTCCGGGGTCATGATATAGACTGCATCAAGATCTTTTTCTTTCTCCAGCAATTCCCGGAAGTCCGCATAGGCAGTGCATCCCCTGTATTCATCTTTTTTTCTAGTTTTGGCATAATAACGATTCACAATTTGTAATGCCTGTTCCCGGCCGGCACGACAGCCATTATCACCTTCACCCCATGATGGATCGCCCAGGAATTCTCTGATAGTTTTTCTCAAGCCATATTCAATCCATTCGAGATAGTCCGTGCTGCTTTTATTAGGGTCGCAGACTGATACAATTTGCAATTCCGGACATTTTAAGCTTCTTATCAAATGGCGTGTTCCCATGGTTCCTGTGCCAATAAAAGCAATTGTAATTTTGTTGTTCGGTGTAATACGTGGTGTCCCGCCCAATACGCGCCCGGGCAAAGCAGCTAATGCCGCAGCAGTAGCCGTTGACCCCAAAAACTGACGCCGATTTATTTCTTTTATTTTACGCATTTCGATACTCCTTATTGATGATTCAGCTTACCTTTTTGCGTTTTAAGGAATCAATAATAATACCTTTTTATTCATTGATAGAGGGTGTAAGCAGGTTAGAAGCCTCATTTCTATCTATATTCTGATCTTGCCCTGCTTTTCCTTGCGCTATATTATCTTAGCAAATATTCTTCAACAAATCTGTCATGGAGGCTGGTGGTTATGAAACGTTTTATATTAACAACTCTTTCTTTTTTCTGTGTATGGTCAATTCTTCAAGCCGCCGAGCAAGACAAGGTCATGTCGGTTTCATCCGCAATAACTGAGGTCACTGTTTATTCTGACAGGGCGCGTATCACTCGCAGTGCGGCGCTTAAGCTCAAGAAAGGATCAGTAACCTATGCTTTTCAGAAACTTCCGGGCTGGGTTGATGAGGAATCAGTGCGTGTCGCTTTGTCATCAGCAGATTCGGCACGTATTGCTGACGTGCGGGTAAAGCGGAAGTATCTTGCTCAGGCTAATGATGAAGATGTGCGTAAGGCGGAATCCGCTGTTCGGGAAATATCTGATCAGATAGGAGCGCTTGATGATGAACTGAAGGTGCTTGGGGCACAAACCAAACAGATCGAATCAATTCGGGTATTTTCTCTCGAAAAACTTCCCAAGGATGCTGCTGTACGCAAGATTGATGTCAAAAGCTATGGTGAAGTGGTTGATTTTGTAGCCGACTCAATGCGGGATGTTGCGAGAAAGCGTCGTGAAGTTAGTGTGAAACGCCGGGAGTTACATCCAGAACTCTCCGCGCGTCAACGTAAACTCAATGAACTCCGGAAATTAACTCAGTTGGAGGAATCAACAATCCTTGTCACAGTGGAAGCCGAATCGTCGCAACAGAAAACACTGTATTTGACATATATGCTTCCGGGCGCCACATGGGAGCCAGCCCACGAATTACGCGCAAAAGGAAAAGAGCCCGGAAATGTAAAGCTTTCTTCTTATGCTGTAGTAACTCAGACCAGCGGTGAAGACTGGAATGGTGTTGCTATCTTTTTCTCCACACAATCGTCGACAGAAACCATCCGTATACCCGAGCTTGATTCTCTGCTTATTGGGAATAGCAGCTCTATGGTCCAGGTTATGGGTGGACAGAATCAATCGTTCAGGAAAGCTCAGCAAACCTACGAAGGCCAGAACCGACTTTGGATTAATACCAGGAATCCCGGATGGGATGAACAGCTGCTTATACCTAATATGAAGCGTCAACAGATTGTTCAAGGGCGGATTTCACGGATATTTAAAACTCTACAGAAAAGGGGTACCTCAGCTCATTTCGCAGGACAGGTCAAACCGACAGTCAGGACGGACGGAAGCTCCATTCGTATTCCTATTGGTGAGATCATATTGGATGCAAAAACCAGAATAGTTGCGGCACCACAGGCTTCGCTGAACGCGGCTCGGACGGTGGAGATGGTGAATGCGGGGAAACAACCGCTTCTACCTGGGAAAGTATCATTATATCATGACGGAGCTTTCCTGGGGATGACAGATGTGGAATTCATTGCGGAGGGAGAGCCTTTTTCAATATTTCTCGGTGTCGCCGATCATATCAAACTTTCACGCACCCTTGACCGTAAGCATAGTTCCATTGTGCGTGGACGTCGTACGCGAATGCAGATTGCATTCGAAATTTCTGTTGAGAATCTTTCAGAGGATAAAGTCTCCCTTAGTCTCACTGATCGCGTGCCGGTTTCCCAGAACAAGGAAATAGAGGTGGATAAAATAAAAATCTCGCCGGATGGAGAACCCGACTCGAAGGGCCTCCTGATGTGGAACATCACGCTGAAACCCGGTGAGAAGCGTGTCTATCGTATTGAATACAGAATTGAGTATCCTCCTGCTATTGTTGAGCGAATAAAGAGAAGCAAGAGTTCACCAATCTCACCCGCAGATCGTAGTCTCTCAATTCAGATTCAGGATCTCGAAGCGCGTTTCTGAAAAACGGATCAACAGGGTTGGGTAGATCCATGCCGCGGGAGGCTTTACGTTTTCCACAGGCAGGCTCTACTTATTCAGCGGTTTCTTCTTTCCTTCTTTATCCACGCTGACGAATGTTACATGAGTGCAAAAGACGGGTTTGTCGTTTACCTCTTTGCTGTTGCCGTGAAATACTTTTACCATATATTGTAAAGAGGTGTTGCCCTGTTTGACTTTTTCAACAACGAAATTGAGGATAGTTCCGCCTCTAACGCTTTGTCTGAATTCAACTTTATCCAGTCCTATTGTGACGAAATTACAACTTGGATAATCTAAACTTGCGGCTATCCATGCGTATTCGTCTACCCACTTAAGCAAATATCCGCCAAACAGAAAGCCGTAATGATTCAAATGTTCAGGTAATACTAATTTGTAATTTTCTCTGCTGGATGGTTTTGTTGTCATATCTTTATCCTAATTCCTTCTTCAGGTTGGGGGTGTTTCGGACGGCGGGTTCAACATTAAAAAAGTCCTGAGATTCGAAGCCGAACATGTTTGCGATTAATACGCTGGGAAATGTTTCGCATTTGTTCTTGTAATCACGAACGTTGCCGTTAAAGAAACGGCGTGCGGCCTGAATGCGGTCTTCAGTGTTAACAAGTTCTTTCTGGAGTTTGAGAAAGTGTTGGTCGGCTTTAAGATCAGGATAATTTTCAATTACCGCGAGCATTTCCTTTACAGCGCCAACAAGTTGAGTTTCGTCTGATTCCTGACTCGCTGTTGAACCATTGTTTTCCATGCATTGATTACGAAGCTGTGTTACACGCTCAAGAACGTTTTTCTCGTGCGCGGCATAACCTTTTACAATGGAAACAAGGTTGGGGATAAGATCGTAACGTCTTTTCAGTTCGGTATCAATATTGCTCCACGCCTCTTTTATATGGTTCTTGAGGCTGACCAGAGTGTTGTAGGTTGCGGTGATATATATCACCGGCAGGGCTATCAGGATTATTGAAATAATAAATACAGGTTCCATGTTATATGTCCGTAAATAGATAATCGGGCAGAAGAGTTCTGACGGTTATCAGGCGCTCAATGTTATATTCAATTTCTTCTGCTTTAAGCCGTGAATTAAAACCAATGGCAAGAGCTTTGTTCTCAATTTCAATACTGAGATCTTTGTTTTGAAGGAGATATTCTATCATCCTGGCATTACATACGTCATAAGCTAATTTTTTGTCGCGCGAACGGACACAAAAAGTTCTTGAGAATTCATGTGATTCAAAGTCTATGTCATCGAACCCGATTGCCTGCGCGATTTTGGAGAAGAATCCTTCCTTGCCGATTTTTAATTCAGGAAAAGAACGGGGAAGAGTAAGAATAAAAAATGAGAAATAATGATGTTGTGTTGAACGCTGACCTTTTGAATTAGTGGAATGGGTTTCATAGTGATAATCAAAGGTCTTTATATTATGGTCTTTATAAGTGCCGAAGATGACATTGAAAGCATATTTGTTTGAGCCTTGTTTTAAGGCGTCAAGAAAACCGTATTGATCCGCAATGTTTCGGTTCTTTTCCCGGTCAAAACTCAGGCCAAGTTTGGCTGCAAGGGCAGAAAGCGCTTCCCGGCGTTTTTTGGCGGCCAGCGCGAACAGTGCTGCAATCCCTGCCGCTGCGAGAATAAATATGACAAATATTATTCCATGCATGTGTAGATTCTATCGCATACAGGTGAAGGCGACAATGGTAATTTTGGTTTGCCCCATGCGGTTAACCCGCATATTGCATGAAGAACTGCAAGCGGTTTAAGTAATTTTTTTTCCATAATTCCAAAATCTTCACTGGTTAAACGATAACTAATATTGTATACTTATCCATACTGAATTGTGGTTTTTGAGGAACCGCCCAAACATCGAGGGTCGTACGGGAACCCAATGCCGTAATAGTTGAACGTAAAAAACGTGACAAATAATTCGTGAGAATAATGCAGGGGGGAGGAGGCGTTTTATGGAGAAGAAAGTTCTTTTTATAGATGATGAAAAAGATATTCTGGAAATGATGATACGTCTTTTTGATAGCGAGGGTTTTTCTCCGCATTATTCGACAAATCCTGAAAAGGCTTTGGGGATTATTAAACGGGAAAATATCCGTGTTTGTTTTCTGGACCTGAGAATGCCGAAAATGGATGGTATTGAATTGTGCCGAAGAATAAAGCAGTTTGATCCGAATATTCAAGTTTATGCTTTAAGCGCGTTTATTGAAGCCTATAGTCCTGACCAAATTAGTGAAGCCGGCTTTGAGGGCGCTTTAGGAAAACCGTTTAATCTGGATGAAGTTCTTGGTGCTGCCAACAGGGCTTTTGAGAAACTTCAGTAATCCGGCGAATTCTGAATTCTATTTTGGGATGGACGCGCTTATATAGTCGGCGACATTTCGGATGGATACCCGCTGGAATATGAGATCATCATTTCCATCAAAGATACTTACCGCGAATCCGTACAAATCCGGATCGTATCCTCCTTCAGGTACTCTTTCGTATGTATAGCCGCTTGTTGGATAACGGTACATATGCTTAGTGATCTGCCTGTGTCCAATGGGATCAATAAAAAGAGTTTCTCTGGCTTCAATATTTTCGAGCGAAACAATCTCATTCCTGATCTTTTTGCAAGATCCTCCTTTGCCTGAGGAGAAATATTCGTAGACGAGTGTGCAGTCGCCCAAAGGAACATCACCCGCCTTAATGGTGAGGCGGGGAATACGCTGGTTCAAAGTGATTGTGTCTCTGTCCTTTGTTTCAGTCCCGTTTTTAATTAATTGGATTTCGGCGGTAACTGATACTTTGCCGGCTAATGGATGCTTAATCAATTTAACTGTGGTAAGGGATCTTTTTACCGACGTGACCCGGGGCGGTTTTCTGCCGCGATACACCTTGCATTTGTTTCGGGTTTTCTTTGATTCCTCTATATCCTTGGCGGTTGGCGGATCCAGTTTTTTGGCCTCAACGGGTTTCGCGACTGTTTTTATTTTAGGTTTGTCAGGTTTCGGTATTTCGGAAACGATCTTCCTGGCTTTAATAAGGTCTTCGTTTTCTTCAAGTTTTTCCAATTCGCTTCTTATTTTCAGGGCTTCGTCAATATCGCCCTTGATGGTCTTTTCTTTCTTAATCTGTTCCAACGCTGATTTATATTTGTCGGAGAGAGAAACTATGCTCTTTGCGTTGGCGATTTCGGCATTCTTGAGCTGGGCCCTGTAGGAATTTTGAAGATTGTTAAGGGCTTGGAGCTTTCCTTCAGCTTTGGAAGGAACATTTTTCTTCTTTTTAAAACGTTCAAGTTCTTTTTTTACAGCCATAACATTTTCGAGCTCACCGGCTTTTGTGGCCGTCTGCATAAGTTTATCAAGAGCATTGACATACAGAGTGTTGAGCTTGTTGATCTTTACGATGTAATCCAGGATAATTTCTTCGAGGTTCTTTTCGTATACGGCTTTATACCTGACAAGATCGGAGTATGCGGGAAATACCTGAATAAAGGTCAGTATAACAAGAAGAGTGATATAAAACCTTTTTTTCATTGTATTTGTGATAATAACGTTTCTTTTTCGCTTTGCAAGAGGATAAGAATTCGTGCCCTTGTAGTACAAATTCCCGAGGGGATAGGAAGGGATAGCCTGAACATTGCACGAACAAAACAGAATGTTTAATAAAAAGGGAATAACCACAGGGCGATATAAAGATTTTTTGAAGAAACAACAAAACACAAATTGTAATCTTAGTTTTTGAGAGAATATTCTGTTTTGTTCGCCCGAAGGGTGAGTTCACAGCACGTAATCGCCTTTGTTCTCAAGGGTAAAGCGGTATGCTATACAGCGTTACCCTTGACGCCGCGGCGCTTCCGCACTGTGAACTCATGCAATGATCAGGATAGCCGCTCCTGAAACCTGATTTCTGACTCCTGTCTCCTGCTATTCCTTCGGTACCGCCCAGATGTTACGAAATTCGACCGGGTTGGCGTGGTATTGGAGGCTGAAGGGCGCTTTCGGTTCATGTGGTTTGTACTTGGGAAGCTTGCGCCAGATAGTCGCGCCGGTGAACGCTGCATTGTCCTGGATCAGTACGTTGTTTAAATAGATAGAGGCATATGCGGGTTTAACAAGTTTATTGTTTTTAAAGACCGGCGCTTTGAACTTGATGTCATAAGAATTCCATTCGCCGGTTTTTCTGCAGGCGTTCGCAAGCGGAGGATGCTGTCCGTAGAGGGCGCCCGTCATTCCGTCCGGGTATGTGCGGTTGGCCCAGCAGTTCAGGATTTGTATCTCATATTTTTCCATCATGAGAACACCGCTGTTGCCCTGTTTTTGGCCCCATCCTTTTACGCTCTTTGGTGATACTCTCCATTCCAGGTGAAGATGCACATCGCCGAATGCTTCTTTGGATTTCTGGGATCCCTTGGCGGCGATCATGACACCATCTTTTATTTTCCAGTCTTTGTTAACCAGATTATCCAGGTTGGTGCCGTCAAATATAATCTTTGCACCTTTTGGCGCGGGAACCGGTTTGCCGTCATACTCAGGTTCAACCACCGGGGGCTGTGGTCTGTCCGGATCATGAACATGCCACTTGCCGTCAGGCTGCATTGGCGTGCTTTTAGAGCCATCAATAGATTTCTGTTCCGGCTGTCTCTCGTTTTTCTCCGGCACATCGATAGCCCACGCGGCGGTTGCCGCGGTAATGATGATGAACATCATAAATGCTTTTATTAAATCATTCATCTTTAATTCTTCTCATATGCATATAGCAAAATTGATGTAAACGCTCCAGAAGTTTTAAAGGTGGGGAATTTGCGCGAAAAGTGTAAATTTAAAGGGCTGGCAGGGGATAGCCCTGTCAGCCTTGGTGCTTTGGCAATATAAGCTGGTGCAATAAGTGGATTAGTGTAAAATTTCTTTCATGAAAGCTATTAAGAACAGCAGCTTGTCTTTTACTCTGGTCGAACTGTTGGTTGTTGTCGCTATTATTGGTCTGTTGATTGGGGTATTGGTTCCTGCAGTGATGAAGGTGCCAGATTATATAAAGAGGGGAATAGCAAAAAGGGAAATTACAGATATTGATATGGGTTTGCGCGGTTATTACCGGGAGTACAATGAGTGGCCTTCGAATTTAACAGAAACTACAGCCTGCAAGTTTTCCGGAGACATTGTCAGGACGCTGGAAGGAAACAATAAGAGGAATCTGAGGCTTGTGTCACTGAACCGAAAAGACAGGAATAAAGATCCGATAAATCCATGGGGTGACAAGGATCTGGCCGTTAATCCTGACGAATATTATTATTACGTCAAAGTTGATGTTGATTTTGATGACAGGATAGAAAAAGATTCCGGAAGCAATCCGCCTACAGATACGGTTTTGCGTCAGCTTATTGTATGGACTGAAGATCCTAAGAAGGAAGTGGGTTCGGGAAAGAGAATAATAAGAAGTTGGTAGGTGGGTGAATCCTGAATTCTATTTTGGGATGGACGCGCTTATATAGTCGGCGACATTTCGGATGGATACCCGCTGGAATATGAGATCATTATTCTCATCAAAGATGCTTACCGCGAATCCGTACAAATCCGGACCGTATCCTCCTTCAGGTATGCTTTCGTGTCCTTCGGGATGGTTTGGGCAGGGAGATATACGTTTGACGGTTTGCTTGTGACCAATCGGATCAATGGCCAGAATTTCCTTGGCTTCAATGTTTTCGAGTGAAACAACCTCTTCGCCAATCTTATTGCAGGCTTTTCCTTTGCCTGAGGAGAAATATTCGTAAACGAGTGTACAGCTGCCTAACGGAACATCACCCGCCTTAATTGTTATCCTGGGAATGGCCTGGTGTACGGTGGTTGTATAGCTGCCATCTTTTGATTTCATTTTAATTGTCTGGATTTCGGCGGTAACTGATACTTTGCCGGCCAGCGGATGCTTAATCAATTTAACTGTGGTAAGGGACTTTCTTGCTGACGTGACCCGGGGCGGTTTTCTGCCCCGGTACACTTTGAGCTTTTCTCTGAGTTTTTTTGATTCCGCTATGTCTTCCGCGGTTGGCGGATCCAGTTTTTTGGCCTCAACGGGTTTCGCGACTGTTTTTATT
>JBHORK010000061.1:0-14207 GCA_042565725.1 Verrucomicrobiota bacterium
AGAAATATCTGAAAGGGTCAACGCCGGCTTCTCCTCAGGAACTGCTTCAGCCTCGATACTTGTAACTGTTTCCTCTGTTTCCTCTGCAGCATCTTTTATACTTATTTCCAATGTCGGTAATGAGGATTTCTGTTCTACCGCTGGTTCTGGCTCCGGCTTATACTGTTCCTGCTTGATGATCGGGCCCAATTCGGGCTGAGATGGTTTCTGTTCCATTGTAGGCTCAGGCCGAGCGATAAGTGTCGCGGAAGGAACGGATGTTGCTACTGCCGGGTCAGTAGAAGAAATAACTTCAAGAATATCCAGTATGCTGCCTGCGCCTGCCTGTGCCATTCGATTAAGTTCACTCAACAGCAATACACATTGTTCGGAAGTAATTCCGGCAGATTCAGCAAGCTCCGCAATGATCTGCTCTCTTGTTTTCATTCTTATAAATACTTCGTCCTTTGGGAAAATAAGCCTATACGAATGTTTTAATTTCTACCAAATATGCTAACATATTCCAATCTAAAGTTCATATAAGGAGGAAAAATAATGGCAAAGGTGTTAATTGTTTACTATTCAAGATCGGGAAACACGGAGAAAATGGCCGAATTAGTGGCAAAAGGTGTTCGCCAGAGTAATGCCGAGACAATAGTCAAATCTGCTGAAAATACCAATGTAGACGATTTTTTGGAAGCCGATGGTGTCATTCTGGGTTCCCCGACTTATTACGGAACAATGGCGGCCGAAATAAAGCGGCTGTTGGATGACAGTGTCAAGTTCCACGGTAAGCTGGCAGGCAAGATCGGAGGCGCTTTCAGTTCAGCCGCTAATATTGGAGGCGGCAACGAAACAACAATTATGGACATGTTAAAAGCTTTGCTGATTCACGGCATGATTATTCCCGGCAACGCCAGCGGCGATCATTACGGTCCTGTAGCTATTGGAGCTCCGGATAAGAGAGCGGCCACGCAATGCGAGAAGATGGGGCGTATCATCGGCGACCTAACCGTTCAACTGCATGGATAATCGCTTCGGTAAGGGAATGTTTCTTCGCTGGAGTATTTCGAAGACGAAATAATAGGCGTGCGAAACATCCCCTTACCTTCGCTCCTGGGTTTGTGATTCCTTCCGCCCTTTGATTTTTCTATTCTTCAATCCCCAAAGCGAAGGGAGATACCTCTTTTGCAGGCCTAGCTGGTGAGGGGCGAAGAGGGCTCCAGCTCCAGCCCAAAAAGAGGTATCTCCCGAAGCGTCTTTAGTTCTGATAAAATACCAGCGTATTAACAGGTATTGCCTTTTCATTTATATTTGCGCCGGAAACAATTGAACCGTCGGGCAGGTAATAGAAAGTCGAAGGAAAGTTCCAGCGCTTACCGCAAACATCAAATGCGCTTCTCTTTGCCGTAATTCGTTCGCCATCAGTATAACCAACAAGAACTTTAGTACCCTTGGGAAATGATTTGAAATCCTTTTCGGATAATTCATTGCCGCGTTTAATTTTTCCACCTGGCAGAAAATAAATCGTAGTTTTCCCGTTAAACTCATCACCCGCAACATCCTGGGCGGTATTGCCGTCAACACCCAGTACTTTGACCCGCTCAAGCACGTTATCCCTCTGATCCGTACCCTGAATTACCTTTGTGCCGACAGGTATTTTTCTCCAATCTCTGATCTGATTGCCCCTTAACTTTTTTCCGTCCGGGAACACATAAATCGTATCCGAACTCCTGTATCGATCTCTTGCAATATCCCACGCTGATCTTGAACTGGATATGATATTAACATCAGCGCCCGCAAACATCTGCGCGGCACTTTCCTGTTCCTGCGCACTGCCGTAAAGCACCTTTGCCAAATACGCATCGGCATTGACCAATCTGCCTGCTTTAACATCAGGATCAAATAGAGGCTGTTTATCAAGGCCCAGCTTCAAACGCACTGATCGCCTGGCAAACAGCATGCCGCATCTCTTCCGGCCGCGATGTGACCTTTTATGCCACCGATTAGGGGCGCCATATGCCACCATCGAATGTGTAAGTACCCGTTCGTCCGGAATTCTGTACATTTTCTGAAGCTGGAGCAGTAATTCCTTAAGAGCTGTAGACTGAGCCGATGTTATGCCGCGGTTGTGATACCCTACAACTTCAATGCCTATCGAGTAATTATCAATGTTTGTCCTGCCGTCCCATATGCTCCTGCCGGCATGGAGGGCCACACGGTTTCTTTCGATTATCCGGTAAACGCGGCCTGCAGTATCTACGAAATAATGTGTTTCTCCCTTTGCGTGAACTTTTTTCAGCGATCCCGTCTTGGGTCCTTCAGTTGTATGAAGAATTATATAAGATGTTTGTTTTCTTGCCGGGCGTTCTTTGTTCCTGGGACTGTAATAATTAGAAATGTTCAGATCGGATTTTCTTCTGCCGAATAATGCAATAGGCTGAGCAAAAGTGAGTGATTGCGCGAATAACAGAACAACCATAGACCAACCCAAAATATATTTCTCAAATTTCATCAACCATCTCTTTTCTCTTTCCTCGCATCCCGTAAATCCTGTCGATCCTGTCAAAATTCTCCTCTTATTCTCTTCCCGATTTCTAATTTCTCTCTCTTATTTCATCATTCATCATTTATCGTTCTAAAATAATCTTATCCGCCGTCATTTCTACAGGTATTTCCAAGCCTAAAAGACACAGCACCGTCGGCGCTATGTCGGCAAGTTTACCGCGCGGCAAAAGTTTCGTGCCGGATGAATCTCCGGCTGCATAAATCAATTCCACGGAGTTCAGTGTATGACTCGTCTTGGTCATACCGGTTTCTTTATCCTGCATCTCTTCCGCATTTCCATGATCTGCCGTTATTAGAATATGAGCGTCCAATTCGAGAAGCCGACGCACAACCCTGCCCACGCATTCATCAACAACTTCAACCGCTTTTCTGGCGGCATTGAAATCTCCCGTATGACCGACCATATCGCCATTCGCATAATTTATTGCAATAAAATCATACGGGTTATTCTCCAGACGTTTTAACAGTTCTTCTGTAACATTATATGCCTCCATCTCAGGATGACTGGCAAATGAAGCAGGATCAAACCGGCTCTTGATCTCCACCTGATCTTCATTTTCGTATGGTGTAGTAGATTTCCCGTTGAAAAAACTTGTTACATGCCTGAATTTCTGAGTTTCGGCAATACGCAGTTGTTTAAAACCTGCTTTTGAAATAACTTCGCCTAAAAGGTTATTCATGCCGCCGCCTTCGGTCATTGACCCCATAATGTAAGGAAGAAAACCGTCATAATAACAAGTTAAACCCGCGTAAACTACATCACGCTTTGTTTTGATATTGCCGGGATAGTTCTTATCTACAAACGCCATGGAAAGCTGAATGGCCCGATCCTGACGATAATTGGTGTGCAGTACGGAATCACCGTCTTTCACGCCGTCATACTCGCCAATACAATAGGGAAGAATATATTCATCGAACATGTCGACATTGTCCGGAGTTTTATCTTTTTCGTACGACTCTTTTACTGCCACTTCCGCGCTGTCTGATCTGCGCCCTTCGGCGCAAACGATACAATGGTAGGCCGTATCGGTAAGCTCCCATTGTTTTGAACGATCCATACCGTAGTATCGGCCCATAACCGTACCAATACGGCAATTGCCGATTTCATCCATCACCAGCTTGAGCTTTGCAAGATATTCCAGACAACTGCGTGGCGGTGTATCGCGCCCGTCAAGAAACGGATGGATTATTATTTCCCCTTCAGGATATTCCATCCTTGCCCTATGCATTATTTTAAACAGATGCTCCTGATGCGCGTGAACACCCTCATCCTGCAAAAGCCCTAAAAGATGCAGGCGACTCTCGTTTTTACGCCAATTCCCAATAATATCTTTCCATTTATCTCCTTCAAACAACTTACCGGTACTTAATTCATCATCAATTCTCTTAAGTTCCTGAACAACAATACGGCCCGCTCCCATGTTTAAATGTCCAACTTCGCTTGATCCCTGATAACCTTCCGGCAGACCAACAGGCTCACCCGCACAGTCGAGAACTGTCCAGGGATATTGTTTTTTGTAAGAATCAATATTAGGCGTATGGGCGGCTGCAACCGCATTGCCTTCCTTTTCTTCTCTTAATCCCCATCCGTCACGAATAATCAAAACTACCGGTCGCTTCATATATTTCTCCTATGCAAAGATTAACGGAATCATATCTTCTTTGCGGACAAATCGGCAATCAAAAATCTCCGACACAAGCCGATTTCTGACATTATGCACACTGGGCAAACCTTCCGCCGGCCTAGCCCCGCACCGTGCTTTGCTCTGGTGCTGGGGGAGGCGGATGTAAACCTTGATAAGAATTTCGTTTCCGACCTGCCTCGTCGAAGCTTCTGAGCGAAGGCGGGAGGACTCTAAAATTGTATGGAAAGTTTGCTTCGAATGCGCGGCGTCACAACCGGAGCGTGTACTCATGTACCCGAGGGTTGTGACAACAAAGCAGACGAAGCAAAATCTACATTCAATTTTAGAGCGAAATTCTTATCAAATTCGGCATGTTACACAAATTATCAAAATATAAATACAAACTAACCCTTAATAACTCCAAGCGGCCTGAGTCTTGCAACCACCTCAACAAGATCAGCCTGCGCCGCAATCACTTCATCAATATCCTTATAAGCCTGAGGTGCTTCACTCAAATCAGGCTGGCCCTTTCTGTTCCTGCCCCATCGCCCATAAATAATGCCTTCCATTGCCTTGTCGCATTCTTCAACCGCAAGAACCCGACAAGCCTCTTTCCTGCCCATGCATCGCCCTGCCCCGTGCGAACATGACATGAACGAATCCGGATTGCCGGAACCACGAACAATATACGAAGATGCGCCCATGGAGCCTGGTATAACACCCAACTGTCCTTTCAGAGCCGCAGTTGCGCCTTTCCGATGGACCATTACCATTCTGCCAAAATGCTTTTCGCGCGAGCAATAATTGTGATGAATATTTATAGTCTGCTTGATGCTGCACCCTAGCCTTCCGCAGACAATGTCCGAAAATCGTTTCATCATCAGCTCTCTGTTCTGTGCCGCGAATTTCAAAGCAAAATTCATGGCCGCAAGATATTCCTGTGCTTCCCGCGCTTCGCACGGTAGCCAGGCCAGATCTTTCGAAGGCAACTCAATACCTCTGGTATCGCATGATTTCCTGGCCAATTTGTGATAGTGATCAGCTATCTTTAACCCAAAATTCCGACTACCGCTATGAATCATCAGCCACATAAACCCATCATTACCATGCTGTATTTCAATAAAATGATTACCGCCCCCCAAAGTACCAAGCTGTTTTTTAGCGGACTCCAGCTCCCTGCATACCGGAGGACTTTTAAGCGGCGCGCTTTCCCAGCCATCCCATGACTGAGGCTTTTCGTGATGATTAAAGCCGACCGGAATAAGATTACGGGTCTCACCCATAATTTTCTTTATCATACCCTCCGTTAACTTCTCTGCGGAATAATCCGTCTGCGCCGCCAGCATACCGCAGCCGATATCTACACCCACAGCATTAGGAATAACCGCATCTTCGCAGGCTATTACACCACCAATCGGCATGCCGTAGCCAACATGACAATCGGGCATAAGCGCAACGTGCTTGAAGGTAACAGGCAGTGCGGTAAGGTTCTCTGCCTGGGTCATGGCCTCTTTATCTACCGCTTTGCACCATGATTTTATCGGTATTCGCGTATCTGTTTTTTCCCATTTCATGACTGCGTATCTCGTGAAGCGTATTTCGTATCTCGGATTTAGTTATTCGGATTTTGCTCTCCCCCTCTTCCCCGTGTCGCCCCCTCACCCTCATCCTGTCGATCCTGTTGATCCTGTCAAAAACTACTTGTTTTTTATCTGTTCAAATTCTTCAGCAAACTTCTCGGCGATTTTAGCCGATTCTATCAGAACAAGATTTTCATAACTCACCATAGAAGCAGACGTACTGTAATTATATGATCCGGTCAGAACCCGCTTTTCGTCAATTACTGTAAACTTGTGATGCATCTTGGCGTATTCCTTATTCATCTTGACAGGTATGCATTTCACCCCTCTTTTCTTCATGTGCGCTATCGCGGCCGACATACCTTTCCATTCTGCCGATTTTTCATCGTATTTAACGTCTACTTTTACCCCGCGTTCCGTTGCATTGACAAGCGCGTCCCTTATGCTATGCCGTGTTATGCTGTATATAGCCACCTGTATTTCCTTTTGGGCTTCGTCTATCGCCTGAACCAGCAGTTTTTCACATTCCTTGCCAAAAACTGCTTCAATCTGTGCCGAAACACGCGTTTCAGCGTTCTTTTCGGCTGCATCAGATCTCGAAACAGACCCAAAACAGAGAAAAACAACTATAAATACGCTAAAGAATGTTTTCTTCATATTTCCTTTCAAATTCAAGCTTCAGTCTTTATCCTTTTCTTATTCCTAATTTAACATTGTGTCGGATATGCATTTCCCATATAAACTACCCCGTTCTTATGAAAAAGTCATTGAAATACCGTGAAATCATTACTGACGCCCGCAGAATAGTCGTGAAAATCGGCAGCCGCGTGCTTGTTCAGAAAACTGGCCGGCCAGACCTTCGGTGCATGAAAAAACTGGCAAAAGAATTGGCCGGTCTCCAGCGCTCCGGTTATCAGATCGTTATAATCACGTCCGGCGCTATAGGCGCCGGCATGGAAGCCCTCGGTATGAAAAAACGGCCTACTGCATTACCTGACCTCCAGATGGCCGCCGCTGTCGGTCAGACACGGCTCATGGCGCGGTATGATACTCTTTTTTCCGCTCTCGGCTGTAAGGTAGGACAAATCCTGATGACCCACATGGATTTTCAACACAAAATGCGCCTGACCAACGCGCGCCGAACCATGGAAACCCTTATCAGGAACAAGGTTATCCCCATAATCAATGAAAATGATGTCGTGGCGGACGAAGAAATTAAAGCCGATATGGCGCTTGGTGATAACGATTTTCTTGCGGCCCTTGTGGTAAAACTTATTCGAGCCGATCTACTGATAATGCTCACAACTGTTGACGGTGTTCGTGAAAAAGCAAAATCCGGCAAGTCTCAAAGAATCAGATACATTGAGACAATAAATAAAAGCACATTTAAACTGGTGTCCGGCAGTAAGTCCAGTTTATCAAAAGGCGGCATGAGTTCTAAACTCAAAGCGGCGCAGACCTCGTCAAAAGCCGGATGTTCCACTATAATCGCAAACGGGCGTCAGACACAAATTCTGACCCGCGTAATGAATGGTGAAGATGTCGGCACAATAGTGCTTGCTTCGGGAATATAAAACAGGAAGGAGACACCATGACTCTTCATGACGATATAACCACTATGGGTGACCTTGCTGTAGCCGCGTCCCGCGAATTGCTTCTTCTTAATTCACGCAAAAAACACGCAATCCTTCAGTCGATAGCCGATGAATTGGAGGAGCAAAAAAACGTTCTGAAAACGGCAAACGAAAAAGACATTGCAGAAGGTGACGCCGCAGGATTATCCCAGGCAATGCTGGATAGATTACTCCTTACAGACGGCCGGATTGACAGCATGATCCGCGGAATCAGGGCGGTTGCAACGTTAAAAGATCCTATAGGCACAAAGATCAGTCGCTGGATCAGGCCCAATGGACTGGAAATCATTAAGAAGCGTGTTCCCATAGGCGTTATAGGAATTATTTATGAATCTCGACCCAATGTCACCGCGGATACTGCCGCGTTATGTTTTAAAACATCCAACGCTGTCATCCTGCGCGGTGGCAAGGAAGCTATTAATTCAAACAGAGCTATTGCTAATGCCCTTATTGCCGGCGGTGAGAAGAAAGGCATGCCGGCCAATGCCATTCAGTTAGTTCAAACAATAGATCGCGATGCTGTACGCGAACTGGTTCAGCTCGAAGGCCGTATTGACTTGATTATTCCGCGTGGCGGTGAAGCGCTGATCAAAGCCGTTACGGAACAGGCCCGTATTCCTGTTATTAAACATTACAAAGGTATATGTCATACATACGTTGATGAATCGGCAGATCTTGATATGACCCTGGCAATTGCGGAAAATGCCAAGTGTCAACGTCCCGGAGTCTGTAATGCCATGGAAACAATTCTGGTCCACGAGAAAGTCGCTAAGGAATTCCTGCCGAAACTTGCCGAAAGACTTGGTAAGCTTGGTGTCGAATTCCGGGGAGACACCGCGGCCAGAGCTATTGTTCCTGAAATGAAGGAAGCCGTTGAAGACGATTGGTACGCTGAATATCTGGATCTGATTCTAGCGGTCCGAACAGTAAATTCACTGAAAGAAGCTATAGATCATATTAACAAGTACGGATCAAAGCATTCTGATGCAATAATTACTGAAGACGAAAATGCCCGGAAAACATTTACCAACGAAGTTGATTCCGCAACGGTATATATAAACGCCTCAACCCGCTTCACTGACGGCGGTGAGTTCGGAATGGGCGCGGAAATCGGTATCAGCACAGATAAACTCCATGCGAGGGGCCCCATGGGCCTTGAAGAGCTTACCACCTATAAATACATCATATACGGCAAAGGACAGATAAGAGGGTAATTAGACGTTGTCCAAAAAGGTTTTGGACAACTTATGGTTAATGGTTATATGGCCAATAGTTGATGTTTTAGAGCTTTTTGCGCTGTCGCGCAAAAAGCAGTGTTCAGTGCTCAGGTTTCGGGGAGAGATAAGCGCTACGTCGCCGCGTTCCTCACGCAACCGTTTGACGATAGCCGATTCCAGCTGCGCAACCCCAACCGTAAATCGTTTGCAACGCAAATTCCTCTACTTATCTTCAGGAAGCATTTCTTCGAATGGAGATTCGTCTTCGACCGATTCTGTATCTTCAAGCGGCACGTTTATAACTTCTTCAGCAGGTGCTTCAGGAATTTCTTTTTGTTCTTTCGCTTCAATCACAGAATCCTGAGATCCCGAAACAGTAAAAGGTCCTTCAAGGTCATCTGTTGTTGGCATTGGAACTTCGGCATCCGTATTAACTGTCTTTTTGCTTTTTTCGGTTTTACCGTATTTGCCGTATCGCCGACGTTCCTCATTTTTATCTTTCAGCTTCAAGTTGTAACGACCCGCAAGCCATTGCCATTCACGCTGAGTAAATTTCATCGATTTGTTCAGCGTATTAACAATAGTTGCAACATTGAGCTCGGATATACGCTCAACCTTCTCACACCACGAAGATGTTTCCACCAGAAACGACGGCAAACCTTTCTCGTCTCCAACGAGAATAACCCGTTCGGGCTGGGAATCGAAAACAGCTCCCGATTTATATTCTTCCGCGCTTATTTCCGACCATTCGTGCGTGATGTTGTTCCATAGATGAATCTTCAGCTCCGAAGTCATCGCGCTGGTGCTGTATGAAACGAGAGACACCTTTTTATTTTTCCTTAACGCGCTTATGTCAAACGAAAGCTTCACTATAGTGTGACGGGCCGGTATCACTAATAGGGCAGCAGACTTCTGCTTTTCAGCCATTGCTTGATCAGCCGAGATTGCGGCAATTAGAAAGAGAACATAAAAAATAACCAAGATTTTTCTTCTCATAAGTACAAACTCCTATTGCGCAAAATGATGCAGTTACAAGCATAATAACAGGTTGCGCTAAACGTTACTAAAATCGCAAATTCTGGCCCTTTGTCAACCTATTTTCCAAGGACTTTTCGGAATTCTGAGGTAAGCATGGGAACTATCCTGAATAAATCGCCCACAATGCCAAATGTGGCCATTTTGAATATCGGCGCTTCAGCATCTTTATTGATTGCCACGATAATATCCGAGGAGGACATACCCGCAAGATGCTGAATCTGCCCGCTTATTCCGCAGGCAAAATATATCCGGGGACACACTGTTTTTCCTGTCTGCCCAACCTGATGTGAATATGAAATCCAATCCGCGTCAACTGCCGCCCTTGAAGCTCCTACTGCCCCTCCCAGCACTTCCGCAAGTTCCCGGATAAGCGCAAAATTCTCCGGTTTTTGAAGCCCTCTGCCGCCGGACACGATAATATCGGCTTCCGCAATATTAACAGTGCTTTCTTCTTCAGGAACAAATTTCAAACGTTTAGCGCGTGCTTTAAGAAGCTCCTCGGCAATCTCCTGAACCAATACCTCACCCTGTCGGTTATTGTCAGCCTCCGCTTCTTTCATAACTTTATGACGCACCGTAGACATCTGAGGCCGATGATCTGGTGAAATAATTGTCGCCATGATATTCCCGCCGAACGCCGGTCGAGTCTGAAGCAGATTCTTTGTCTCGGGATCAATCGCCAATCCTGTACAGTCCGCTGTCAGACCGCCATTAACCGAAACCGCCACACGGGAAATAAGACTGCGCCCTATTGTTGTAGCGCCGCAAAGAAAAACGCAGGGTTTATATTTTCTGACAAGATCAATCAGAACTGCTGCGTAGGGTTCGTCTCGGTAATAAGCAAGTTCCGGCTTGTCCGCCACATACACTTTTTCCGCACCCCGCGCAATAAGCTCTCCTGCTTTGTCTTCTATCTTTGAGCCGAGCAGAACCGCGCAAAGGCTCATGCCGAGATCATCCGCCAGTTTACGCCCTTCACCAAGAAGTTCATATGTAATAGATTGGATTTCTCCGTCGATCTGTTCGGCAAAAACCCACACGTCTTTATATTCGCTCAGATCCTTACCCGATCCCGTTTTCTCCTTCATCTCAATAGCGTCAAACTTACATACTTCAACACACGCCCCGCAAATCGTGCATTTCTCCAGATCAATCACAGCCAGCCTGCCCTGAGCATTGTCGAAGGGTTTGTCAACTACCTCAATAGCCCCGAAAGGGCAGGCCTTAACGCACAAAGTGCACCCTGTACACTTATCTGCAATCACTTTTATAGGCTCAGTCATAATCCGTCTCTTCCCCTCCCTTTCCCCCCTTTAGCATAAGATTCTACCACCCGCGCCCCCGCGCTGGAGAACCCGAGACACAGAGAAGATTAAGAAGAGTGTTGTGAGAATCCGAATAAAATAAGCATTTTGCCCTGATTCTCACAACGATTGATACAGAAGAAAGATGAGAGGGAGTTCTTCTCCTCTTTTTCTTCTTACTACCAATCTATTGCGGAAATTTGTGAATCCGCCAGCTGGCGGAGAGCAAATTAACGCAATTCTCTTCTTTTCTTTAAACTCTTCTCCGTGTCTCCGTGACCTCCGTGGTTAAATTCTTCCCGCCGCATCATCCTCCTATCACTGCTTCTTTCAATTTTTCAACCAATTTCGGCACAATATCTTCCGGTTCACCGGTAAAGATTTCTCCTCCTTCGCGCGGCGGTGGCGTAAAAATCTTCACTACTTTTGTCGGAGACCCATCCAGTCCTATCTTGTCTCCATCAGCCTGCAGGTCCTCAGCGGTCCATTTTATTATCTCCGCTTTCTTCGCGGCCATCTTGCCCTTGAGTGAAGGTAAACGCGGTTCATTAATTTCTTTTACAACAGTCAACAAACAGGGCAGCGGTACATCCACAACCTCATAACCATTTTCCATCAGTCGCTCCGCTACCAGATGTTTTTCATCTATCTCCTCAATTTTACGTACGTATGTGAGCTGGGGTAAATCAAGGTGAGTAGCAATACCCGGTCCTACCTGCGCGGTATCTCCGTCCGACGCCTGTTTACCGCAGAGAATAATATTAAAATCACCTATTTTTTTCAGAGCGGCGGAAAGCGTATAACTGGTTGCCCAGGTATCACTGCCGGCAAAGGCTCTATCACACAGTAAAATCCCTTCGTCGGCCCCCAGCGAAATAGCCTCGCGTAAAGCTGATTCGGCCTGCGGCGGCCCCATGCTCACCGCGGTAATTTTGCCGCCAAGCTTTTCCTTGAGACGCACAGCCTCTTCTATGGCGTACATATCAAAAGGATTGACAATGGACGCCACACCTTCCCGAACCAGTGTATTGGTTTCCGGGTTGATTTTTACGTCCGTTGTTTCCGGGACCTGTTTTATGCAAACGACAAAATGCATTTGATCTTCCTATCCTTTATATCAAGCGAAACACATATATAAAAAGACATGCCGTATTGGCAAGGCAAAACAACATTCCGTATCGCGTGAAGCGTATTTCGTATCTCGTATCTTTGATTTATTTCAAACTTGCAACCATTAACCATTAACCATATAACCATTAACCAGTTAGAAAGGAGCACTTATGTCACGGATATATAATTTTAATGCCGGACCCGCTGTATTACCCGAAGAAGTTCTTGAAGAAGCACAAAAAGAACTCCTGGATTACAAAAATTCGGGAATGTCAATTCTTGAAAGCAGTCATCGCGGCAAGGAATACAGCGCCGTTCACGAAGAGGCAATAGCAAATCTGAAAAAACTGCTGAAACTTTCCGACGATTATGCCGTACTTCTTTTGCAGGGCGGCGCCAGTACGCAATTCGCTATGATCCCAATGAACCTGCTGGGCGAAACACAAACCGCTGATTACACTAATTCCGGCGCATGGGCGGCAAAGGCGATTAAGGAAGCAAAAAATCTCGGTAATGTTAATATCGCAGCCGATTGCGGAGGTGAGATTCCGACGCGGGTCCCGACATCAGCCGAACTTAAGTTAACACCCAACGCCGCGTATCTTCATATAACTTCAAATGAAACTATTTCAGGCGCGCAGTGGAAAACGTTTCCTAAAACCGAAGCGCCGCTTATCGCTGATATGTCATCGGATATACTCTCACGCCCATTAGATGTTAATCAGTTTGGACTTATATATGCCGGCGCGCAGAAGAATCTCGGACCCTCCGGTCTTGCAGTGGTAATTATCCGTAAAGACCTGGCCGAACGAGCACCCGGCACCGTACCAACAATGTTTAAGTACAAAACGCATATTGGAAAAGACTCTCTTTTCAATACACCGCCCTGTTTCAGTATTTATATCCTTATGCTGGTTACAAGGTGGATAGAAAAACTGGGTCTCGAAAATCTGCACAAGCAGAATGCGGAGAAAGCGGCGAAAATCTATGAGATAATCGACAGCAGTGACTTCTTCAAAGGAACAGCTGTACCGGAATGCCGGTCAGACATGAATGTGACTTTCCGGCTTCCCAACGAAGAACTTGAAGCTTTATTCATAAAGGAAGCGGGCGAACAGGGTCTTAAAGGTCTTAAGGGCCATCGTTCCGTGGGCGGACTGCGGGCGTCAATCTATAACGCGTTCCCGCCCGAAGGAGTTGACACACTGGTAAGCTTCATGAAGGAGTTTGAGGGGAAACACTGAAGACAGGAGTCAGAATAAAGAGAAAACATCTCGCAGAGCACGCAGAGAGAAGGATAGTCCGTATTCTGAATCCTGTTTCCTGGCTCCTGTCTTAAAAGAACGCGTTATACAGAGAACGGACAGCTTTTTCGCGGTCCTGCGCCTCAACTCCGAACATCATGCTGATCTCCGACGAACCCTGATTCATCATCTCAATATTTACTTCAGCTTCAGCTAATGCCAGAGTTGCCCTTGAAGCCACACCCACCGTATGCCTCATCCCTTCGCCCACAAGCATGATAAGCGCCAGCCCACGTTTAACTTCTATGCTGTCTACATTCAGTTCGGTGCGAATTCTTTTAAGAACATGTTCTTCCGTCTTTTCGTCAAAATTACCCTCTCGGATAATTATCGAAAGATTGTCTATTCCGGACGGCATATGTTCGTACGACAGCGCCTCTTCTTCAAAAATCCCTAGTAGCCTGCGGCCGAACCCTACCTCGCGGTTCATCAAATATTTACTGACAAATATAGTGCAAAAACCGGCACAACCCGCTATTCCAATAACTTTCCCTTCCTCATGTTCCCGTTCCAGAACAATCCTGGTGCCGGGCCCATCCGGCCTGGCCGTGTTCTTTATGCATATTGGAACTCCGGCATGTACCGCCGGTATGATAGCTTCGTCATGCAATACACTGAAACCCGCATAAGATAATTCCCGCATCTCCCTGAACGTCAATTCCTGAATGGGTGCAACATCCGAAACAATACCGGGATCCGCTGAAAATACCGAATCTACATCCGTGAAATTCTCATAAACATCCGCCCATACGGCGACGCGCAGATTCTGCCGGAGTCTTACGACAATCTTGCCGTTTTAAAAGAGTCAAAAGGCGTTACTGTATTTCCGGGCTTTTTCGGTTATACGC
>JBHORK010000062.1:0-14140 GCA_042565725.1 Verrucomicrobiota bacterium
AGATCGCCTTCTTATGCCAACATACTCTCTTTTGCAGTTACTATATGAATTCAAGTGTGCTAACAAAAAAATGCATGTTATTTTCGCTTAGCCGCGAAAAAACATGATTTTGAGCGTTAGCTTTGGAGAATAATGATAGAGAACTATTCAGCTCTGCTCGCCCACTTCGTCAAACAGGGATCGGCAGACTTCGCCTTTCTTGAAGGTCATGGCCTCTCTCTCAAGACCAAGAAGGGGCGAATGCTCGCAGAGCTCATCTATTCCTCGCCCGACGTTGTGATTGAGATTCATTTTGGTGATCGTGAAGTGGAGCTTCACGGATGTGCATCCGTCAAGCATCCTGAATACAACAGGTGGAAATGGGTCGGGATGCATCAGTTCGCGAGAGCATATGACCCCAGCTATACCGATGTCATGGGACTTGAGTCAGAAGAGAAGATCGATGAGGCATCCCGATCTCTCTCCAGAATACTGAAAGAGCATTTTGCTGATCTTGAAACATTCGTCAGAGAAAACGGAACAGAGAAGAGATAAAGCTAACAATCGCATGGACAAGTATTTTGAAAAAGCGCGCTTTTTCAAAAACTGTCATGCGTGACGTTCGCATGGGGAGAAATAATGAGACATCTAAAATACTCATTTTTGTTGATTACCATAATCTGCGCTGGCTGTGCTGATTCGTCATCACATCAATCAAATCCAACGGCCCATGTTGCTGCTGTCTCCAAAGAATTGCCGACTGGGCTTCCTGAAGCACAGATAGCCATCATGACGAGCTTGCCTCCTTTGGAATTGTGGACACCAACCAAAGCCGAAGCCAAAGCGGCAGAGAAAGCAATTCTAGACCATTTGCGGAGCCTCAAGGCATCTGATGCGCGCACATCATATATAAAGAAACAGTCGGAACGTATTCTGACACAATATTCCAAATATCGCCTCCAGATCATTGGCGGATTCACTCGTGACACCAAAGGAAAATATATTTGGTTTAACTATATCCCTATGCCGTACGAGATTCTGCCCGGAGAGATTGTTGACCAGTTTCCTGATTGGAAGACTGAGTTGGTTGCAGTAGAAGACGGAGGAATCAGTTTCTGGGAAATCAAATACGACGTAGAAACGAAAAGTTGTAGAGAATTGCGAATCAACTTTGAAACATAGATGCGAAAAAATCCTGGAGCTTATCGGCGACAGGCCGCCGAAAGCTCAGAATGAGCGTTCGCTTGAGAAAACAATATGAATATTGACAAGGCAAATAAACTGATCAGACGTTATCGCAAAATGCATAAGGGCTCTGATCTTCAAGTCGTAATCAAAAGCGCCGATCAATCCATAGGCCTATTCATATCATTGTCTATTCTTATGTTTATGTGCTCCAGTGTATTAGGAAAATTTGACTACTTGACGATAATCAGCATAGGACTTTTGCTTTTATTTTGTATTCTATCTTTAATCAACTATTCAAGATTAAACAAAATCAGAGATCACTTAATTAAGAACAATGCACAGAATATAGAGGAAGTAAAATAAGCGAACAAAACAATCGAGAGAGACTTCGATATAGCCGCGGCGGCTAATCGAAGCCTCTCATTGTGAGCGTTGGCGGCAGAGGATTATGAGAATATTGGACAACTTAAATGACATGTTCGGGCAGAGTAAAGGCGAATGCGCTGGCTGTGATATTTTTTCAAGAGTCAATGATCTCGGACTGTGCGAGACGTGCGACGCAAAGGTTGATCGTGACATGATTCGCCAGCGTGCATGGGATCACTCAGTGTCGGCATTCGGTTGTCCACCAGAAAAGCGAGAAGCCCTTCGCAATGCCGTGATTTCCGAGTTTGGCGAGAAACTGGAACTTATCGCACCGGACAAAACAAGTCGATCCGGCTCAAACAAAACGAAACCAAAGAAGAAAAAGAGAAAGAGCGGCAAGCGCCGCTAACAAGATGCCTGGACCTTATTGAAAATTGCGCGCAATTTCCAAAAGGTCAGGCACAACGTTCGATGAATAGAAACAACAGTTGACACCGGTATAACTATTGTTATACCATATGATTATGAAAACAGCTATATCAATTCCGGATCAAGTGTTCTCGCGAGCAGACAAGTTTGCTCGCCGCCGCAAAATGACGCGCAGCGCATTGTTCTCGATCGCGGTAGACGAGTACATTCAGCATCACAGGCAAGACAACGTTACCCAGAAATTGAACGAGGTTTACGCGAAAGAGGATTCTTCCCTTGACACCGTTCTTGACAAAGTTCAGGCGCTATCACTACCGAAGGAGAATTGGTAGTGAAACGTGGCGAAATCTGGTGGGCATCCCTGCCCGAGCCAAAAGGTTCTGAACCAGGGTTCCGGAGACCTGTCGTTGTCGTTCAATCCGATGAGTTTAATCGAAGCAAAATCAACACAGTTGTGTGCGCCAGCATTACATCCAATCTTAATTTAGCAGACGCTCCAGGGAACATCCGTCTTTCTGCTCGTTTATCAGGTCTGCACAAGCCATCAGTTGTGAATATATCTCAACTGATCACTGTCGATAAACGTTTCCTTTCAAAGAAAGTCAAGACGCTTGACCACCAAAGCATGAGTCAAATTGACGAGAGTCTACGACTCGTTTTAAAACTATAATATCGTCGAACCAGAAATTTCACTTTACAAAAAATACTGCGCATTTTTTGAAAGTAAATTTGACGTTCTGTAACTTCTTTATAGCAGACGCTTAAAACTGTGGAACCTAGGCAGAGCTCGCCGGGCCTTCCCCTCATCATTCCTTCTCCCTCTACTTTCCCACTGCGTCAGATAAAGAAAGAATAGGCAGCAATACCGACAACGTCACAAGAAGAACAAACACTCCTATAATAAGAATGAGTACCGGCTCCAGAAAACTCAAACTTCGATTAATATACCGGTCCCAATGATGCTGACACCTCTGTCCCGTACTTTCAAGAATACGTTCAAGCTCTCCGCTGGCTTCTCCTACCCGTATCGGACCAGTCATTGATTCTGCAAGAGGCGGTATCCTTTGAACAGCATCCGATAAACTGCCGCCATGCCGCACCGATTCCGCTTCCTTCCCGGTAAGCTGCTCAATCCACGAGTTTCCCGTCGCACGGCCTGCCAGAATAAAACTGTCTATCAAGGATACTCCACCCCGAAGCAATATCGCCAGTGTACGCGCAAAACGCAAATTAACAAGAATTGTCAGCCCCCTGCCAAACAATGGAAGGCGGAAAAGCCGCTCAGAGAAACCTCGTCTGAAATCCGGATCGTGTTTCAGTTTATACCGAACATAAAAAATCATCAATGCCAGCACCGCAATCAATACCGGACCCCAGCCCAATATAAAACGACCGAAACCAAGCATGAAAACTGTCAGAGCAGGGACCGAAGCTGTATTGGCAAGCAGCTCCTGCGCCTTCGGCAATAAGAATCCCAACATCAGAATAGCAACGCATATTCCAACTGTTACCACTATTGAAGGATATATCAGGACGCCCTGAATACGATCTTTCAGTTTTTCCTGTTCTTCCAGAAATGCTGCCAGACGCTCCAGCATCAGCTCAACATCAGCTGATTGTTCAGCAGCTTCAATAATTGCCGCTTCGAAAGATGTTGTTGAATGGCTGGCTTCCGCCAATGCGTCAGCAAGAGAACTGCCTTCCCTTACTCTGTCTCTTATACCTGCAAGCAACATGTGGTAATTCCTCATTTCGGAAGAATCAATGAGCAAATCCAGCGCGCGAACCAGGGGCATGCCGGCCCCTAAAAGCGTACTCAGCTCACGATAAAATGCCGCACGCATATTGATCGGAAAACGCTGACTGCGACCGGTGGCAGAAATGCTCTCTGCGAGAACACCGTTGCCAGCCAGTTTCTCGCGGGCATTTTTAACGCTCAATGCTTCAATGATGCCCTTGCAGGAGCGACCATCTTTATTGAACCCTCTATATTCGTAAGTCTTCATATTGAATAAAAAAGAATTTAACCACCCCGAAACAAGTACGGGATCTTCGACAAAAAGCACAAAAATCGCAAAAAGAGGGCTAAGAACCATTTTCTCAGTATCGACTATTCACAACTTCATCCAGGCTGGTTGTGCCATCAAGTATTTTGACAATCCCGTCCGAGAGTAGATTTGTTTTATCTTTTCTTTCCGAGATTTCGCGTAGGCGATCCGCGCCAATTTCGCCGGATCTGATCAGTTCCTGCATTTCCGCATCCAGCATCATTAATTCAAATAAGCCGGTACGACCCTTGTAGCCTTCAAGGCAGGAATCGCAGCCACCCGGCCCCCACACAGTCTTACCTGTTAACTGTTGGGCACGGGCACCGAAAAACGCAAGGTCTCTGTCTGTAACAGTTCTTTTTTTCTTACAATTCGGGCACAGCTTGCGAACCAGTCTCTGGGCCAGTACACCTCTCAAACAGGAAGCCAGCAGGTACGGCTCAACGCCCATGTCAACAAGACGCAACACCGCGCTGGGCGCGTCATTTGTATGAAGCGTTGTAAAAACAAGATGACCGGTCAGAGAGGCGCGCACCGCTATTTCGGCTGTCTCCAAATCCCTCGTTTCACCGACAAGGATAATGTCCGGGTCCTGCCTCAGTATATGACGTAAACCGCTTGCAAAAGTAAGACCTATCTTCGGCTTAACCTGAATCTGGCCAATATCAGGGAGTTGATATTCAATAGGATCTTCTATTGTTATAATGTTTTTCCGAGCGGCATCAAGCTGCTGCAGCGCGGCATACAGGGTTGTAGTCTTGCCGGACCCTGTCGGCCCCGAAACCACGATGATACCATTGGATTCATTAAGAAGGTTCTGAAATGACCCCATGGTATTCTCGGACATTCCAAGTATCGATAGCGTCAGAAGCGCTGAATCACGGTCCAGCAAACGCAAAACCACTCTCTCCCCTTCAGCTACGGGGATAGTCGAAACACGAATATCAATTTCGCGTTCCCCCACTCTTACTCGTGCCATACCGTCCTGGGGCAGTCTTTTTTCGGCAATATCCATTCGCGCCATAACTTTAACTCGCGAAACCAAGGTCTCTTCTAAATGCTTCGGCGGTGAAGCCTGTTCATAGAGCACACCGTCAATGCGATATCTCACGCGAAGTCTTGACTCAAACGGCTCAAAATGGATATCCGAAGCATTTCGCTTGACCGCTTCAAGCAGAATGAGATTGACCAACTGAGTTACCGGCGCTTCTTTTGGCACCTGGAGCAAGTCATCGGACTGCAAAACAATTTCTTTGCTCACATTTTCCGAAACTTCCATATCCCGAAGAAATTCCCCGGGTGAGTCTTCTTTACTGTAATAGCAGCGCTCGATACTGCCGGTAATCACTTCTCGCTCAGCAACAACCGGCCGAAGATGTGCCCCTATCAATAACGCGAGATACTCCTGCTGATCGACTTTAGCGGGGTTGTCTGTAAGAACGCAGATTTCATTATTTAATCTGACTGGGAGCAGCCAATTCGAACGCGCCCATTCCACGGGCAGTTTAACAACAAGTGACGGGTCCAGCATGTTATCAGAGACCAGTTCAAGATATTCAAGCCCGTATTCCTCTGCTAATTCTTTTAGATTGATGTTATTGTTCATCAGGATATCGACAGTCAGCGTCTCTCTACTGCCCCCTGTCACTGTCTCGTTTCCGCCGTCTTAGCGTTCATCACTCAGCATTCAGCATTTATCATTTCTCCTCTATCCCTGTCTTCTTATGCCATTTCTTTTTAATCTGCTCCGAATCCGTCTGATCAGAAACGATATGAGGCGTAACAAAAATTAAAACATTCGTTTTCTCTACCTCGTCAGCAATGTGTCTAAACAAAAGACCAAGGATAGGTATAGACCCCAGAATCGGCGTTTTTCTAACTATTTTTTTCTTATCTTCACGTGTCAGGCCGGCAATAACTATAGTTTTTCCATCAGGAACAATCACTGTTGTTGACGCGCTTCTTTTGGCTATAACAGGCGTAAATGTTCCAGGATCACCCTGCTCTATAACAGCCTCCAGACTGGGACTCAACACCATCTGAACTTCGCCGCCGGGAATTATGTGAGGTTTTAGTTTTAATTTTATTCCAACATCAAGGCGTTCTATGTTTTGAATAACATCTCGTGCCGTACCGGACCCCCCTTGGATAGTCGATTTAAGTATTGGTATTTCGTTTACAATATCTACGGTCGCTTCCTTATTGTTCTGCACCTCAAGCGCTGTTTGTAGACGTATATTGATCCTGCTGTCTTTTTTGACGGCATCAATATTCAGCACACCAGGATAGCCGGCAGTAATAGTGCCGTCTGCAGCCTTGCTCACCCCATGCGCCGCGCGAAGGGTCCAGCCCCTGGGCAGAATATTATTCTGAACCAGATTCATGAGGTTATCTCCGTCCTTAAGGGTTATACCGCCCTGGACAACCGTATCGCCTACCGCGCCAGGCAAATCAAATCCGCCCATTTCCACCCCGAAATCCAGGGAATCCGTTATGCTCAATTCCGCAATCAGAACTTCGATATGTACCTGCTTAGGCTTGATATCAATTTGCTCTATAAGTCTTTTAACAATCTCTAAGTCACCCTGGGAAGCATCAACCAGCAACGCGTTATTGACCACACTTGCTTCAATCGAAATCTTTTTCCCCTCTGACGATTTTCTTTTATCAGATGACTTCATAAGTAATGCACTGATGCTTTTGGCAGCCTCCCCAGCTGAGATGTATTTCAGGAAAATCGCGTTCAAACGTCCCCGTCCGGACGGAGTATCCACATCCATAAGCTTAATAACCCGCCTCATCTCGGCGACCTGTCTCTGAGTCCCTACAATAATCAGGCTGTTCGAATGCGGCGCTGCTACAATGATTGCATTCCTTTTCTCATATCCACCTGTCCCCGGCGATGGCGCGAGACGAGTTTTTAACTGTTGAGCACGGCTTCTGCTCTCTGCCATGGCGATATTGAGCTGATTGGCAAGGTCTTCCGCGCCGGCATATTGCAGTGAAACAATCTCTGTAACTCTGGACAATCCGGGTTGATCAACTTCCTTAATAATTTTCTCAACACGGCGAATACTTTCCGCCGTATCGGTAATTATCAGATGATTTGTCTCTTCTAAAGCTCCTATCGCTCCTTTTTTCCCGCCGCCAATTCTGGATTCAAGTACTTTGCGAAGTTCACCCGCCGAAACATACTTCAGGCGTATTACTTTGGTTATTATGCCCTCTTTCGGGATTTTCTCTCCATCTCTCACCACGGGTGCTATTAGCGTCTCTCTTGGAGAAAGCTTAACCACACGGCAAACCCCTTCCTCCTCCACCACTGAACATCCGACTGATCCAAGAATAGAAACAAAGAGACGATATACATCCTTGCGATTGACCTGAGGCGCAATGACAGTTATTTTCCCGTCCACTTCATCACTTACGATAAATTTGCGCCCCGTATATTCCGACACAAGTTTAACAAAAGCACGCACATCCACTTGATCAAAACTAAAGTCAATATAGTCCTGTTCCGCTTTTTTGTCCGCGTTCATGGATGGGACAGGAGCCAGTCTCCCCTTGAGACTGTCAGCATCTTCGGTAAACGCGGGGTAACAAAAAACAAAAAACAGGAGGCAATAAACCGAAAAAATGATTATTGAGAAACGATTCATGACAAAAGAGAAAAATCGACGATCAATCATTTTTACTGACTCCTGACTCCTGAATTCTGAATCCTGAATTCTGAATTCTATTTAATAACCCCACGTTCAGATTTCCGAATAAACGATACAAAATGTTTAACCTCAGAGCATTCCTCAAGATCCGTTTCTATTTTTTTAAGAGCTTGTGTTGTTGAAAGACCCTGACGGTACATAATTTTATACGATTCCTTTAAAAGCTTATAGACTTTTTTATCTATATTCCTGCGTTTCAGGCCAAGAGCATTTAAACCTCTGACACATGCTGGATTTCCATCAATCGTCATGAACGGCGGGCAATCCTGTATAACCTTGGTACAACCTCCTATAATGCACAATCTGCCGATTTTCACGAACTGATGAACAGCACTCAACCCGCCTATTATCGCCTGATCCTCGACTATAACGTGCCCTGCCAAAGTCGCGCAGTTCGCCATAATTACACCATTTCCGACCTCACAGACATGCGCCACGTGTGAATAAGCCATAAGCAGACAGTTAGATCCCACCTTTGTGATTTCGCCTTCATTAGTAGCGGAATTTATTGTGACATACTCCCGAATCGTAGTGTGATCTCCTATCTCCACAAAGGTCTTGCCACCTTTATATTTCAGATCCTGAGTCTGCGTGCCAATACTTGCAAATGGGAAAATTGTACAGTTACTGCCTATTTTTGTGCGGCCATCCAGCACTACATGAGACATTACCCGGGTACCTTCACCAATAATAACGTTCGGCCCGATTACACAGTAAGGACCCACCTCCACGTTCTCACCAAGTTTTGCCCCATTGTCCACAATTGCCGCAGGATGAATATTGGTCATGATCCAGCTTCTTCCCCACTTACCATACACATTAATTCAGCTTCGGAAACAATTTCCCCATCAACCAATATCCGACCTTTAAACCTTGCCGCCGTCGCGCGTGATTTAATAATTTCAACTTCTATTCGCAACTGGTCTCCCGGTTTTACAACTTTTCGGAATTTAGCCTTATCTATCGACATGAAATATGGAACACCGCCGGAACTGCCCCTGATTCTGTTCAGAAGAATCCCACCCGTCTGAGCCATCGCTTCCAGCTGCAGCACGCCCGGCATTATGGGCAAACCCGGGAAATGTCCCTGAAAAAAGGGCTCATTTGCCGTTACATTTTTGATCCCGACAATTCGCTTCTCATCATCACATTCCTGTATCCTGTCCACGAGCAGAATGGGATATCGGTGCGGTAGAATCTTCATGATATCTTCGCTATTCATTAGAGTCATATACAATCTCCCCTCATTCAATCTCTCATATATCATACCATAGCTTAGTTGAAAATAACAAAAAGAGAGAGGAATATGCGGGTCAATTCGCTCTATGCACAAGCCATGAGCCGATTGTAACAGATATAATAACGGGAACCCACAATATGAGATGCGGACAAACTTCAGGTCTTTTTGACAAAGATTCTGCAATAATGACAAAAAGGTAGAAATTAAACACCAGAAACAAACTGATGCCCACGCCTACAGAAGATTCTTTACGATGGGCAGTAATGCCAAGCGGAACCCCCAACAGCACAAAAGCGAAACACGATATTGACAACGCGAATCTTTTATTCAGCTCCACGGTTAACGCGGTTTTTGCCCTGGTAATATCATTGTGATTAAATTCCGGAAAACGCACATTCGTATATCGAATGCCATCGATCAGCTCGCTCATGGTCATGCCTTCAACTCTTTTACTGGGAACACGTCTTTTCAGCGCATTCTTAATCGGCGGCAGGGAAAGCTTGCCTTTAAACACTGTTCTGCCGGGGGTATCCTTATGTAACGGATCAATATGGCCGTTATGAAGATCTATCAGAAGCTCATTCTTATTAGTATCCATCCCGATCGTACCCCATTCGGCTTGAATCTCACGTCTAACACCAGCTTCTCTCAAATCATATATTCTTATATCTTTAAAGTGGTCTTGTTTCTTCTTCCCGATATAAATGACTAACCCGTCAAAATCCTGAATAAAGCGGCCTTCTTCTTCAAAAAATTCCATAGGTGATCCAGTGCCGAGTGTCGCAATCACCTGCCGGCGGGCATGATGACATATCGGCGCAAGTTCGTTATTGATATAAATACAGAGAGTCATCAGAAGAAGAGCCACAAGTAAACACGGAGAGATTATCTGGCGCATGCTTATTCCACATGCTTTCATGGCTGTTATCTCGCCATCGGCCGACAATCTACCGAAAACCAGAAGGCTGCTTGTCAACGCACTCACCGGAATGGAAAAAGCCAGCGCGGGAGGCAAGCCGCACAAGAAAACATAACAGATCGAGCGCCAGGCAACACCTCTTGCCAGCAAATCGGTGATCTTGAAGATAACACCTATAGACATAACAAAGGTAAGAACAACCAGTGTCGCAAAAAAGGTCACGAGGAAACCTACTGTTATATGTTTATGTATCGTTTTCATTTATCTTTCTTCACCCAGATATCCTTACCGGGTCCCTCAACCCCAACCAGAATCGCCTTAAGGCTGGCTACCTTCAGTTTCGCTGTTATCCTGACGCATACACGGCGCTTATCATCGGAAAACCACATCTGAACTCGTCCTTTACGAACAAATATTTCGCCAAACTTGGCCTCAGGCACTACCTTCAAACATTTAATCTTGCCATACCCTTTGACCTTGCGCGTTTCATGAGACAAGCCGGTAACTTCAAGATCATATATTTTATCGTCAACCAGCACACGAAACTTCTCATGCTGGCCAGATTCATAGCCTTTGGACCGCGCGTAATAAACGAAGCTTAAAATATCCCTGCTGTCACCATCAATCTTCATCACCCTGTTTGTCTGACTGAGTTTCGATTCCCAACAAGCCATACCGGATTTATGATCAATGGTGATTTTATCGTGGCGAACATGACGACCCTCTTTAAGTTTTTGAATATATCTAATGGGCAGGAATGACTCAGCATCAACAACGCTTTCAATAAAATCATCGACAGGATAAATTTTGGATACGACCTTACCTGTTCTTGCCCTTCCTTTAAGAGAAATAAATTGCTTTCCGTTCTCTTCTATCCATTCGGAAGAAAACTCAGCTTGCCCGACCGGAATAACCCCCCAATACAGTTTATATATAAGCTTCTCTCCTACGGGAAACCACATATCATTAGTATCCGCGCAAACAACATGGGCAACAAGCATTACAAAAACCAGAATAATAAAGACCGGCAAACACTTCACAGATTATCTCCTTACTTCTTAATTAGGTTCTGCCAAAAGCCTTAATCTCTTGACCCGCTAGCCTTCTATTTATCAGTGAGTCACGACAGTTCCGGCATAGCCAACCAGACGACCATGTAAATCGTATTGTCTTTCCTTCTTTATTGGATATTCCTTGTTGGCTGTTGGATATTCAGTTCCCTTTTACCGCTTTCATTCTTTAATAAAACTTCAGACGCTACTTCTTATTTTTTCTTCTAAACGCAGGTGTACTGCCGTCAAAATCATACAAACGCACAAGAAAGAATCTCCGCATCCTGATATTGTCTTCAAAAACAGGAAGGCATTCCTGTTCACCTGTTCGCTTGAAATGCTTCTCTATAAAAGGAACTTTTCGATCAAGTCTTCCTTCCTTCTTGACAACAAATATTGCGTCCTGTCCTTTAAGCGCAGGATAATCATCCCAATACCTGTAATTTTCACCATGTGTTTTAGTGCGTAGCGGTGTCCACAAATGCGTTGTTATTTGATCTGGAGTATAGAACGCTATACTGGCCGACAGTCCATATTGGTCGGATACAACAAAAACACCCTTTCCGTCAGGTCCTTGATCTGCAAGCATTTCATCATGAACATCCTGCACCCACCGGCCCAGTTCAGGCCAGCCATATCGCTCACTGTGTTTTTCGATGTCTATCTGCTCGGAATGTTTCCAGCTTATTTTCCGGCTTGTTTTCTGAACCCACACAGGCGAAATATGAACCACGATAGGCATTAACACCGCAATAAACAGGCATAATCCAATCGCGGCCATTCTCATGCGCCTTACAAGCTTTGTTTCTTTATTCCATTCTCGTTCCGCCCAGTAACAGGACAAATACACAACTGCCGCAATCCATCCTGCCGCCGGCCAATGTGGATCGACTTGCCAACGAAAACTCAAGTATACAAAATATCCAAGCGGAACCAGCGAATTTAACCCGAGAAACAAAGACATCCTGTTCCTGTTTCTCGCCCAATCCCGAATAGACCTGTAAATTGCGTGAACGGCTAAAGGCAGCAGTAAGGGCGACAACGACAATAATTGCGCCAGAACCGATATGGGCACATGTTCAAATGACAAAGCATGCTGTTTTTGCCGGTCCACAAAATTGAACATAAAGGTTGCCCATTCATGTTTCGCATTCCACCAGATAAAGGGTGAAAAAACCAGAAGAGCGCATACGAACGCGACATATCCATGAGGCCGCTTCAGCCATTTCCTGTCTTCAGGCGATATCAAAACAAACAAGCCAATAGCCCCGAGCATGAAAAAAGCCAGAAATTTGCTCTGCATTGCGAACCCAAACACAATTCCCGCACCAATCCAGTATCGCCATTTTTCTTTCTGAAAAGCCTGATACAGCAAATATAGTGCAAGCGACCAGCAGAAAATAAGAACAGGATCAGTGCTCATATAACAGGAAAGAAAAGCGTACACCGGTGTGATAATGATTAGAGCGCCAGCTATAAGACCCGCCTTCTCTGCCGACTCTCTGCTGCCGCCCCGGTCAGCCGTAACCTGTCTGGCAAGAAAGAAACAGATAACCGATGTACCAGTAAGCATAAGGAGCGCGCCTAATCTTACTGTAAGCTCCGTACTGCCTCCAAACAAGCTCGTGCATAAAAAAATCAAATATGCCGTAAGCCCCGGATGATCGTAGTAGCCGAGAGCAAGATGACGCGACCATTCCCAATGATACGCTTCATCGCCTGAAAGCGGCAGTGTGGATACAAACCACAAACGAAACAAAAAAACAACCGCCAGCAACAGAAAAAATGCAATACGGTAACGTTTGCCGGAGTCTGACGATGCCGGATTATTTTCTGTTATCTGCATATGAAATACTGCAATGACAGAGCGTTGAAGCGTTGGACTATACCGCTGCCAGCAAAGCTTTCGTCTTGTTCGTCCGCTCCCACGTGAAAACATTCTGATTCTTTGTTCGACCAAAATGCCCATAAGCGGACGTTGCTTCGTAAATCGGCCTCAGCAGATTCAACTGTTTGATTATCTGAGCAGGTTTAAGCCCAAAAACTTTTTTAACTGCTTTTTCGATTTTATCATCAGCAACTTTGCCTGTTCCGAATGTATCAACCAACACGGAAACAGGTTCCGCAAATCCAATCGCATATGCCAATTGGACTTCACAGCGTTTTGCAAGTTTCGCAGCTACAATGTTCTTGGCCACATATCTTGCCATGTAAGTCGCGCTTCTATCTACTTTGGACGGGTCCTTTCCTGAGAACGCCCCGCCGCCGTGACGACCCATTCCGCCATATGTGTCCACTATGATCTTGCGACCTGTCAACCCGCAGTCACCCTGCGGACCGCCTGTTACAAAACGCCCTGTGGGATTTACCAAATATCTCGTCTTACCGGTCAGCAGTTTTGCGGGAATCTCCTTTTTAATAACTTCTTCTACAATTGCTTCGGTTATTTTTTTGTGCGTCACATCCGGATCATGTTGAGAGGAAACTACAACTGTATTAACATACATTGGCTTCCCATCTTCATAAACCACAGAAACCTGTGATTTACCATCCGGACGAAGAAACGGAATTCTGCCGCTCCTTCTTTTCTTTGTCAAAGCCATGGTCAGACGATGCGCATATACAATAGGCATCGGCATCAGCTCTTTTGTCTCGTCACATGCGTAACCAAACATCATCCCCTGATCGCCAGCACCCTGTTCTTTAAACAAACCCTTGCCTGCGGTAACTCCCTGCGAAATATCGGGAGACTGTCGATCAAGCGAAACAAGAACCGCGCAAGTATCATAACTGAACCCTGCTTTTGAATCCGTGTACCCTATCTTTTTTATCTTCTCTCTGGCTATATCCGCATAAGGGACTTTTGCCCGACTGGTAATCTCTCCTGCAATAACAACCATACCAGTGCTGACCATGGTTTCACAAGCAACGCGACTATGCTTGTCCTCAGCCAGGTGAGCGTCAAGAACCGCATCCGAGATACCGTCCGCTACCTTATCAGGATGTCCTTCTGTTACGGATTCTGATGTAAAAATTATTTTATTCTTCGACATGGCTTTCCTTTCTGTATTTAGCACTCGACTTCCCGCTTGATGCTTATTACATCAATTCAAGAATTTCCGGGGTTACTTCTTTAATCAATTTACGGCAATGACGCAAGACATCATCGGCAGTCGCGCATGAAAGAGCCTCTTCAC
>JBHORK010000063.1:0-14023 GCA_042565725.1 Verrucomicrobiota bacterium
CTTCGCCCCCCCCCTCGTCACTTCTCCCATGCCCCCACTTCCCTGACAAGAAGCTTTGTGCGATGATTAGCAGGATAACTTTGTATTTCCATATCCTTAATCATCCATCTCTCATTAATTTTCTTAAAACTCTTGACCCAGAGACGACGAATCAGCCTGTTGTTTGAGTCATATCCTTCAGCCTGTAATATCATGTGCAGCTTTTTATCTATCCAAAGTATTACCTTAGCATACTGCCCGCCTGCAGAGGATGCTGTACGGTGGTCAGTCTTGTCCGCCAACCTGGGTACTTCAACCACAAAACATGACTGACCTCTCAACAGTTCAGTTCCGGTAACAGTACCCCCTTCCCACCAGAGAAAGGAAAGAGAGAGATCCGTCCAGCTTATATCTGTATTCTGAATCTGCCCGAATAAATCGGGTAGGTCAGCGGCGCGAAGAGGATTGCCTTTGGCATATTCTAAAGTCGGCTTTGCTCCCGGATAACGGGTGATTGTCAACTGTTCTATACTTCTGCCGGATTTGTCTCGAATAGCATAACGCGCGACCTGAGGTTGACTTCCCAGTTTCATGAATATCTCGTACTTAAGAGATTGAGCGACAATGCCCTTTCGCTTTCTGACAATCATGTCGCCCCGAATCACCAGTGAGTCCTTTGGCAGAAATGAACGTACATCCCGCAGCAGTTCTTCTGCCGAAGGCAGGACAGAAGACGGCTCTGCAGCAACAAGAGCAAGAAATAAAAAACAGAATATAAGAACGATGGGAAGCAACGCTTTATTCAACCACTGTCTCCCCTATTCGACGCTGTCTGCATCAACAGAACCCGCATCCTTGTTAGCTTTGATCGTACGGTCAAGGATTTCACGAATCTGCTCCAGACCTGTGGCGGGAATAATAATAGTATCTCGCCTGCCACCTACATCTTCAGTAACCTTCAGGAATCTGCCCCTTGGATTTTCCCTGAGATCAAACGTGAACTGCTTGCGTTCAACTCGTACCTGCTCGCTGAGTAGCTCCTTGTCCACAGCTTCACCCCCCATTTACAATTAGTTAATCAACCAATTCCGGCATCAGAATCGCCGTATATTGCGAATTTATCAAAACCCGGCGTCTTGTCAATACAGCACCGCGAATGAATGCACAAGAAGTGCCACCAGAACACCCATTATCATCCCCAAAAACACTTCCAGCCGTGTATGTCCGAGCAATTCGGCAAGTTTCTTTTCAGAAAAACGGTGTTCTTTAAAGAACTCCTCCACCATCTCATTAAGCAATTGTGCCTGTTTCCCGGCAGCACGCCGCACAGTTGCGGCATCAAACATAACGATCAGCGCAAGCGCAAGAGTTATGGCAAAAACAGGGCCGACAAAACCAACACTCAATCCCACCGAAGCCGCCAGGGCACTCACTAATGCCGAATGAGCGCTTGGCATTCCGCCCAATCTGACAATATAGCTGAAATTAAAGCGCTTTGTTTTAAAAAATCCGCACAGCATTTTCGTAAACTGCGCCGCAGTCCACGCACAAAACGCCGCCCAGAAAAATTCATTCCTGAAAATATCTAAAACCGAATTATCTATCACATTATTCCCTTTTTTTTATTCTGCCCAGTCATTCTTTTAGTACGCATTTTTACCGGCAATAAAAGTCTTTAGAATTATCTTGAAATCAAACGCCAAAGACCAGTTTTCGAGATAATACAAATCATACTTGATACGATCCTTGATACTTGTATTACCGCGCAGCCCGTTGACCTGCGCCCAGCCCGTCAGACCCGGCTTCGAAACATGTCGCCACATATAACGGGATATATCCTCTTTGAACTTCTCTACAAAGTGAGGCCGCTCAGGCCTTGGGCCAACCAGGCTCATGTCACCTTTCAACACGTTAAATAACTGAGGCAGTTCATCAAGATTGAGTCTTCGCAAAACCGCGCCAACTCTTGTGGTTCGTGAATCATGTTCCGCGGCAAAAACAGGTCCCGTCTCCTTTTCAGCGCCAACCTGCATGGTACGCAACTTATACAGATTGAATGTTTCCCCCTTTTCGCCACAACGTTCCTGACGAAAGAAAACGGGGCCCGGCGAAGTTTTCTTTATGATAACAGCTGCTATCATTATAACAGGCGCTGAGACAATAAGCCCAATTACAGAACCAATAACATCTTCTACGCGTTTCAAAAGTCTGTTCCAAAATACATCAAGCGGCCAGCGGCTGATGCCAAGCAGTGGAATATCATCCAAAGACTGAACATCCATACTGCTGGTCATGACTTGAAACAGATCCGGAACCATGTTGAAAGTAATAAGGTTCTGCTCGCACAGAAAAATAATTTCAAGCACACGTTCATGACCGAGACTGGAGCTTGTGAGAATAATCTGGTCAATACTGTTTTCGGCCAGGAACGCATCGAGATCCTCTATTGTACCCTTGATTTGATCTGCCGGTATGTCTTCATCAGCCTGCTCGGACGAATCTATGCGAAGAAACCCTGCCGTCTGGGATCTAAGCATCTTTTCTTTCCTGAGAGTACGTTTCACGTGCGCAGCCGCGGAATTTGTTCCAAGAATAAGGACCTTGTTGATTGCCTTGCTGTGACGCGCCAGGTTCCATTCAATCCTGAACAGGATGTAACGCTCCAGAAGCAGGAAAAACACTATTGTAAAGAAAGAAATAACAATAACAGCACTTGAGAATTCGCCTACTGTATTCTTAACCGCAAATGCCAGAACCACCGTCAGCAGAAGCCCTGTAAATGTAGCTTTGATCAGTCTTGGTATTTTATTTATGAATGAACCGATCTGTGGCCTCAAGAACAGTCCCAGTGATTGAAAACCCAATAAAAATAAGGCTGTCGCAAAGCCTGCGCCTGCCGCGTACATGGAATATAGAGAATCAGGTGTGCCGCGAGTTACAGGTATCAATTCGCTGGTGAACCGGATCCATGTCGCCAACATGAACCCGCCGAAAACAGCGCCCCCGTCGCAAACAATCGCCAGAACGCTGGCCAGAACGTCCGATGTGTCCTTTTTACGCATGAACAAGATAATATCAGGTAATACAACATGGTTAAAAGCGAAAAGTTTAAGACGCTGGCGACCTTCGGCAAAATGCAATTTGCGGGTTTTGAAGAAAGATCCGGGACAACCTCATGCCCCCAGACGGCAATTCCTGCTCTTAATAAAAAACTGAGAAAATGTAAAAAAACACTTGTTTTCTCTGAAAAACAAGGCACAATGTCTTGCGAAACATGTCAGAAGTGTTTAAGTGTATTTCTAACATCTATAACTAAGAAAAGGGGGAAAGTTATGACTAAGACACAAACGATAGCAGCCTTGGCTGAAAAAACAGGGTTGTCAAAGGCACAAGTAGCTGAATTCCTGGAAACTTTTGCTAAACTCGCTTATGTTGAAGCAAAAGATGGTTTTACCATTCCTGGAATCGGTAAGCTTGTTCTTGTAAATCGCAAGGCACGCATGGGCCGCAACCCGGCAACAGGCGAAACAATTCAAATTCCAGCCAAGACGGTTGTTAAGTTCCGTGTAGCAAAGGCATGTAAGGAATCTGTACTTTCTGCTTAGTTTTGACAAGGGCGGGGCGCATCCGTAACTAACGATTTTCGGACTGTATACCCCGCCCTTTTTCTTTGTTTCAGGAGGTTATATATGCGAAGAAACCTTCGTGTTTTGTGCCTTTTTTTGATGTTCTGGGCCCTGCAGAGCATTGCCCCTGCAGGACAGGCGGCGCTGGCACCTGAACCGCTCCACAACGAAATTGCCAAGCGGTTAGCAAACGTTTTCCCCAAAGAACATCTTACCCGCATGCCTCTGGATGACACTATCTCCAGCAGAACCTGGACGAACTATCTTTCCTCACTGGACTACGATCGCATTTATTTTATGGCATCAGACATTGCCATATTCGAAAAGGAAAAACTTTTGCTCGACGACCAGTTAAAACTGGGTGACGTTAATTTTGCCTATAATGTTTTTGAAATTTTCAAGGAGCGCGTAAAGAACCGCTGTGAATACGTAAACCGTCTTCTGGAAAACGAATTCGATTTTGAAAAGGATGAAAGCTGGAAATGGGACCGTAAAAACAAATCGTGGCCCGCGAACGAAAAAGAGATGGATGAGACATGGCGCAAAATCGTCAAAAATGAATACGTCCGACAAATCGTCTCCCGAGAACTGGAAGAAAAAAATAGTAGTCAGGAGTCAGGAGTCAGGAGTCAGGAGTCTCAGCCACAGGCTGATCCGCCTACGGCGGGAGGAGACGGAATAGAAGAGCAATCAGTGACCAACAATATTATACCCGAAACCCCCGAAGAATATATTCTTAATCGCTATAAGCAATTCAATACTATTATCAGCGATAATGATTCGGAATGGGTTCTGGAAAAATACCTTTCAGCATTTGCGCAAGCTTTTGATCCGCATTCGGACTATATGTCACCCAGCACTGTTGAGAATTTCAATATTCAGATGAGACTCTCTTTAGTGGGTATCGGCGCGCTTCTGCGGCCCGAGGACGGCACGGCAAAAATTGTGCGACTCATTCCCGGTGGCCCGGCAGAACTTGGCGGCAAACTGAAACCCAATGACAAAATCATTGCCGTAGCCCAGGGTAATGAACCACCCGTGGATATCAGGCATTGGCCGCTTGATAAGGCAGTAAAAATCATACGGGGCAAGAAAAAAACATGGGTAGTGCTCACCGTTATTCCGGCTTCTGACCCTACGGGCTCAACAACAAAACAGATCAGTATTCTGCGTGATGAAGTAAAACTCGAATCCCAGGCCGCAAAGTCCAAAATTGAAAAAGTAACCGGGGATGACGGCGTTACACGAAAACTGGGTATTGTCACCATTCCCGCATTCTATGCGGATATAAGCATGAACTCAAAAAGAAGTTGCACAGATGACGTAAACAAAATTCTTGCCGACCTGAACAAGGAGAACGTTGACGGGGTACTTGTCGACCTGCGTAATAATGGTGGGGGCTTCCTGCCCGAAGCGAGAGACATGACAGGACTTTTCCTGAAAACGGGACCCGTTGTGCAGGTCAAAAGCAAGTACGGCAGAGATCAGCTTGTCGACAATGATCGTACTGTGGCATATAATGGACCACTGATTGTCCTTGTCAACCGACTCAGCGCTTCAGCCTCGGAAATTATGACAGGCGCACTGCAGGATTACGGGCGGGCAGTTATTGTCGGTGACTCGCAAACTCACGGCAAAGGCACCGTGCAATCCATCCTCAAATTGGGGTGGGAGAAAAAGTTCGGTTCCGCTAAAATCACCAGCGCCATGTACTATCGAATATCCGGAGATTCGACACAGAAAAAAGGCGTCTTGCCGGACATAATTATTCCGTCGGTTTTTGACCAGAAGGAGTACAGCGAGAGTTCACTCCCGAATCCCATGGGCTGGGACCGTATTGATGAGCTTAAGTATGCACCCGTTATTTCGAAAACAAATATTACCGAGCTCATATCAACTCTCGGGGGAAAATCAGAAAAACGGAGAGCGGCCGACTCCCGTTTCGAGGCAAACGCGAAACTGCGGGACCGCTTTAAAGCCGTTGGAGAAAGAAAAGAAATAACGCTGAACATAACCAAGCGCAAGAAATTAGCAAAAGCAGACAAAGAATTATATGAACTCCGGCGTGAAATTCCGGGCTTTGAAGAAAACCCGAATAATGACGAAAACATCAATAATGACCTGATTCTTTATGAAAGCCTGAAAATACTTGCAGATTTGGTCACGTTACGGAAAAATATACGACAGCTTGAGCCTGAGCCTTCGAAACCGCCAAGCGCTATCGAGGCATTCTTTGAATGGTTAGGTGATTCATTATGAAAGAAATACATTTCTGGAAAATGCACGGAGCCGGCAACGATTTCATTCTCATGGATGATCGTGACGAAACGTTTCAAACTGACGATAACGAATGGATCGCCAGTATCAGTGCCCGGAAAACCGGTATCGGATGCGAAGGAGTCATATTGATTCAACCCTCCAGCAAAGCTGATTTTCGGATGAGGTTTTTTAATCCAGACGGAAACGAAGTGGAAATGTGCGGAAACGGGGCCCGCTGTGTCGCACAGCTGGCAAATGAAATCGAAGCAGCCCGAAAAGAAATGACAATTGAAACCGTCGCAGGCATTCTTCAAGCCGAGATTCTTGATCAGGGTGTTCGTGTTGAAATGACAGAACCCACCGGCTGGAAAATGAATAACAGTCTTGAAGTGGATGAAGAGGAGGTTAACTACCATTTTGTAAACACCGGCGTGCCTCATGTTGTGGTAGAAACCAACAATGTGAATACCTGTAACGTTTCCAAACTCGGTTCCGGCATCAGGTATCATGAAGCATTCCGACCGGCCGGTACTAATGTTAACTTTATCAGCGTAACAGACCCCCATTCCCTCCGTATTCGCACCTATGAACGCGGAGTTGAGGCTGAAACACTGGCCTGCGGCACCGGTATTGTGGCAAGTGCCCTTATAGCCGCGCGGGTGGGCCATGTAAAACCACCCGTTGAAGTTACTGCGGCCGGCGGCGATGTTCTTACTGTAAACTTTGAACTGACAGCAGAAACAGCTTTGAATGTTACCCTGCTCGGCCCCACGGCACACGTCTTTCAAGGAACATTGGCACACGAAGAATCTGGGCAAAATTAACTGAATTCATGAATTCTAAATCTTATCCCGTTGATCCTGTTAATCCTGTCTAGTATTATTTCTTACATGAAAATTGCAACATTTAATGCCAATTCCATCCGCTCCCGGCTCGACATCATCCTTTCCTGGCTGAAAAAAAACAAACCCGATGTCCTCTGCATTCAGGAAACAAAAGTACAGGACAAGGATTTCCCCGCCCTCACATTTATAGAAGCCGGTTACAACGTTATATTCAAAGGCCAGAAATCATATAACGGCGTGGCAATCATTTCGCTCAAAAAACCGTCAAAAATCAGCTTCGGTCTGGATGACGGAAAACAACCCGATGAATCAAGACTGCTCTGCGCAAAGATCGGCCCTGTTCACATTGTAAACACCTATGTCCCGCAGGGCCGCGAAATAGACCATCCCATGTATCAATACAAGCTCGAATGGTTCAAGCGGCTCAAAAAATATTTCAGCCGTCATTTCACACCCAAAACCAAAGTTGTATGGCTGGGCGATTTAAACGTCGCTCCCGAAGCAATTGATATCCATAACGCGGAAAAACAGGAAGACCACGTGTGTTATCATAAGGACGTGCAAAAAGTGTTCGCGAAGACCGTGGACTGGGGTTTCGTTGACGTTTTCAGGAAATACCATCCTGAACCGGGTCAATACAGCTACTTCGACTACAGAAATAAAGATGCTGTAAAAAGAAAAATGGGCTGGCGTGTTGATCACATCCTGGCAACATCGGCACTGGCTAAAAAATCTACCGATTCGTACATTGACCTCAAACCCAGACTGAAAGAAAAACCATCCGACCACACCTTCATGGTCGCCGAATTCAACATTTAAATCTTCTGCAGATCGACAATAACCTTCAGCGAACTATTCCCATCCGCCGTAAGCCTGAACCCTTCCGCTGCCTCATCCAGCCCGAACCGATGCGTAATCATTCTGCCCACATCCATATCACCTTTCGCGATAAGATCGCAAGCCTCCTTAAGATCGCAGGGAGCTGCAGCATAAGAAGTCATTACAGTAATAGAATTACGCCAGAATTCATTAATAGGAATCGGCAGGTCAACCCCCGGTTCACTTGTAGCAAAACAAAGGACCGTACCAGCGCGATCAACTGATTTAAGAGCCTGCTCAAAGGCGGAAAAAGCGCCTGTACAAACTATGACCAGATCAGCAGGTCGGCCTTCATTACATTCACGAACACGCGCGGACACATCCTCCTTCGCATCGACAACAGCGTCAGCGCCAAATTCTTTTGCTGCCTTGAGTTTAAATTCGCTTATATCCGTCGCTATTATTTTTTTTACGCCTTTACTGCGTGCCAGCATGATATGGAGCAGACCCGAAATACCGCTTCCCATAACAAGCACCGTCTGCCACGGTTGGAGATTTGCCTTGCGCTGGCCCCTGACAACACAGCCCAGCGGCTCAATAAAAGTACCTTCATCAAAACTCATTTTATCCGGCAGAACAAACGTGCCAAGCTCCACGTTGATCGCGGGCACACGAATATATTCCGCGAAACCACCAGGATCAAAATTCGTGGTATGCAGAGTTTCACATACCGTATGGTTGTCATGCAGGCAATAGTGACACTTACTGCAAGGAACATGATGGGAAACAAAAACCCTGTCACCGACCTTGAAGTTTTTTACACCATCACCGACCTCTTCTATTATGCCGGCAATCTCATGGCCAAGCACGATCGGTGCTTTTTTTATGCGATACCATTCAAGCACGTCACTGCCGCAAATGCCGCTGGCCATTATCTTGACCAGAAGTTCGCCCGGCCCAATTTCCGGGTTGGGCACTTCTTCAAGCCGCACATCGTTATTGTTGTAATAAACCGCTGCCCGCATGATTTGGCAAATCCCGTCTCAGGAAATAATTTGTTTATACTGATCGTAAGCTTTGTTCCACGCTTCCGCGTCCTGCGGCTGATAATCTTTGATCGGAAAAGCTTTCCTGATAAACGGCTGAGCTTCCGGCATGGATTTGATAATACCCAACCCCATGGCCTGGACCATCAGGTTCCCAACCGCGGTCGCTTCTTCAGGACCCGCCACAACAGGCAATCCAGTCGCGTTCGCAGTGAACTGATTAAGCAGTTCATTCTTGCTTCCGCCGCCCACGATATTCACAACTTTGCTTTCCTTGCCGCAGACCGAACATATCTGTTCATTCACGTGCCTGAACTTCATTGCAAGACTTTCATAAGCCACGCGCAGAAAAGTACCGCGATCTTCCGGTACAGTCTGCCCAGTTTTTTTACAGAAGTCCGCTATCGCCTCTTCCATGTTGGTTGGATTGTAGAAACTTGTGTCATCCACATTAATGAAAGCCGTAAAAGGCTTAGCGGCTTGCGCCATCCCTATCAATTCCGCCCAATCCATATCCTTTCCATCAGCAAGTCCCCATATTTTCCTGAGCTCCTGCACAAGCCACAGCCCCACACAGTTTTTGAGGAAGCGTATATTACCGATACCGCCTTCATTACTGATAACAGCATCCATTGCTTCCTGCGAAGTAATGGGTTCAGGTATCATCTTGCCAACCAGGCACCATGTACCCGAGCTGATAACAAGCGCCTCATCCGGGTTATCTACCGGAGCGGCGGCAAACGCAGCGGCAGTATCGTGTGAACCAACAGCAATCAGTTTGGCCTGATTTATTCCAGCCGACTCAGCCAGCGGCTTTAAAAGTTCACCCACTTCAGTGCCCGGCTCGACAATCTCCGGCATAACCTCAACGGGCACTTCCAGTTTTTCAAAAATCTCCGTGCTCCATTTTTTCGTTTTCGCGTCCATTAACTGCGTAACGCTGGCCCAGGCGGAATCAACTTTTCTTATACCGCCAAGGTAGTAATAGAAAACAGAAGGGATAGGCAGATAAAAACAGCCCGGTTTCAGCATATCTTTTCTGTTCATTGAAAACCACAGTACCTGGTTACTCACATTGTACGGCTGAAAATGGATACCTGTAATTTCATAAATGCGTTTGGGTTCAATTCTGGCTTTCACTTCGTCAATCATATTGTCCAGCCGGTGATCACGATAGCAATAGATCTTATCGGCCATATCGCCGTCTTTGGAAACAAACTGACCGTCGGCGCCCCATGTATCTATTCCTATTGAATCGAGTGTGTCTGAAAATTCGCGTTTGTAAGCATGAAGACCCTTTACGATATTGTCGTATATGTAGACATCATCCCAATATGTCCGCTCAGAAATCTTTCCTGAACTATCGGGCGTAAAAAAGGAAACTCCGCCATGTTCAAAACGATGGATCTCCTTCATAGACAGAGAATCCCCTTCAAAAGTCCCTACAAAACATTTGCCGCCCGACGCTCCCAGATCCACCGCCAACAGGTTCTTCTTACTCATAACAATTCCTTTCTTAATTCAGTCCTTACAGGGGGAATTGTTTACCACAAAAAGCACAAAAGACACAAAGGTTAAATTTATTAAGAAAGGGGTAGACAAGGAACAGGAAGGAGCAGGAAGGGATAGGAAAAGGACAGGAGTCAGAAGTCCCCGGCGACGGGCGCGGGGCAGGCAGGAGACAGGTCCAAATCGGTATCCAAATCGGTATCCAAATCGAAATAATATGGGGTTGGGATGCGGCCCCAGTACCAGAGCCGGAGTAGCAGAGCATAGCACGCTACCCGGTAAACTCCGGCACGGTACGGGGCTGGGGATACGGAAAACTGAATATCTACCGTCCTGTGATTCTCTGAATATTGTCTAAGGCAATGGCAAGACGGTGAAATCGATAGCGATCCCGATAGCGATTTCGATGGGGTTACTCAGATCAGGAGACGGGGTCTGGCCTTGCAATTTACGAGGGCTGCCGGGGCGGAAATTCAATGGCCTGACCCCAAGCGAATCCCGTTCAACGTTAGACGTATTTACTCAATGCGCTCAAGACCGTTCGTCTGAATTTCATCCAGCGGCGGAAGTTTCTCGTAATGCCTGACGGTAACAGTAACACCTGGATCTTCGAGCCTTGACTTAAACATCTTTACGCCCTTCAGAAAACCAAGCAGAACAACGATTACCATTATGGTCACAATGACAGAAACAAGTATATGATGTCTTTCAATCCAGTGTATAACAGGATGAGCCAAAGCACGGATAATACGAGCCCTGCGTTCCTCGGACAGGTGATCGGGAATACCGGCATCATCCTTGGAATCTGTTCGCAGAAGATCGATTGTCGCCTGGATTTCCGCTGCTTCGCTCCTGCATTGCTCACATTTCCTCATATGCTCCCTAACAAGAACCGATCGCGCGTCACCGAGTTCCCTGGCCATATAATCAAACAGAACTTCTTGTATGTCTTCGCATTTCATATTGCTTTAGCCTTCTTAAATTCAGCGGCCATTTTTTTCATAGCATGATGCAGAATATACCCCACATTACTCACCGTCAGCCCCGTAATCTCGCTTATTTCGCGATAGGACTTTTCTTCATACACCTTTAAAACAACCAACTGCTGTTCGCGCAGACTGAGCTGACGCAAAATGGTAACGGCCCTCTCCGCCGATTCGCTTATTTTAAATCCTTTACCCCTGTTCGGCGGGATACTATGTTCAGATTCTTCAGAATGACGCTGATGCAGATGAAAATGTCTTGTTTCTTTTCGCAGGTAATCCACGGCACAATTATGCGCAACCCTGTACAGCCAGCTGGATAGTTTGGGCGAAATCACCAGTTCGTCTTTCCATTTCTCAAAAAGCTTGATAAACGTCTCCTGGATCACATCCTGCGCCATGTTATAGTCGTGGACAATGCGTGCGACATAACGAAGAAGAGCTCCTTCGTATTCGGACACAACAGACTCGAAAGCTTTGATTTTCTCATCTTTAATCTGTTTTCGAGTCTTAGTCATTACATTATTTTTTTACTGAAATGCTTAGTTATAACGGCGCATCAATTATAAAATATTGTGCTCGACCATCAAGAAGTATAACGGTTTGCGCTGTTCTTTTCTTAGTTCAAGCCGGGAAGTTCAAAGTGGCAATATCCAGAATTCATACCAATTCATTGCAACTGTCGAAAAAGAAACAGTTATGCCTACAATTTAGAATCAGCAGGTTTTTCTTTTGATATTGGAAAGCGAACAGAGAATGTAGAGCCTTCATTTTCTTTACTCTCAAACTCAAGGCGTCCGCCAAATCGTTCGACCATCTCCTTAATGCCCGCAAGTCCAACTCCGGTCCCGGAGATATTGTTTTTCCGGGCATTCGATGCCCTGAAGAATTCACGGAACATCTTTGGGATTTCCTCTGCAGGGATTCCCATGCCGGTATCTTTTATTATGAGCACGACATCGGAATCATTAGCCTGTAATGATACGCACACGGAGCCTTTGTTTGTATATTTGACAGCATTTGACACCAGGTTGGATACAACCATCTTATAGCCTTTGAGATCGAACCTGATGGGCGCTTCTTCTTTTGTAATATCCAGAACCATTTCCAGCCCCTTAGCTTCTGCCTGCTCTTTGTATGATTCGCATACTTCATGCGTTTCCTTGGCGGTATCAAAAGTTTTGATTTCACCCAAAGGATCTCCTTCGTTAATTCTGGATAGATGAAGAACGTCTTCTATCATTTTCAACATATGATCCATACGAGTGTTTATTTTTGTAAGAGCGTTGGTTACGGTTGGATTCTTCTTATTTACGAATTGCAGGGTGGAAATCATGGTTTTCGCTCCAGCTGCAGGCGACTTAAGTTCATGCACCAATATCCGCGTAAACTTGGCTTTTTCCTTTTTAAGATATTTCATGGTCTTAAGTTCATCATAGATCCGGGCATGATAAAGAGAGTGCGCAACCAGGCGGGCCATGCTTTCAAGAGGGAGAAGATCTGATTCAGCAAACGGCTTGGAGTTACTGTTGATAACCTGTACTACTCCCATAATTTCGTCACGGAAAATTGCAGGCGCGCACATCACATCACGTGTTCTGAAGTTGTTTTTCTTGTCCCATGACTGGTCAAACTTCAAGCCTGGATCTATATAATCCAGATTCTCGTATGCATCAGAGACAACAAAAGACTTCTTTTTGAAAGCACAGTAGCCTGCAATTGATGAAGGTCGGATAGGAACCCTGATTTGCTGCGAGATGTTTCCTATAACTGCGGCTGATTCGAGTTCCTGCGTTTCGTTTATCACAAGGTAGATGGTTGCCCGCTCACAACCGATAGCTTGCTGAACAACCCGTGCCGCGTCATTCAGGACATCGGGCATGTGGACATTTCCGATCATTTGATCGTAAATGTCGAGCAATTTGCTGTTTATAATAAGCTCGTCTCTTGCAAGCTTAATATTTTTAGCAGCCATTATCTTTTCCTGTGTTCTTGTTTTCCGTCATATTTAGAATTGTATTAAAAGTATCATAAAGTAATAGCGAAGAAAAAGATCTTTTCCTGCTAAACACAACTTGCAATATGTTCTTTATTTGCTACATTCCGAAGGAGTGAATCAAATAATTAATTAACATGTCTGGAGGAAAATGAAGATATATTTAGTAGACGATGACAAAGACATAATTGAATCAATATCTATGTTATTGGAATCAGAAGGACATCAAGTTGGCCATCAGACTGATGAAGTTGATGCCCCGAAAAACATAGAAGCGTTTGGCGCGGATATGGTCATTTTAGATGTAATGTTTCCTGAGAACGACTCTGCCGGCTTCGAAATTGCCAGAGCAATAAGAGCTCATGAGCCTATCAAAGACATTCCTGTTCTTATGTTGTCTGCGGTCAATAATGAAGGGCAATCGCCTGTTACTTTTTCCAACAAAGACACAGATGACACCTTCATGCCTGTTAATCAGTTTATTGAGAAACCTATAAAGCCTGAAGTGCTTATAGCTAAGATAAAAGAATTAACATCAGCTTAGGCAAAAAACATAAACGCCGGCTGAAAGGCAGAGAAAAAACCGAGGTGGCTGCCCGTCCCGCCAAAGCTTTAGCGAAGGGGGAAGCGGCCCACCGCGAAGACAGATCGTAACGTAGAGGAGAGGTGGCTGAGCGGTTTAAAGCGGGGGATTGCTAATCCTCTGTAGGAATGAACTTTCCTACCGCGGCCCCGCTGAAGCGGGGTAAAGTTCAAACTCGCCACGCCGAAGGCGTGGTCCCGCCTGGAGAGGGCGGGTCGAGACAATCTATTTTAGAGGAGAGGTGGCTGAGCGGTTTAAAGCGGGGGATTGCTAATCCTCTGTAGGAATGAACTTTCCTACCGCGGGTTCAAATCCCGCCCTCTCCGCCAGTTTGAAAAAAAATCCGATTTTTCCAAAATCGACCAAGGATTTGCATAT
>JBHORK010000064.1:0-13913 GCA_042565725.1 Verrucomicrobiota bacterium
GCCGTTTTTTCAAGACATTATCGAAACCGTTTGCTTTTCTTCATGCAATATTGCGGCAAGCAGAAATGTGGTGCATTGCAAGGCCGTGGCGGGTTGGGACGAGACCCTTCTGCGCCCTAATTAGCTAATTAGAGGCCTGATACCCTAAATCCCCAGAGTGATTCTTAGCAATTTTCATATGTCCTGATAAAAACAAACTCAATCCTTGACTATATATAACTACATATGTAAATATATGTTTATGAAAACAAAAAATCATGCTGCGGATAGCAGGCAGGAGCTTTCTCGTTCTGAATGGTTAATAATGCAGGAGGTCTGGAAAGCTGTTGAAACTGAGGAGGAAGTTGCCATCAGCGAAATTCTGCCCGGAATTCAGGATCGTCGGAAATGGCATGTCTCGACGCTCAAAACAATGATGGACCGTTTAGTCAAAAAGGGGTTCTTGACAAATCGCATCCGTGGTAAAACCTGTTTTTACAAGCCGGCTAAATCAAAAAATCAAACAGTTAAGAAATCTCTTATGTCATATCTTGATACTGTTTTGGATGGGGTTTTGGACCCCCTTGTCGCATACATGGCAGATCAGAGAGGTTTAAGTAAAAAAGAGATTCAAGCTTTAGAAGAGCTAATAAAGGAGAAGAAAAAATGATTAGCATCCTGGCAAGTAGATGGGCTGATTATGCTGTGACAATGTTGTGGCAATCCTCCCTGGTAATGATTTGTATATGGTTGTTATATCTTTTATGCAGACGATGTTCTTCCATATTGCGATATTCTCTGTTATGCCTGATTCTTGTGAAACTTCTTTTGCCGACAGGGCTTCACTCTGTAACGGGAGTAGGACATTGGGCAAACGTTTTGCAAGAAAAATACGCGGTTAAGTCTGCAATAACTCAGGAAGGGAATATCCCTGTACAGCCGAATGTGCAAACGCCGGTTTAAAAATGCGGCGGGTGCCGGTCGAAAAGTGCGGCACCTGAATTTATAGATATCTTATCCTGAATAGAGGGTCAATTCCTCTTTTCTTCTTTCTTCCTCCCCCATGTTAATGGGGCCTATCGTATTGTTCTTCAAGCCTGAGAGATGGTTGGCCCCGGCGTAAGTTTACTTCCTTTCTGTGGTTAGTTGTTTTTTACTCTTCTTTTCTTTCGAGCCCGTCGTTTTGAGTCCGTGAGCCGATAGCTCTGGCCATTGGCCTCCAGAATATGAAGGTTAGACAGGGGTCACGTCTCGACATTCGACATTTGCTCTATGCATTCATTAACAACACTCAGGATCTTCCTGTCGGACTTGATTTTGATGGTGAATCGCTCTACAACCTTTGATACCGTCTTGTAACTCACCCCACCAAGCCAATCTCCCAATTCCTGCAATGTCAAGCCACTGCGCTTTCGCGCCAGATACAACACCAACGGCTTCCCCCATCCTCCTCGTTCTCCACCGAACTCTTTCCAGCTTTCACCTTTAACACCTTCTACAATTTCTACTATAACCGATAGAGGTATTCGCTTCGCAAGAATAGTCCTTTCTGGATGCTCCTGGCTGACCGCTCCAATTCTCTGCTTCATTTCTTCAACAAACTTATGACCACCTATCAGCAAACGTTCTTTTACTGTATTGTATTCATCCGGGTCTGTCCCGTGTGTCACATGACTTTCCACATACTTTCGATACTTCACCTTCCCGCCTGCTCGCGCAAGGATAGAGGATGTTTGCAGCCAATCGGGTTTCTTAACAACTCCGGTATAAACAGAATAGGAACTCCATTTATGCTCCCTTAACACTTTCAGCCGTTTCTTGACTTCTTCTGCCGAAGGTTTCTTTAGCCCAAGGGCCTCTGCCCTGGCATTCTGCTTACCCATATCCAGCGCAGCTACTCTCACCGGATTCAGATGCAGATAAACGCTTGCCTGAAGCAGCCAAGATCCATCACCATCTATCAGCTTACTTCCAAAACGGCCTTGAAAGACATGTCCTACTCTCGAATGCTTTGCATTGAACCATGCACTGTAACTGACGTTCAGCCATTGCATTGCCGCACTTACATTGGCATAGGGACTCTGAAGAATAAGGTGATAGTGGTTCATCATCAGCACATAGGCATGCACTCTGATGCTAAATCGATCAGACAGCTCATCAAGCAATTCAAGAAAGTGTTCGCCATGCCTCTCGTCACAGAAAATCACTCGACGCTCTATACCCCTGGCGGTCACGTGATACCACCCATTCTCAACATCTATTCGCAATGGCCTCGTCATTACATCAACATACACTACTCCAACTCTTCGTCAAGCCCTTTTGTCGAATGTCGAGACGTGACCCCTCTGACCCCAGTAATTCGGCCTCAATCGCCTAATTCCAATTGAACGTCCACTTCTCAAACTTGTGCGGTTGACGCTGGTTTCCAGAAGCTAGCGAAATCCATGGGGTAACTTCCGAAACACCATGCTTGCGCGCAAGCTTGAAGGTGCGTCGGAACGTTTCACGGGTGATGCCGATCTCAGGAACACGGTTCAGATTACAAGAAAAACTCTTCCCTTTTTCCTTTAGCGTAAAAAATGGACGAACACGCCACCCCGTTGCCGAGTCATATGGTTGCACGCCACCACGGCTATACCACTCAATACGTGCATTTGGAAAAGCCTTCCATGCGATATCATAGGTGGCATTGTGTTTGGCCAGCATGGCCGCATTCCACTCGGCATTATCCTGACGGGTAAAAAACGCTTCACAATCCAGAAAGATAGCTGTAACCGCAATATCTGTACTATGTTTGTGGTTGGCTGCGGTTACGTCATTCTGGATTCGTTTGAGCCTGGACTTCAAAAGATTAAGCTCTGCTTTGTGCTTCTCTCCTGTATTGGTTGGTGACGGACCCTTGTAATGCCAAATCCACACCGGATATAACACCCCTATTGAAGCAGAAATTTTCGGTTTAGTGGCATTGACCTTTTTGCACAATTGTACTGCCTGGTCAAACACATCGGCTGTGATATCTTTCCCTTTGGAATGATGTTCCTCTGCAGACAATGTGACGGCATGCGTCAAACGCACATATTCATACATTAATTCTTGCGGATATTTATGTATATCCAGCGCCCACGAATAATGGACTTTTTGCAATGGTTGGAGTTCCTTCATCCAGGCTATGAGTTGCTGATCCGAAGCGGGATCACCCTCCTCAGCAAAGGTTTGGAAGGAGCATGTTGTCAAAACCAACATCAGGCAAAATATAAATACATTTTTTATATCTCTCATTCTTGATGCTTTCATTGTTTAGCAATCACAACTACTTCTTGCCTCGTTTGGCAAAATGCTTTTTCAGAAGTTTAATGACCTCTTGGTTTTCGGTCTCCATTGCATGATCCAATGCGGTGTTTCCATTTGGATCTTTTGCATTTATATTCACTTTTCTTTTGATTAAAGCTTTTATGCATGGAATATCTTCCCCTAGAACGGCTATGTGAAGCAAAGGCACAGAAGTGCCAAACATATCTGTATATTTCATGTTCAGGTCAGCGCCCTGTTCAACAAAGAATCGGATTTTACCCGTATCTCCAAATTTAACGGCAGAGCGATACGCTTCAAAGACAACTTTAGATTTCATATCTAATTTTGCGCCTTTGCTTACTAACCACTCGGCCATTTTTATTTCGTCATCGTCAAGCGCATTTTGATTTTGGTGGAGATATCGGTGGCTTTCTGTCTCAAAACAAGCGAGGAGAGGCGTGATACCATTTGTGTCTGCCCTGTTTAAATCAATACCACCCTTTACCAAAATTTCCCCGAAAGCGGGTTCGTCCATGGATAATGCCCACATAATAGGTGATTCTCCCTGTATGGTTTGATTGATATCATAATTATGTTTAATCAGAACTTTGAGAAAGTTTGTGTCACCCTTATTGAAGGCCCACGTAAGAGGATTCACTTCCTTGAACTGTTTCGATTCCAAACTACATCCGGCTGAAACCAAATAACTTGCGATTTCCGACATATTCTCACGAAGAGCATACTCTAATGCACAAACACTATTGCTGGGTACTAGATCTATATCTGCGCCATGCGCGAGAAGGTTTGTCACAACTGGCAAACGTTTTTTAAAAATGGCATAGTGTAAAGGCGTCATGCCGTTAGCATCTATGGCATTTATCTGCGCATTGCTGCTCTCAATGATACGAAAAACCCACGCATCATTTTTCAATCCGGCAATAGCCGCCATAAGAGGAGTACCCCCACCTTCTTTGGGCGCTATATCTTTTGCGCCATGGTCAAACAAAAGTTGAATAATATCTGGCTTTTTCAGATATCCGGCATTAGCAATAGCAGCACAAAGAGGGGACCATCCTTTTGGATTAGGGTCCGCACCGTTTTGCAATAAGAACGCGACAAGATCTATGTTGCGATCATCTATCGCTTCCCAAAGAAGTGGATTCTTATCGTATGACAGGACGTTCACGTTTGCCCCGTGTTCTACAAACATCGGAGCTAGATTCGTATTATTGTAAACTGACGCGAAAACCGATACGCCATTTTCGTTAGTGGCGTTTGGGTTTGCTCCATGCTCCAGCAACCATAACGTCAATTCTTGGGCGTCCTTATCGTTTTTCCAGGGCTTGATCTTGTACGCGACCCTTTCAAGCAGAAATCCTCCTTCATGCTTGGTGTTTGCGTCCATCCCGCGCTCAATCAAGAATCTTATTAAATCATATTTTTCTGAATGAAGAGCGCGCAACAGCAAGGGTTGCTCTGATGTGTCTACCAAATCTATATTCGCACCGTGTTCAATCAGATAGAAGGCTATTTCTGATGTGTCAGGATTTCTAATGGCTTCCTCTAAAGGAAGCTGACCGGCGGAGCGAAAGTTGACGTCGGCCCCATACTTTAACACTAGTTTTGCTGTTTTCAGGTCTTTTTTCCAATACACGGCATATCCTAATAATGTGCCGCGCCTGTTAGCATAGTTCTTATTGATGTCAAAACCATCCTGCTGAAGTATTTTTTCCAAAGCTCTCAGGTTATCTGTATGCATGGCCTTAAAAGCAGGTTCTTCCACGCCTCGGCGGTATTTCCGTTCAGCATCAAGTTTTTTTATTACGATGTTTGTTCCGTTAATCGAATGTATTGTCCATCTGTAGTCCCACTCTTTGTGTCCGAGGGACATGAGTTGTCCTTTTTTTAATGACGCTCCGAATGGAGCAACACTGAAGAAATACAGTCCCTTGGTTGCGTCAGATCGTTCAAGTTTGGAACTGCCAAGACTTTCTTTTATCAGAACAGTTGCTGCGGTTGACCATTCTTTCGGAGATGGACCTTTGCCTTTGGGCTCATCGTTTTTTTGTGAAGATATTGTGGCAGGCTGTTTCTCTGGAGATGATATATCGTCTCCAGAGGTGCTGGATTTATCCGTGGGTGTTTCCAGTGTTTTATTATGAGTCTTTGATTCTTCTTGCCTTCCGCAGCCGAATGTCACGAGCAAAAACGAAACGAGCAGGATATGAAACATAACTCTCATTTGCCAAATTATAATATTCTTCTCAAAATTGTAAAGATTATCCGCCGCCCGAAAAGCTTAACAGTCTGAGAAGAAGTATTGCGGGTCAATGGCGGGGGATCTCTCGCAGAGAGCGCAGGCGGAGCCGTCTTCGCCAGGCTACGCCGAGCCAAGGAAGAAGAGAAGAAATTTAGACAGGATTAACCCATGCTTCGCTCTACGAGCTACGCAGGGCAGGCAGGATCGACCATACGATAAACTCATGGCAGGCAGGATAAGATAAGAGGAAGAGAAGATTTAAAGAAGGAGTGTTGCGTTAATCCCGATGCGCTACGCGATCGGGATTTCCGCAACGGTTTGCAAGAAGAAAGAAAGAGGAGAAGGAAATACGAGATACGAGATGCGAAATACGCTTCACGTTTCACGAAATACGCTTCACGAGATACGAGATGCGAGGAAGAATGAGGCGGGGCAGGCAGAGGTGGCAACTCCGTCACTCTGAGCTCATGCAATGATCAGGTTAGACATAATGAAACAATTTAAAGATCGAAACACGATTCTTGTTTCGCTAAATTAGCTAGTCATCATGAATGAAGCAAAACATCGTCCAATAAACAATACCGGTGAAGATCAGTCGTTGCGCGACCTGAATCTTGATCTTAACTTTGTCCCTGGTTGGGCTCGCAAACCACCTGACGCCAATTATTTCAACTATGAACCACGTGAAAACAGACGTGAACGCAGATATGGTCAAACCGAAAAGGGTAATGGTATGCTCCGGCGACCGAACGCCCGTCCAAAGCCGCACGACAAGAGAAACACATCACGTAAACCACCGCGCGATTTCAGACTTCAGTCACGCCGCACTGAACAAAGAGTTGAAATACCTCCAGTAGATATTCGGTTTATACCTCAATCCAAATACATTTCAGATGTTGTCCGAAGAATCCAAGCCGGAGGCAGAGCACATCCGATCATGGAGATAGCATCTCTGTTCATGGCTAACCCGGCATCATGCAACGCAAGAATAGAAATCCGCAAGAACACACCTGGACTTCACATTTTTCAGTGCAAAACCTGCAGAATGATAACGCTTGATAAAGATTCGTTATACCGTCATCTATGGAAAATGCATCTTGACGATTTCATGGTTAAAGAAGAACAAAAGAGAGAAATTCCTTCAGGCAGCTTCTCCTGTGTTGCCAAGTGCGGCATGTCGGGAACATTGCTCGGGGCACCAAACCACCACAGCTATGCGGAGAAAATCAACGAAGTGCACCAGACTTTTTTCCCGAACATAAGCCTGAAAGACTACAAGTCAAAGATTGTAACTATACATAGTGAAGAGACCGTTGAACAATGGAAACAGGAATACAGTCTGCAAACCAGCTATCGGCCTAAAGGCAAGAAAGATAGTGATCCTATGTCTTGGGTAAAAGCAAAAGCTTATTTCCTGCAAAACATAGCTGACAGCCAGATACAAAAAACCAGGCACGCCTCTTTATCCGTTCCGTTAACCCGTTCCATCGAAGACAGGGGCCTGTTGCTTGCCATCGAAAATGCATGGCTAAAAGAGCATCGCTTTCCATTATCGGTAATGATGGCCCTACGCGGGGCTTTCCTCAGCAATAGACTGAGCCTGTTTAAGACCGGCAAAGAAAAGAGCATCACATTTGTAACACCCATAACTCCTACACCGATCAATCTTGAATATGTAGTGGATTCAATTAAAGAGGTCATGCTTTACCTTCAGTCTCATCCGGGATCATCTCGTGATGCGATTACAAAAGGATTAAGACCTGACGCAGAACCAGATTCCGAGGAAGTCAAAGAAATCATCTCACCACTTAACTGGCTTATAGACAAAGGGCATATCATTGAATTCTTTAACGGCACCCTCTCCGTTCCCCTGCAAAAGCACCGTGTGAGGCAGGCCGGCAAAAAATAATGCAACACTTCCTTGAGGACCTGCAGTGCCATTAATTCGAGAGCAATCCCGAAAACATCCTGCCTGCCTATTAGAAAAGACTAAGCGGGTCAATGGTAGGAAAGAGAAGAGGATTTAACCACGGCGATCCCAGTCATCCGACGGGACAAGTAAACGCGTGGTAGGCTATTCAACACTTTCTTTTTTAATCCACCCTGCCCCATCCTTAGTCTTCTTATACTATCAAATAACAATGAAGCTGTCTGTGGGGTAAACCCTACAAAATGTAACTTTTTTCATTTTCTTGTCGTAGACCGCGAAGAAGAATTTGGAGTCATCTATTATCACCTTGAAATCTCTCCGCCATCCCCATAGTATCTGTTGCATCAAGCATGTTTGACGGCTTCAAGGGCAATGTAAAAGCAAGTTTCTATCAGTTCAGATTCAACCTTTTGAGAACGGGAACATTCTCATGACAATTATCACATCTTTCTGTGGTTTGTGCATCCTTCTCCTGGCAGGCAAGTTTCTGCGCGTGAAGATACCTTTACTGCAAAAGCTCTACCTGCCCTCGTCCGTCATCGCCGGTCTTCTGGGCTTGACCATCATACAGGTGACCACGAGGGTATGCGCAAATATGGATGTGCCCTACGTGCTCGCTAACTGGACTGTCGGCTGGTCGCGACTGCCCGGGACACTTATTAATATCGTATTCGCAGCCCTGTTTCTGGGAGTCACGATCCCGCCCATCAGGACCATATGGCGTAAAGCCGGTCCTCAGCTGGCCTACGGTCAAATCGTGGCCTGGGGACAGTATGCGGTTGGCCTTGGACTGGCCCTTGTTCTGGTTGCCGCCAGCTTCAAAATTCGTACGCTTATGGGAGTGATCGTACCAGTAGGCTTCGAGGGAGGGCATGGCACCGCCAGTGGTTTGGAGGAAGTTTTCAGGCTACCTAAGATCAACTGGGCGGAAGGCTTCGATTTTGCACTGGCATCGGCAACGATTGGCATCATCTCTGCGATCATTGCCGGCATGGCACTGATCAATCTGGGCGCCCGCAGGGGCTGGTTGGCTAAGGGTAGTGATCCCAGCGCCCTGACCAAAGACGAACTGATCGGAATCTATCCGATTGATAAACGGCCCGAAGCGGGCCGGCAGACGGTGGCCTCGAGTTCTGTGGATTCGCTGGCCCTGCACCTGGCATTCCTTGGGCTGGCGATCTTGATTGGATATGGGATCAAACAACTGTTAGCGTTAGTCGAAGGCTTATCTCCGGCGCTTGCCAAGCAGGAAATACTGTCCAATTTCCCTCTATTCCCCCTGTGCATGATCGGGGGCATGCTTCTTCAACTCGGGTTTACCAGGTTCGCAAAGACGTCTCCTGTAGACCGCGAACTCATGCAGCGTCTTGCAGGTACGGCCCTGGACTTTCTCGTGGTAGCGGCGATCAGCCTGATCCGGATCGAAGTTATCAAGTACGCCCTGGTCCCATTTGCAACTATCGTGCTTGGCGGCATTATATGGAACGTCTTCTGTGTGTCGTGGCTGGCAAGGCGATTGCTGCCGGATGCGTGGTTTGAGCGTGCCATAGCGGAAATGGGTCAATCCATGGGCGTTACGGCCACTGGTCTCCTGCTGCTGCGAGTGGTAGACTCCAAGAACGAAACGCCCGCTGCAGAGGCGTTTGCCTACAAGCAACTGCTGCATGAACCGTTCATGGGTGGTGGACTCTGGACGACCTCAGCAGTGTTCCTTGTCGCAACCTGGGGCGCGAAGCCTGTTCTGCTCATCAGCGTCGGCGCAATTGGGCTCTGGCTCACTGTCTGGTGGCTTTTCCTCAAGCCGAAGAAAAAAACGAAAGAAACATAAGCTGGGCCAGGGTCACACATGAAAAGTGAAGTCAAGGCGCAATCCACCTGTTCCTGCGGATAGTCCATTTTTTGACTTCACAGGACGACGTTGTCTCTACTAATAGCGTTGGCGACATAATCTTCAGTCTTTATTAAGTTTGCATCTTCAATCTGTTGACCGGATTTGAATGACCGTGCGAGTCTCATATTCCAGTCACACATCTGGGCTTTCTCCGATAATCGGAGGCCATAGTCATGTTGGGTATAATAGCCGGGCGGCTACTCAGACCTTTGAGCTTTCAATCGCCGAAGCGATGGGCTAGACCCTGAAGTCGAGCCTGATCCCGGCAACCCGGATCCGACAAACCAAATCTACGCACTTAGACCGGCGATCACGCTTGCCTAACTATGTCAGTCAGCGCGATCTAATCGGAACCGAGAAAAAGTTTTGAGTTATATTCTTCTCCTTTTCTCCAAATGCCATGCATCACAGAGATGATTTTTCTTTGAGTGTTTAATCGTGCACGAGTTGCATTGCGCGTTACACGATATGAGTTTTCAAAAAACGTCCGCACTTCGTTTTCGCGCCTTATACGCATAGCCGCCAGGTATGCGCGATAACTCATTGCTTTGAGTTCGCTGTTGCCCGCCTTATCAAGCCTTTTATAACCAAGCGGCTTGTTATCACTGCTACGGTCTGTCACGCCAAGCTGGCAATAACGGAACAAAGGCGATTTACATGTAAAACGATGCGGAGTCTGAATGTATGAATCAAAGATCAAAGATCCAATATCTCCAACACCTGGTATTTTCTTAAACTCTTTGATTTCCGGGTATTTGGGTCATAGGGGTCACGTCTTAACATATAACCCTCCACAAGGCGGGCCCCAGCAATAAATGCGGGACAGGCAGGCATTCCTGCTTTTACTTACCTCTCTTAATCCACCCCTATCAAATTTTACTCTCTTTCTAAAACTAAAGAATATACACCAAATCAGAAATCCTGCCTGTAACTTCTGTAACCCTTGAACCTGCCCAACCAGACTCCCGGCTTTTTATATTGAACATCTGCGTAACGGATGTATGCTTTTCTGTTTCGAGAATCAAGAGGCCTTTACATTTATGAGCATTGCCAACGCTTTAGCCCCTAACTTCAGTCCTGCAGTACAACATCGTGGCAGGCAATACGAGAAAAAAGGCCTTGTCCGCGTAGAAAGCGCAGATAATTCCTCCATACAGGCGATCGTTAACGGGACTTCTCCTTACAAAGTCAATATAACGTTCGACTACAATACAAAGTCTACCGGGATAAATTGCACCTGCCCCTACTTTGAATCGCATGGGCCCTGCAAACATCTTTGGGCTACAATTGTTGCCATAGACAAACAGCAAGCCTTTTACAACATCCCTCCCTATAGCGAAGACATTGATGACCTCAAAGGTTTCCTTGAACCCGATTTCGATGATGACGATACTACGCAGCCACAGTATAAGAACAAGAATGTTCGTCGAGGATCATTTAATAATATATCCCATTGGCGAACGATCATTAGAACTATCAAGCATTCACTTCCTGCGAGCCAACACCTTCGTCCTGCTGGTATTGGCGAAATATCATACCTGATCAATGTTCCTGAAACCCTGAGAGGAAAGGGCCTCTCTCTTGATGTAATGAGCCGACGCCCAAAGAAGAACGCCAAAGGGCTGACCAAATTCAAACCTGTTCGTATCAAAACAGAAAAACTAACAACTCTACCCGACCATGCTGACCGCAAAATAATAACATTACTTTTAGGCGGCGAAGCCGGTGATCCATATTACAGAAGTTACGGACAAAACACCTGTAATGGAAAATTCATACTGCAAACGGAATTTGCCAAAATATTGCTTCCTGAATGCGCCGCAACAGGACGCCTTGGACTGATACGAAACCAGGCCGACCTTAAGAACCCACCTCCTCTGACTTACGATTCCGGCGAACCATGGAAATTCAATATCAGGGTCAGGAACGATAAAAAAAGGAATGAGTATATTCTCGAAGGAGAACTAAAAAGAGGCAAAGAACGAATGCCGCTTTCCGCCCCCTGCCTCGTAACAGAAAGCGGATTTACCGTCACAAACGATGCTGTTGCGGAACTTAACCATTTAAACATGTTTGAATGGGTTTATGTCCTTCGTAAGAATAAAGAGATCCGGGTCCCTAAAAAAGATGGGGGAACCTGGCTCAAATCCATGTTCGAGTTTCCAGAACTGCCGCCCATGACTCTTCCTAAAGAACTGAAATATAAAAAAGAAACCCCAAAACCTTCGCCGTTTCTTAAAATACTGAGAAGCGAGAAACAACATACAGACCATTGTTTAGGAGCAGTGCTTTCATTCGACTACAATGGCACTGTAATACAGTTTTCTGCAAAACCCAGCGGGATATTCGATTCCGATAAACGCTTATTAATACAGCGGGATAATGAAGCGGAAGCTATTTTCGCAAGCCAACTGAGGCAGCACGGGTTCACGACTGCAATGTCCGATCCCTCTTCCTTCTCCTTTTACAACACAAAGCCGAGATACGAAGAAAAGGTTCACTTCGAGATCCCTTCCAACCGGTTTACTAAAGGAATTACGGCTCTGATCAGACTCGGATGGAAGGTGGAAGCTGAAGGTGTCAAATATCGGTCCGGCTCATCGGTGAGCATAAGTGTCCGATCAGGTATAGACTGGTTTGAACTGGGCGGTAAAGTCGATTTTGACGGAGAGTCTGTACCGTTCCCAATAATTCTGAAAGCTATGAAGAAAGGCGAAAGTCTTGTCACTCTCAGTGACGGATCGAAAGGTGTGTTACCCGATGCATGGCTGGAAAAATACAGCCTGCTGGCAGGATCAGCAACCATCAAGGGCGATTCCGCGACGTTTACACGTTCGCAGGCCGCACTTCTGGATGCATTACTCTCGGCAGAGCCCAATTTAAAAGCGGATAAAGTCTTTGCCCGATTCATGAAGGAACTTAAAAACTTTAAGTCCATAAAACCCGTGTCCCGCGTATCCGGATTTAAATGTGATCTTCGTGAATATCAAAAGGAAGGGCTCGGCTGGATGAGATTCCTGCAAAAGATGAATTTCGGAGGATGTCTGGCCGATGATATGGGGCTGGGCAAGACTGTTCAGGCATTGGGAATTCTTCAGTCAAGATGCAAAACCAAGGGGCGAACTTCACTAATCGTAGTCCCAAAATCAATTGTAATCAACTGGATACAGGAGGCCCATCGATTCGCGCCTAAGCTTCGCGTCCTGAATCATACCGGCTCTCAACGCGACAGTGGTACCGATTCTTTTTCCGATTACGACATTGTGATTACAACCTACGGCCTCCTGCGCCAGGATATTATCAATATTAAAGAGTTCAAGTTTGATTACATAATCCTGGACGAGTCACAGATCATAAAAAACTCCTACACGATTGCAGCAAAAGCGGTACGCCTGCTTTCATCAACTCACAGACTCGCTATGAGCGGCACACCAGTGGAAAATCACCTTGGTGAATTATGGAGCCTTTTCGAATTCCTTAACCCCGGCATGCTGGGTATGATATCGGCATTCAACTCTGTTCTAACTGACTCATCTAAAGAAATAATCAGCGAAGAACGCCGCGCAATTTTATCACGCGCATTGCGTCCTTTCATTCTGAGGCGAACAAAGGAGCAGGTGGCTCCGGAACTTCCAAAGAAAACAGAAGAAACTATAATCTGCGAGATGCCCCCGGCACAGCGCAAGATCTACAATGAAGTGCGTGACTACTACAGAGAATCTTTAATAAATAAAGTCGATACAGAAGGGATTAAGAAACAAAAACTGATCGTACTTGAGGCTTTGCTCCGACTCCGTCAGATTGCCTGCCATCCAGGTCTGATCGACAAGAAAAAGATCAGCCAGTCAAGTGTGAAACTTGACCTGCTCATAGAGCAGATTGCCGATGTCACAGAAGAGGACCACAAAATCCTTGTCTTCTCACAGTTCACCTCACTGTTAAAAATTGTCAGAGCTCGACTGGATTCAAACCACACCATATATGAGTATCTTGACGGCCAGACACGCAAGCGTGGTAAGAAAGTTGAGCGTTTTCAGACAGACCCTGAGTGCAAGGTATTTCTCATCAGCCTGAAAGCCGGCGGCCTGGGTTTAAATCTCACCGCTGCAGACTATGTTGTATTGATGGATCCATGGTGGAATCCGGCAGTGGAGATGCAGGCAATAGACCGAGCCCATAGAATAGGTCAAACAAAGCCGGTTTTTGCATACCGTCTTGTTGCAAAGGATACTGTTGAGGAACGTATACTCGAACTACAGCAGACAAAGAAGAAACTTGCGGACTCAATAATATCCGCAGACAACAGCCTTATCAAAGACCTGAAACGAGAGGACCTCGAACTTCTGCTGTCTTGATCGAGGAGGTCGGGGGGAAGAGTGACGCGGCGACGCGGGGACACGGCGACGCGGAGAAAGGGGATTCAATATCCAACACTCAACATCGAACATCGAACGTCGAAATACGGGATACGAGATACGGGAAGCGGGGAAGAAGAATAACCACGGAGGACACAGAGACACGGAGTAGAACAAGAAGAGGAGTGTTGCGTTAATTTGCTCGCC
>JBHORK010000065.1:0-13661 GCA_042565725.1 Verrucomicrobiota bacterium
AACAATTGAATGGACCAGCATGTTAGCTGCTTTTTATGAGAATTTCCAGGAGTGGATGAAGCACGCGCGAGGACCATCGGCGGATCAGGGAATTGTGGACCGATTTTTAAAGGCTTTTGAATCCGTGCAAGAATGGGCGCCTGAGGTTAAGCGGGGTAAACGAAGTTTCAGCGATAGATTTTTTTGCCTTTTTCCTTAAGTTTTAAAGCCTCAACCAAATGCCAGGCAATAGCCTCTCCCTCACGATCAGGATCAGGCGCCAGATAGACCTCATCACAATGCTGAAACGCTTTTTTCAATTCATCAATTATTTTTTTTCGTCCTTTGGAAACAACATACTTGGGCTCAAACTGATTATCTATATCTACTCCCAGGCTCTTTACCGGAAGATCACGGACATGACCCACTGACGACTTAACTAGATAATCTTTTCCAAGTATTTTACTTATCGTTTTAGCTTTGGCAGGTGATTCGACAATAACAAGTTTCTTTTCCATTTCTAATCCCCAATCATATAACCTTCTTTATCTTTTCGCTTCCACAATACGGCCCGGCAACATACAAATCATTTTTTTCATTTCAAGCCCAATCAGAACGGCGTTTACTTCTGAAGACTTCATTCCAGAAATGCGTATAAGACTGTCTATATCACGCTCACCTTTTCCCAGAAACCCCAGCAGACATGTTTCCTTTTCAGAAAGCTGAGGACCCGAAACCTGCTCCTGAGAAGACATACATCCTGCATTGGGCAGAAGAAACTCATATTCATTAATAATATCATCAACCCCAGTAACCGAAACGGCGCCATGCTTTATCAGGCCTAATGTCCCTCTTGATGCCGGCGAATCAATGCGGCCCGGTATCGCGAATACGCTTCGCCCCTGTTCAAGCGCTTGCCCGGCAGTAATAAGCGCTCCGCTTTTGAAACCTGCCTCTACAACAAGCACACCCATTGAGAGACCACTTACTATTCTATTGCGCATGGGAAAAGTCGTCTTATCCGGCTGTTTCCCAAACGGAAATTCAGAAATTACCGCTCCATGTTGAGAAATATCTTGAGCCAACTCTGTATTGCTCGGAGGATATATGCAATCGAGAGCACTGCCTATTACCGCAAGAGTCCGTCCCTTTGCCTTGAGTGCACCTCTGTGTGCGGCTGTGTCAATACCACGGGCAAGGCCACTGACTATTACAAACCCGGTCTTCGCCAGTTGAAAAGCCATCTTCTCCGCCGTTTCCATTCCGTAATGCGTAGCACGCCGAGTTCCAACAATAGCAATTGCATGCTTATCCCTGCTTTCCAAGTTCCCCCGCAAATACAAAGCCAGAGGCGGATCATGTATCTCCAACAACTGTTTAGGGTACTCTTCATCAATCTGGGTAATAATCCTTACCCCGGCTGAATCTGCGCGTTCAATCTCTCCACACCAGTCAACAACATCCCGCTGACGCATGATTGCCTCAGAAAGCCCGACTCCTATTCCTTTAGCGTTTAAAAGGGCCTTTTGGTCCGATTCGAAAACGGCTCTGGCCGATCCAAGAGCGGACACAAGAGACCGCACGCCAACTGGTCCCACCTTTCCCATCATATTTAACGCAATATATGCTTCTCGTTCATCCATTGCCAACACCATACAAAAATTGAAAATCGGTAAATAGCACACTATTCACGAACAAGCAAGCTTTCTTAATATTACCGTATCTCGTGAAACGTGAAGCGTATTTCGTATTTCGTATTTCGTATCTCGTATCTCGTATTTCGTCTTCTCAAATCCCGTATCCCTATATTTCTTGTTGAAACCTGTATTCCAGAGTGTTAGAGTGCCAGCTTATTTTCCCGGTCTCATTGAACGGGACAAAAGAGATAAAACCCCACAGAGGAGAGAAAATGAAGAACGTAGTACTGCTTACAATAGATACATTACGCAAGGATGTACTGGGTTGTTACGGAAACAAAGATAACCTCACACCATTTCTTGATTCGATAAAGGACAAAAGCACTGTTTTCACAAAGGCTCATTCAGTAGCTCCATATACCCAGGCATCTTTCCCCGGAATATTAACATCATCCTATCTTTTCGACTATCCGCTCAACAGGAACTTGTCGCCTAAAAGAACCCTTATCTCTGAAGCGCTTCGAAAGAAGGATATTCAAACAGCAGGCTTTCATTCAAACCCTTATCTCTGCTCATTTTTCGGATGGAACAGGGGTTGGAACCATTATTACGATTCAATGGATGATGATGTAAGCGATATGTGCCCTTACATTGATGGAGAAACAATAAACAAAAAAGCTGACGCATGGCTCTCTTCCAATACCACCGGTGACTACAAGCCTTTCTTTATGTGGGTGCATTACATGGATGTTCACGAACCGTATATTCCCGCGCGGAAATATGTCGAAAAAGTGGATCAATCAATAAATAAAAGTGACGATGAATTATTCAAACTGTTCCAAGACGTTTTGCTGAAACGAGACACATCAAACCCGGAAATAGTTGAACTGTTCAGAAAACTATACCACGCACATGTCTGCCAGGTAGATGAATATACCGGCATGCTTATAGATGTTCTCAAGAAAAACAATGTATTGGAGGACACCACCGTAATCATTACAACTGACCATGGCGATGAGTTTGGAGATCATGGAAGTCTTTCACATGACGGAAAGTTCTTTTCGGAATTAGTCAACATTCCGCTTGTCATCTATAACCATGAATCCGCAAATGGTCAAAACATAGACACTCTCGTAAGCGGTCTTGACACATCCCCTACTATACTGGACATGTTCGGCCTTGATCCTGAAGAGAACTTCCAGGGCCAGTCATTACTGCCGTTGGAGAATTACCCCGAAAAACCGTGTTTCGGGGAATCAGTCGGCAAGCTTAGTCACAAGATCAAGGAAACCGACAAACCCGCGTACTTCTGTCGCGATAAAGACATGAAGATCATGTATCGTGAAGAAGACGATAAGTGGGAAATGTATGATCTTTCCGAAGATCCTGCTGAGAAGAATAACATAATTGACACTTCGCCGCAGGCGGATGAAATGAAAGCCAAGCTTAAGCCCAGAATTAAAAGGGAAACAAAATAGGTTGCAGAACATCGGTAAAACTGTTATCGATATCGGCGCTAATAAACACAACAAAGGAGGAACGAATGCCGAAGATAGAGTTAAGCAAAGAAAGAATAGCAGAGCTGAAGGAGAAAGTAGCAAAAAGTAAAGAAGTCTATAAGGACGCTTTTGAACGCTTTGATCCAAAAGATCAGCTCATGGTATGGTCAGCAGGAAAAGACAGCACCCTCATGCTGTGGATCTGCCTGGAATACTGCAAAGAAAATAATGTTAAAATGCCGATTTGTTTTACCATTGACGAATTCGATGTCTTTGAAGAAATAGACGCCATGCTTAAGATATACGCTGAAAAGTGGAATCTTCGCCTGGACTGGGGGCTTAACATTGATGTTGTAGAAAGATCTGGCTGGAAACTCAACGCCGACGTTACAGTTGCGGATCTTAACGAGCGCAACCAGAAAGAGATGACAAGAATGGGAATGGGCGAGCTTAAAGCGTTTCCTTTTGAAGCAGAAAGTTTCATTGGTAATCACCTCATGAAATCCGTTGTAATCAACGAGTATCTTCAGAGACACAAAGTTAAGTCCTTCTACCAGGGCTTACGCTGGGATGAGCAGCCTGATCGCGTGAATGATCCTTACAGCGAGGATTATCCTGGTGACGAATTCACACAGGCGCATACGCGTTTTCGGCCTATCCTTCATTTCACAGAAAGAGACATCTGGGATGCAACCCTGTATTTCGATATTCCTTATTGCTCTTTGTACGAAAAGGGATACCGCTCATTAGGCGCCAAGACCACCAGCAACATTGCTGAAGAAGGCGTTCCTGCATGGAAGCAGGATCTTGAAAACACGGTGGAACGTGCCGGAAGAAGACAGGACAAGGAAAAAGCAATGGCCAGACTGCGTAAGCTTGGTTATATGTAAGCCGTTAAGCTATGAAATCCAAAAGCCCATCCTGGCAACAGGGTGGGCTTTTTTTATTCTATAAAGGATTTCCTTCAAACATCCTTAGCGCAAGCAAGAAATTGAAACCGCCGATGAACGCCGATGGACGCAGATAAAAGGACTGCAGAAGCAAACTTCAACGTGTTACATTGCTCCAAGTAACTGATTGAACGTTCAAAATGAGTGTTTCGCGCGGTACGTGCGATAAAGTGCAGGCGGTTGTTAGCCCCTTTTCAATATCACCGTCTTGCTGAAACGCACGTGTGGCCCTTTGGCTTCTGTGAGCCCTGCATCCATAGCTTGTTTGACAGTGTCAGCAAACGCTCTTCTTGAAACATGAACTGGTGGTTCAACCATGAGAACTTGCCCCTTGGGTCTCAGGATTGCCGCTATCTCATCAAAAAAGTCTTTTTTATTCGGGACCTCGTGAACCATGTAGAACAGCAAAATGAAGTCAACATTCTGTAACACGCCGATCCGGTTGTCTTCACACTTATGCAGTGTTATGCGGCCCTCAAGTTCAGTTCCCTGAATCTTATCTTTCAGCTTCTCGAGCATTCCTTCTTGCATATCGGCAGCAATGACGCGCCCGGATATGCCGACCATTTGGGCCATGACAACAGAGAACACGCCTGGACCGCAACCCAAGTCCAGAACCGTCATACCCTCTTTTACAAAAGGGCCTAGTATCTTCCGGGGATTGTGCAACCATCTTCTAATTCGGTTATCAAGAGTGCTCGCCCTTTCGACGGGGCACACATTGTTCTCTTTGTTTCCTGTCACGTCTCTTTCCTTGCCAGGCTAACGCTTACAATGAGAGGCTTGAAATCGCGCAGCTAATTTTTGTAAGGTTGATCCGGTTGTTGGCCAATTATACTTTGTGAGTTGTCATGCCTGCTCGTTTGGCAGCGGTCAGTTGTTTCTTGTCCGACGAGACAAAAATCTGTGCTCCCCATTCTAGCGCACAGGCTATGTGCAAAGCATCCATTGCGCGAATTGGGCTAGTCTCAAGAACGGTAATGACAGAGCCAATGACAGGCACTGTGAGATTGATGATGTTCGCATCGCGGACATCATCAATCAGGCAACGCTTTGCTTCGGCGTACTGATGCTTTGTGAGCCCTCGCTCTCTCCGACGGCGGTTGAGTGCGGAGACAATCTCTGGTACGCAAATAACACTCAGACCGAGTTCTGAGGCCTGAGCGCATGCATCCTCGACCTTGTCACTTCCTGCTTCATCCACAAACCGCTTTGCAAACGCGGATGAGTCAAGATACGTCTTCACGTGTGCGCTCCTCAAGAATGGCCGCCGAAAGGCCTTCGCCTTTCGAGGAAATGCGCAAGGCTTGTTTTTTCCACGAAGGCTGGCCGTCGTTCTTTTCTGTAACAGGGGACACCTCGGCAATGGGTCGCCCGTGACGAAGCACCACAAGTGTTTCGCCGTGTTCAACGCGAGTAAGCATGCCAGATGCATGACTCCTGAAGTCAGTTAGGGTTACGGTTGTCATTTTGCCTCCAATCTGTACAGCAATGTACAGAATATAGTACAGTTAGTCAAGTTTTTATGTGTGGCCAGACCTTATGGCTGTGATTTATTAGGCAGCCATAAATTTTCTTGAAAAATTAAAGGCATGCCTCAAGTTAATTTTTCTCGCGGGCTGCTCCACAAGGGAGCCTATCCGCATGTATAACATAAATCATACAAAACAGGAGGCATGCCATGATTAAAGTATACATTGGTCTAGACGTACATAAAGCAAAAACAGTGATCGCAGTAGCATTTTGTGATAACGGTGAGGTTGTTATTTACGGTAAATGCTCCTCTGATATTAATCGTCTGCTGACAGCATTACGCAGGCTTCTTAAGAAATATGGGCTTTCTAAAGAAGAAGTCCGCATATGCTATGAAGCAGGCCCATGCGGTTTTGCATTGGCACGGCACTTATTGAGAATAGGTTTTGCTGTTGAAGTTGTGGCTCCTTCGTTAACACCTTCAAAAAGTGGGGACCGCGTTAAAACCGATCCTCGTGATGCCAAGAAACTTGCGCGACTGTTTCGTGCAGGAGAACTTACACCAATCCATATTCCTGATGAAGCTGATGAAGTCATTCGGGACCTTTGTAGGGCCCGAACGGATGCAGTCAGTGATCAAACACGATCTCGACATCGGCTTGGCTCTTTTCTTCTTCGAAACGGACATCATTATACCGGCAGAAGCAACTGGACAGAAAAACATCTGAGATACTTAAGAGAACTTGTATTAAACGACCCTGTTCAAAAAATCATCCTCGAAGAATACCTGCAGGCAATAGATCTTGCCGTACATCGAGTTGAAAATCTTGAAGAACATATGCGTGTACGTTTAGAGGCCTGGGTGCGTCGTCCCTTCGTTAAAGCATTACAGGGCTTCCGTGGATTTCAGATGATTGCCTCTATGGTTACAGCCAGTGAACTCGGCGATCTTCGTCGGTTCAAACATCCGTGTCAACTTATGTCATATCTTGGACTGGTTCCTTCGGAATACTCTAGCGGTAATTCTCGGCATCAGGGATCCATTACTAAATGCGGCAACTCTCACGTACGCTGGATGCTTGTAGAAATAGCGGGTTGTTACCGCTATATGCCCAAAATAAGTAAGGAGCTCTCCGTCAGACAACTGGGTCTTTCACGATCAGTTAAAGCTTTAAGCTGGAAGACTCAACAGCGTCTTCACAAACGATACATCAAACTGAAAATGCGACGATTACATGAAAACAAAATCAAAGTGGCTATTGCCAGGGAACTGGCATCCTTTATCTGGGAATTAGCTCAGATAATGGACAACCCGGCTTCTCAAAAGCAGTCAGCCGCATAAACTGAATGGATATATTACAGAACCGGAGGTGCAAAACAGATAGACAGAGGCCGATCCTCGATAGCGTTGTGAGCTAGACCCATAAGGTTGAGCGCTCGATACCCAGAGTGAGGGATAAAGGCCGCGGTGATTTAAGAAAATGTGGTATCCAGTCCACGAATATGAGCATACACTGTCTGCGGGAATAACCGCTCACCCTGTTGATTCTTTAATGCCCTCCGGTTCTATTCTTCTTTCCTGTTATTTTAAACCCCACAATAAAACAGGCACAATTGTTTTTTATCCTGTTGACATATCTACAGCCATATGAACGCTTGGCATGAGAATTTGCCGCGGCCTAGCGGCAATATTTTCCATGCCTTTGTTAGATTATTTTTTCCTTTTAATTCCGTTAACAACTATCACTAAAGGTTCAAAATCTACCGGACAGACTATTCGTTCTCCATGTTTCTGTAAAACAGGGAGAACGTGTTTTGAGTTTAATGAAAAATTAATACCGGAAGAATTTTTCACCGTAATTTTGTACCATTTCTTATATTCTTCTATTTCTTCGTCGGATGATTTTTCTAGAAGTTTGTGTGTAACAGGAAGCATAGGTGTATAAATCATCATAAGATTACCATCTCTCTTAAAATACTTCTGTTTGTATGAAATGGTGATCTTCTTATGTGTTTTTGCAAGAAAGTCTTCTTTCAATTTGGCAATAAACCAAACGATGCGTAGTTCTTTTGGGCAATTTCTTTGTAATGTGCCATGAACCAACGGTGTTCCTGGAGATATTTTTGTTTTTATAGACTGATTCTGGCAAACAACCTTCATGTCGGCAAAAGACTCTACGAGAGTGTTGTTAGTTTGATCGACAGGAACATAAACAGGCAAGCATAAATAACCTTTAAAAAAATCTAAAAAGATCCTGTGTTTGCTTTTATCTGTCTGGCTTTTTGCGAAAACGAATGTTCCTGAGATTTCAGAATGATCTGACTTTAAGTTTATCACAAGGTTTTCTCTTCCTAGAATAGTGGGCCGTTGTTCTTGGCTCTCGCTTGTGTCCGAGTCAATAACGATAGGGTTGGCCTCAGAACACATTAAGCTAAGCAAGCACATAGCAATAGAAACAGTTACTGTTTTAATTAGGATATATTTCTTCATTTCGTAATCTAACGCTTCGCATGACAGTTTTTTGAAAGGCGTGGCCTTTCAAAAATACTTGTCGATGCGCTTGTTAGCCCTTCGCTCATCAAGCCTGAAGTGCTTCGAGAACTGCCTTCGGCTGCTTGTCCACAATGCGCAGCAGGGCCTTTGCCGGTCCCTCGGGTTCTCTGCGGCCTTGCTCCCAGTTTTGCAATGTTGACTTGTTGACGCCAATCATGAGAGAGAATTGAGCTTGAGAAACATGGAGCCTCTTGCGTATACGTTTGATGTCCACAGGACGATATCGAAAAATTCGGGACGGCTTGATCGAGCCTTTCCGAATTTTGCCGGCTTCCTCAATACTTTCGATTAATTCAGTAAATAATTCTTTCTTCATCACATATTCTCCTCAACTAAGATCCGTAGGATCTTGATTTCTTTGGCTGACAGATCTGCTTTCTCCTTCTTTCCGTAGGCAAGAAGGAGAAAAATCTCGCTATCAGCTACATACCAGTAGTATATCACTCTGATTCCACCACGCTTTCCTTTGGCTGTAGATCGCCAGCGGATTTTCCGCAGTCCGCCGCTTCCCTTGATCACGTCTCCGGCGGTTGGGTTGAAAATCAGCTCCTGCTGAAGTTCACGATAAGCGTCATCAGGAATCAGCTTATTGATCTGCCTGGTGAAAACACTTGTTTCTTTGAATATCATTACAAAACAATAGTACGCCATTGGCGTATATACGTCAATCTTTATTCTCTTGGGCTAACGTCAGTGCTGAGGATTTGGCGCGTTAGTGCCAATATCCTCCAGCACCTTGAAACTTACCTTAAGCGCGAATTTTAAAAATTTGTTAAAGTGTTAACCCAATCAGGGGCAATAGAAAGGAGGTCCCTGACTCAGAATCAAATTGTAATGATGGTGACACATCGTAAACAACAACCAAAACATAAGAAAGGAACCTCCAAATGAAGTTCTATAAAACAACAACAGAGTATAACTGCGGAATCGATCTACATTCAAGACAGATGTACATGTGTTTAATGGATTCCAAGGGTAATAAACTGGTCCATACAAACATTACAGGCAACGATTTCGACTATTTTCTGCAGAAAATCAAGCCGTACCGTCATGATCTGACGGTCTGCAGCGAATGTACCTTCAACTGGTATTGGCTGGCTGACGCCTGCCAGGCCGAGGGCCTCAACTTTGTATTGGCCCATGCTCTATATGTAAAAGCCATTCACGGAGGTAAAAACAAAAACGATCGGATTGATTCTGAAAAACTGGCACATTTGCTTCGTTCTAATTTAATACCTCCTTCCTATGTTTATCCTGCAGAAAAAAGACCTGCCCGCGATCTGCTGCGAAAACGTATGGCTTTCGTCTGGCGCAGATCCACGCTGCTAAGTCAGCTGACATGTAGTATTCATATACTCGGGCAACAGCCTGTTAAAAAGACTCAGCATAAAGTCCGCAACAAATGGTTCGATCAACTCAAGGCCAGATATGAGAATCCGCTGACCAGAATGGCAAATGAAGCCAATATGTATATGGTCAAAGAATACGACAAAATCATCGACCGCCTTGAGCGTGCAATTATCAAGGAAACGAAAAAGGAGCATTGCAAGGAATTCAATCTTCTTCAGACTATACCGGGGGTTGGGAAGATACTGGCACTTGCTATCCTGTATGAAGTCGACGACATCAATCGTTTCCCGAAGGTTCAAAACTTTTCCAGTTTCTGCCGACTGGTCAAAGGTTCGGTAGCCAGTGCAGGCAAGTTCAAGGGTCTGCGCGGCGGTAAACTCGGCAATCCTTATCTAAGATGGGCTTTCGGTGAAGCCGCTGTTATATGTAAACGTGATAATCCTGATTTAAAAGCCTATGCAAAGAAACTGGATGCCAAATATATCAAGCCTGTGGCCAATGCCATTCTGGCTAACAAACTGGCCAGGGCTGTTTACTTCATGCTCAAACATGGCAAAGGGTTTGATCCCAAAACATTTGCTAAAGGCTGTTAGATGATTTTGCGATGATGGCAATGAACCAGAACTGTCGAACTGGAGTATTATGAAAAGCTCGGCGAAAGACAGAACATTGACTTTGCGGCGTGATTTAATACCTCCGTATTACATGACCGCTTACTTCTGTCGTGAGCAGAGGAAATACTTCGCAGTATTTCCGTATTCTCATCCAGTGCGTGTTGAATGGATATTGTCATCATCGCCTTACAATTTATATGCCGCTTATAGCGGCTGGGTCGACAAAGGAGGTATCCGCCCCTGATACAAACCCGCAAAAAACTGAACCGTGGACAATTGGCATAGCCTCAGAGAAACGAGAACCAGCGCTGTTTGAATGGGCAGTATCAGGGTGTACCAAGTATATTTCTGGAATGTTCTAATATTTATATTTGAACTTACGGACTCCTATTACCATTAGGATGATCCCGACGAACCAAGATGGTTGTTTGGCAGGAGTTGACCCTCCTGGCCGATAACTGAAATTAAGACGGAACTATAATTTGCTCGATTCTGCTTAACAGGATTAGATTTATTCGAAAATCCTGACATTAGGGGTTTTTGTGCTTGCTTATATCGCGCTTATGGTTGTTCGATTTCCGTTTCTTCCATTCGAGATCGTCGTTGAATATGTCCAGAGTTGTCCAGCCAAGAATGAAATCGAGCAGTTCTCCGGGGTTGAAGCCGAGGCGGAAGCCTACGCCGAGATCAACGACCAATTCTATTTGCGTGTAATAATAGAGAGGGATCATATCTTTATCACCCTCTGCCATGTAGACAAATGGAATGTAGTAGCATAGATTCCGAGAGCAAAAGGCTTTATTGCGTGGAGGGTCTACGCCTGGGAAGAAGTCAATTCCCCATGCAAACATTTGGTAGTCGCATGGGCCACCGATGGGCACGCCATACTCCATACCTACGACATCGCCTCCACGAAACCCTACGACAGTCATATCTGCCAGCAAACCAGCCTGAATGGGACCGACGCGTGCTTTTGCTCCCAAACCCATGCCGACTCCTGCCGTAACAATGTCGGCTGCATCGCGACCACGATCGATCATGTATGGTGTCGCGCACCCGCTGCCCGAGGCTGCGAGTCCAAGAAGTAGGATCAATTGTATTGTCTTCTTCATATACTGAATCGAACGTCATTCTCACCATCAAATGAAATCGCGCGCGATTTCATTTGTATGGTGCAGAAATTTGTTCGGCCCAGTTCTCCATGGGACTGTCATATTCCACAGCACCGTTTGTACTTTTTTCCACTATTGCACGGACACCGGGCGTTGCGGCCCGTGCCGGCGTATTTCTTCTCACGTGGTGGTGGCGTTCCTTGAGAATCCATCCGAGGCATGTTGGGAAACATCTCGTGGTGTCGCGCAATCATTGGCGCGATGACGGATTGCCGGAAGTCTGCAAACTCGGCGTCGTCCATCTTGAGTGCCGGTCGCATTGTGGCGAGGCTCTCTTCTTGTTCCGTCTCGGGCAACAACGCAAGGTTCCAGCAGATTTGAGTGATCGAGAGTGCGTGCTGCATCTGCTCTTTGGATCCGTCTGCTTCGTCGAGCAACGGTTGCGCATATGCTACCATCGACTCTGCCATTACACCCATGATACACCTTTCATCTTCTCATGCCGAACGTTCTGAATGACGGTTCGGCGCGTATGCGACGATACCGTCGATTCATTTGTTCTGAGGTCTCTCCTCTTTATTGTCTTCAGCCCAGCCAAGCATCTTTACATGATGCACCAGTTTGGAGTTTCCCGACAAGTCTTGCAGTTCATTTGATAAACCGGAATCTGGTCCTCCCCAGTCCTTAGTCATGAGGTGAACATGCTCGGACTGTCCTTGGTCTACCTTTTGTTTCAACCAAGACAACTGCTCTATGAGGTAGGCCAAGCCTGCCGAACTTCCATGGATATGAACAACATCACCATCGGGTTCAGTTTCAAACTCAAGTAGATAATCATTTTTCATATTCACTCTCAGAACGTCTCCACTCAGAATCGGCGCTATTGCGACGTATTCTGCAGTGGCTTGTTCGCCTCGTTCTCAAGGATCTCTTCTATCACGGGAAGCTCTTCTATTGGTTCAACGACGAAGATGGTGCGGACGCCTGTCTTCTCTCGAGGCACATCCAGCCGGGTGATCAGGGCATTCCACTTCTCTATTCGCCCGGGGTCATCCCAAACCGATATTGCTCGAATATCTCTCTTGTCAGCTTGAACCATCCACATGAAGATGGATGCGTGTCCTTTCTTTCGGAGTGTCTCGAGTTGTCTGTTGCCGTCATGCCCGGGGGTAAGGTGGGTTACGATGAAGTCCCGGCGCATCCAGAGACCTTGCTTGGCAAGGTCATCCGCCTCATAGCTCGTGCCGACCATCGAGACAGGATAATCGTCTGTGCTGATGACTCGCCCGCGCAGTGTCTCCCAACGGCGGACGAAGTCGGTGAGTTGGGATCTTTCAGCGCACTGCCGAAGAGAGCCGCATCCGCAAAGAAGTGTGAGTAATGTTGTCGCTAGGATTGTTTTCATTTTATTTAGGGCGAACGCTGATCTTCACGTGTTGGCGCGGCTACGTGCCAATCACGTGGAAGATTTTGTTCGGTTTATTTTTCGTTAAGCACATTCTGTGCGCCATGTAGGACGGCCAGGACGTCAATCTGGTCGGGTTTGATGTAGTAAATAATACGGTATGAATATTCGATAACTTCACGAATTTGATCTAATTCATATTCGGGTACAGTCCGACCAGAAAGAGGGAAGTCTGCAATTTGTTGAGACCTTTTGGTTAGTCTGTCCACAACACGCTTGGCATATTCAGGAGAGTCCTTTGAGATGTATGCGTGTATTGCGTCAAGGTGTCCCGTTGCTGTGTCTGTCCAGTGGACGTTCATTCGGTCAAGCCGTATTTTGTACGGACTTCCCGTACGTCTGTAGTCCGGCCAGCTTTGCTGTCCGCAAGCCCCTGTTCAATAACTTCGCGCACATAGATTTCATGCATGAGGTCATCCCATGTTGAGTTGTCTGGCATCTTGTCAACAAGCACGTGTGCTTGGTCTTTGGTCATAGTGTTTGGCATAGTTGTTCTCCCTAAAAAGCTTTCGATTAAAATAACATGATTTCATGCAGGAATCAATCTTTTCTCAAACCGAACGTGTAAATCACCTTTCACCAGAAGGCGCGCCTTCTGATGATAAGGTGGATTTTGTTGTTCGATTGTCGGGTTTCTGAAACAACCACCACAAGATTCGGATGGTGATGGTACCTGTTGCAATTGCAAGCAAGACTGCAAACATGTTGATCTTCCAACGTCCTGCATGCTCTTTAGATTGTGAGATTGCCTCGTCTTCGTATTGCGTGCTGGAGATCTGACGGTTGCCATCATCAGGGATGCGGAGGGAGTACTCTCCTGATCGAGACAGTCCATATAGTTTCCAGTCACCAATGTCGACCTGCAATCGCGTAAAGCGGTACGATCCTGAGACAATCCACTCCTCTTTCTCTTCGTCAAAACTGCTCGAATGGCTTTGCATCCGAGGGGGACTAGCAGTGAAGACACTGAGAAGCACAAACACACAGCCAATGCATCCAGACACTAACCATCTTTTTCCTGTTGTCAT
>JBHORK010000066.1:0-13624 GCA_042565725.1 Verrucomicrobiota bacterium
CAAACCCCGAAGCAAGTACGGGATGCAAGCACTTGGCAACTGCCGAATATAGGTTCATAAAGACCGGTCAAGAAGATCGTGAGGAAGATAGCGGCGAAGAATCGCCGCTGGGTTCTTGGTTCCTGGTTCTTAGTTCTTGGTTGTGGAGAAATCTTGCCGTGCCAAGACGTAGCCTTGGCGTAGGTTGGTCTAAAATCTTAGGTTCGACAAGGTTCCTACGCGTTTTTCAATACATCCATGACGCGCTGGTCCATGGCCGCCTGGTCGCCTTTAAAAGATTCCAGCCCGGCCAGATTTATCAGAGCATCAAGCCCGATTTTTCCGGACGAAAGCTCAGATTTCCAGTTTTCAGTTTTCGGGATCTTACCTTCAGCCTTGCTTGCAGCCGCCTGTTCATCAGTCCAATCCACAAGGAAGTCGGCAAGCCCGGCATCGGCAAAGAACTTGTATAGATCGACCGATGTAAATCTGTCCAGATCCTCTTTCTCAAGGTTATCCAGACACTCCGGCATTTTTTCGTCAATGTCCCAGAGAGTATTAATGCCGAGGCTTTGCGCGTCTTCGTTTATACCGGGTGTGTAGTCTTCAGATGTGCGGTCTTTTATGTCGTCAGGCGAAAGTCCGAGTTCGAGGAACTGGGCCGCGGCTTTGGGAGGTATAGTATGAACATCAACACCGGCAAGCGCGGCAACCTGTTCGCCTGATCTTATGCTTGCCGCGATCTGGCGCGTGGGCACGCCTTTTTCATTACGAAGCTGTTTTATTGCGGCCTGTGAAGCAAGAGTTGCTTTTTCTCCAACATATTCGCCGTTACCGAGATTATTGCTTGAGGTCAGACTATTCAAGCGGCCAAGGAAGACATTAACAAAAGACGGTTTCCCGATCCGTGCTATCACATAATTCTGTCTAGCAGAAAAACCGAGCGTATGATTTACCGGTATGCCGTGCACGGACAGTCTGCGCGTAGCCAGAAGACCCGCCGGTGTGAATGGGAGCTTGACGATAAAACGTTCCGGACAGATTTCATGGAAGCGCCGGCCATACGATACCGCGGCGTTAGCATCATCTGCCAGGTCAGTATGTTCCTCGACGGAAACATACGCGCCATATTTGTGGGCCAGCCGCAAGCCGTGATAAGCGTTCAGGATAAACGCGATTTCAAGACGAAGTTCGGCGTCAGACAAATTATACGCGGCAAGCATCTCGTTTGCTTTTTTAATGAGTTCGTCATATAGGCCTTTTTGAACCTCATTATTCAGTAACGTATTGTTTGTGGTTAATGCCGAAAATTCACGGGTCCATAATTTTCCAGTCGCATCGAGATCGCCAGAATCAAGCCACGGTTCTGTGCCGGCTTCACACATCCGTTGCCACAATGGGTTACTTGGAAAATCCGTTTCGGGCTGTTTGACAGCCTTGGGAAAATCCTTTTTCACGAATTCGCGTACTTCATCATACAATTTAGCGTCAGTCATGTTTTATCTCCTATAGTTAGATTCCAGTGATACTAGTGGGTTGGAGAACAGATTTCAACCTGGAATAATAAAGACGGAAGTTGAGAATGTAGGTAAGGGGATTTCGTATGTCGCGAAACGAGCTTGAAAATAGCGTTTAATCAATGGTGTTATAACGTATATATACGTTATAACACCCTGCATATCATTTGTCAAGCTGCATTTTTCCTGTTGACGTATTGTCTCCGATAGACTATAACGTATACATACGTTATAGTCTATTGGTTTAATTGAGAAAACACAATGTTCACGAAAACACAAAAGATCAAACTGAAGAAGTATTTTCAACAACCGCATCGTTTGAGAGACTTGCCTGTTTACGCAGAGCGCATAATGGCACGCACTCACTATAAGATATTGCCGAATTTTATCCATGCGCTTTGGCAGGAGCAGGTAATCGAGCCATACGTATTCTCTGCCAGGAACGGGAAGAATATTACCCTCTACGCTTCCTGTAATCCAAGTGCTCTGTCTCAGTACGAGCTTGCGGCGGCCTTACAGCCAAAAGGCTATTTCTGCAACGCCACGTCGATCTTTTTTCACCGGCTCACGAATCAAGTGCCCGCTACGGTCTATGTCTGTTTTGAGACAATCCATCCTAAGTCTGGAGCGAAAGGTAAAAATCTTAGCAATAGTTCGATCAGACAGGCTTTCCTCGGCGCGCATCGGCATACCAATTACGTGTTTGAATGCAAGGATTTTAGCGTAGTAGTAGTAGACAGGATCCAGGGCACACGTTTTGGCGTAGAAAATGTTTCTGCCAGAAACAACCTGTTGCCGTCAGGTTCATATGTGACGGGTATAGAGAGAGCATTGATTGATGCCGTCGTGAGTCCTCATTACAACGGTGGTATTGCGAACGTTTATTCGTATTTCAGGCATGCAGGCCCCCGTATCAAAATCAAACAGTTGATAGACATATATAAACAATTGAAATTTGCGTATCCTTATTCCCAAGCCATTGGGTTTTTTATGGAAAGGCTCGGGATGCAAGACGAAGCTGATTTGATTCACAAAACTTTTCCGCTGAAGCACTCCTTCTATGTGGATCACCTGGCTAAGTCATCCTGGTTGCATGATAAAAAGTGGGACATTTACTACCCCAAAGGACTGGTCGATGAAAATTGAAGAAGTCATTCATGAAACGATTTTGGCATTATACCGGGAGCCCAACCTGTCGACAGTCCTCTTTCTAAAGGGCGGTAGTGCAATGCGGTTTTTCGACCAGCACTTGTCTCGTCTTTCTGTTGATATTGATTTCTCTATTCAGGAGGGCATCGTCAATGAGAAGCAGGTTTTTGGTCTAATAAAGAAAAGCTTGGGAAAGGCATTTCGGGCATTTAGACTGGATATAATCGATTTTACATGGCGGAGACGCCCGAAAAGGAAGGGAGGATTCAGGCCAGATTGGTGGGGAGGATGGGCATGTGAATTTAAACTTATCTCTTCTAAATATCGAGGAAAGACTCTTGAAGTGAAGAGAAGGAATGCTCTCGTTCCTGCTGGATCTAACTCTTCCAAGATTCTGCTTGATATAAGCGAACATGAATACTGCGGCCAAAAAAGGCAGAAAAAGATAGGGGATGTAATAGTTCTTGGTTATTCCCGGGAACTTATCGTTCTGGAAAAGATCCGGGCCATATGCCAGCAGAGCCCCAACTACAAATACACACTGAACAAGAGCCGAGCCAGGGATTTTTATGACCTCTACCAGCTTACTCGGGACATTGGTCCTCGATTCATAGGAAGGTGCCGCAAACATCTCAAAAAGGTGTTCGAAGCCAAAGAAGTACCGTTACCCATACTCAGAACTCTGTGGAACAAAGCATTTGTCGACGAGCAGGAACGTGGCTTTGATCAAGTGCGAGACTCTGTTGAAGGTCCGATCCGGGACTTTGCTGTCTACGTAGAGAACCTGCGTTTTCTTATCCGAGAGATCTGCCCTGAGCACGGCGAAATTCCTGAATCCGGGGATTTGCAGTCAGCGCCAGATTAGTAAATGAGCACAGCATTTTCATTTCCTGCAATGCATCATTATTTTGCCAATTAGCCGAACAAGCCGTCACTTGGAAACAGAGGCGGATTAAGAAATCCTTCGTCATTGGGTAGGTCCTTGCCGCCGCATGCTTTGACCGCCAGCTGATCGACGCGTTCATTTTCAGTATGTCCATCGTGCCCTTTGACCCAGACAAATTTGATGTCGCGCTCCTGGCACAAAGATAGGAGCCGTTCCCAGAGATCGGAGTTTTTTGCCAGATGGGTCTTATCCCGCATCCAGCCGTTCTGTTGCCATAGCTGGGCGTGTCCCTTTGTGATCATATCCACCACGTAACGGGAATCGCTGTAGACCGTGGCAGCGTCTCCAGCGTCATCAATAGACTCAAGCGCGGCAATTACAGAATACAGTTCCATGCGATTGTTTGTGGTTTTTAAAAAGCCGCCTGATAGTTCCCGAGCCGTCGAGCCATACAGAATAATCGCCGCCCAGCCGCCCGCCCCCGGATTTCCTGAGCAGGCACCGTCAGCGTAGATTTTTATACTTTTGTCAGTCATGAAGAAAAGTTACCGTATTTCTACTCCGGACTAAAGTGTAAAGCGCGGATCTCAGCACTTGATTTTTTGTTTCTACATATTATTATAGAGACGAAAAACAAGGAGTTAAGTTATGGGCAAGAACCGTGATGTTAAAAAAGATGTAAAGAAACAGGCTACAAAATCGCTGAAAGAAAAACGACTTGCGAAAAAAGCTAAAAAAGCAGGCAAATAGAATTTATGTTTTCGTGCAATGATCAGGCTGGCGAATCGACTTGACAGACGGATGCATTACCTGTAGAAGTACCCGCCTGATTGATACACGGGTGTGCTGCTTTCGGTAGCTTCCCTCTTTTTCTTCACTCCACCGGCGGCGAGCAGAAAAGTATTTAAATTGCCGGACAGGAAGAATAAATGAAGAACAAGAATGCCCCCAGCGGCGTCTTCGGGTTGCTGCTGCCGGAAATCGGTCGCGCAGTATCTGAAGCCGGCTACAAGATTCCCTCACCCATACAGAGAAAGACCATACCATCGCTGCTTGAAGGACGCGATATGCTTGGCTGTGCGCAGACCGGAACCGGTAAGACAGCCGCGTTCATGCTGCCGATTCTTCAGTATCTGGCGAAAAACAAAAAACATTCAGCCGCAAAGAAACCGCGTGTGCTCATTCTTGCGCCCACACGTGAACTTGCCGCGCAGATTCGTGACAGCGCAGCCAGATACGGCAAGTACACACGAACCACACATGCGGTTATCTTCGGAGGTGTGGGACAGAATCCGCAAGTCATAGCCATGCGCCGGGGCGTGCAGGTGCTTGTTGCTACACCGGGTCGTCTGATAGATCTGGTTAACCAGAAACATATTGATCTGGCAGAAGTTGAGATCTTTGTATTGGACGAAGCCGACAGAATGCTTGATATGGGCTTCATTCATGATATCAGGAAGATTATTGCCATGCTGCCGAAAAAGCGGCAGTCGCTTTTTTATTCCGCAACGATGGAGCCTAAAGTCATTGAGCTGGCTCGCACGCTGGTGCACAATCCTGTACATGTAACCATCGCGCCGAAAAAGCCTGCCGTTGAATGTATTGTTCAAAAGGTTATGTTTGTCTCCAAGGAGAACAAGGACGATCTGATCACTGATTTGTTGAAGAGCGAGAAGATGGATCGTGTAATGGTGTTTGTACAGATGAAGCATATAGCCAACCATGTAGCACGTAAGCTGGAGCTGGCCGGTATCAGCGCGGCGGCGATCCATGGCAACAAGAGTCAGACTGCCCGCACCAGAGCCCTTGCGGACTTCAAGGCTGGTAAAACACGTGTACTCGTGGCCACCGATATTGCGGCGCGCGGCATTGATGTCGACAGCATATCGCACGTCATCAATTATAATATGCCGGTGGAACCAGAAACCTACGTTCATCGTATCGGCCGTACTGCCCGTGCCGGCAGTGACGGTGATGCTATTTCGTTTTGCTGTGCGCCGGAACGCAACTATCTACATGCTATCGAAAAACTTATTCGAACAAACATACCGGTCGACTTCAAGCACGCGTTTCACTGCGAAAAATCGAAGAACGCTACCGGCGCTGATGCCAAACCTGCACCGAGAGGACAGCGGAATCGCGGCAGGCGACCACCACGCGGTCGCGGCAAGTGAACTCTGTACTGTTAGGTTAAATATACCAAAGTGTAAACCATGCCTGCCAAGCCGTAGCCTTGGCGAAGGTTGGTGCCCGGAACATACCCTGAAAATGGAGGTAAGGAGATTCGAACTCCTGACCTGTTGATTGCGAACCAACCGCTCTACCAACTGAGCTATACCCCCGGAAGAAAATGATAAATAATAAATTCTAAATGCTGAATTGTGAGCATTAGAGACTTGTTTGTACAAAAATCAGGATATTCTTTCAACTCCTGAATGCTAATCTTTATCTGTGTTTATCCCGGGCATCGAGCGACGGGGGGGGAGCGGGCGGTTACAATTCTTTATCTATCCTGCTGTATTTGCTGTTACATTACCCGCTTGACGACCATGTCTGTTACCAATTAACCTATATCTGACAAGAGGGACTTATATGAAAGACTGCAAAACCAAAATTGTAACTTTGAACGGGATGCGGGCGGAAAGAGAAAAACTCCGCGCGGCAGGCAGAAAACTTGTTTTTACCAACGGCTGTTTCGATATCCTGCATATGGGCCATGTGGATTATTTGACGTTTGCCAGAAATCAAGGCGATGCGCTGGTAGTTGGTCTTAATTCCGATAAATCCGTAAAGAAAATCAAAGGGGAAAACCGCCCCGTTGTGTCTCAGTCAGACCGCGCCGGGGTGCTTGCGGGTCTTATGGCGGTGGATTATGTCATAATTTTTGATGAGGATGAACCGGCGGATCTTATAGCAGAACTTCTACCGGATATTCTGGTTAAAGGTGAAGATTGGGCGCATTATGTCAGTGGCGGAGAAATTGTGGAAAAGAACGGAGGCAAAGTCGTGCTCGCCCCGCTGACTGAAGGGAAATCGACGACTTCTATAATGGAAAGAATTCAGACAAGATAAACAGGATGTCTTTCCGAATTTTATTATCCTGTTGATCCTGCCGTGCCAGGCCGTAGCCTTGGCGAAGGCTGGTTGATCCTGTCTAAAGACAATTTTTAAAATTGAATAATAAAAGCATGACAGACCGATTCATAGTAACGGGCGGCGCGGGTTTTATCGGGTGCAATATTGCGACGGAACTTAATAAGCGCGGCCATGAAAATATTATTATTGTTGATAATCCTGTCCACGAGGAACAGAAAGCAAATCTTGAGAGCATAAGTTTTACAAATCTGCTCAGTATAGAAGATTTCAGGGAAAAGTTTCTGCAGGACAAATTGGAGCCTTGTACCGCTGTTTTTCATATGGGCGCGTGCAGTTCCACAACGGAAACCAACGAAGAATACATTAACGACAACAATTATCTTTATACCCGCCAGCTTTGTGAGTGGTGTCTCAAGCATAATGTGCGGTTTATTTACGCTTCAAGCGCGGCTACTTACGGCGACGGGTCACTTGGCTACTCGGATGAAGATAAAATTATGCCGGATCTTAAACCGTTAAATCTGTATGGCAATTCCAAGCAGATGTTCGATATGTGGGCGCTTGAGAACGGATTGCTGGATCGTATTGCGGGACTGAAATATTTTAACGTTTACGGTCCGCACGAAGATCACAAGGGCGATATGCGGTCTGTAGTTAACAAGGCCTATGATCAGGTACTGCAAACCGGCAGGATTTGCCTTTTCAAGTCATATAAGTCTGATTATAAAGACGGTGAACAGAAGCGGGATTTTGTATATGTTAAAGATGCTGTTAAAGTCACGTTGTTCTTTCTTGATCACCCTGATGTTTCCGGCCTGTTCAACTGCGGTACCGGCCAGGCGCGCACATGGCATGATTTGACAAAGGCCGTTTTTGCCGCGATGGGAAAGAAACCGGAAATTATATTTGTAGATATGCCGGACACAATTAAAGAAAAATACCAGTATTATACACAGGCTGATATTTCGAAGTTACAAATGGCCGGATATGCAGAACCCTTCTGCTCCATTGAAGATGGAGTAAAAGATTACGTTCAGAACTATTTAACCGACAGATAAGGAGGTAAAATATGATTACATTCAGAAAAATGAGAAGCATAATATGTGTCCTGGCAATATGTCTTGCTGGTTGTGTCGCCGTACCTTCTGACCGTTCATCTGATGTCGCGGTGACATCTGACGGAAAAATATCCGCTGGCGGCAGGATAGTTGAGATCGATCAGCTTCCCCGCAGGCTGAAATCCATGGGAATAAAAGTTAATGATTCTGTTACCATTCTTATACGGGAGGATACTTCGCCCTCAACATTAACTGAGATAAGCAGAGTTCTGGCATCCGCCGGCTATGGGAGAATAATGTTCTCAAAACCGAAGCGAACAATTGCAGTCGCAAAACCAAGTTCCAAGAAATGAGAGGAGTTAACATGAACAATATTAATGTCGGCAGAAAAGACGGTGGGGTTGGCAAATTCTTTGCTATTGGATGCACGACTCTTATGGTCATTCTCGCGGTTGTTATATTCTTGGGCTATCGGTATGTTAAGGGTGCTCTTGAAGGTTTTATAGATCAATATACAGACGCTGAGCCTCGCAAACTTCCACAACTGGTGATTTCGGAGAATGAAGCGCGTGCCATTGCAGAAAAAATAGATCGATTTAAAACTGCTGTCAAAAAAGGCGATGCTGTTAAGCCTCTCATGTTAACTGCGGATGATATCAATAAGCTTATTAATTCCCATTCTGACTGGAAAGAAATGGAAGGGAAAGCGTTTGTAACAATTGAAAACGACAAGATTAAAGGTGAAATCAGCATTCCTCTGGATGAGATGGGGGCAATATTGAAGGGACGCTATCTTAATGGTGCTGCGATTTTTACTGTGCGGCTTACAGCGGGACGGCTGTTTCTTTTTATAGAATCTCTGGAAGTAAAAGGCGAACAGGTGCCCGAGGAATTCATGAAAGAACTTCGTTCAGAAAATTTGGCCAAGGATATTAATACTGATAAAGAAATAGCTCCGATAATTCAAAACCTTGAATCTATCACCACTGAAAGCGGCCAACTGCTGATAGTTCCGAAAAAGAAACCGTAATAAAATTTTATCCGTGCCTGTCTGCGGTTACAAATTTTCAAATTTTATGATAAGATCTTTTCTCGGGATTTTGCCGGGTTCGTCTTCTGATTCAGCAAGGTAGATTGCTTCCTGATGCCCGAATGTGGGCAGATATCGATAGTATACCTCAAGCTGCAGCGCGCAAAGACAGGTGTTATAAACACGACCGACTTTTCTTTCCTCTTCAACCGGTGGTTCCCAGTAGCCGATATCATTGCCGTCGGCACCCGCCCCTTCAAGTGTGACCTGTTTATCAATCAGAGTATTCGCGAACATATGGTTCCACGCCTTCCATATTTCCCCGCCGGCATGGAACTTTGCCTGGGTCACATAGTAGTAATAGTACACGGTTCTTCTTCCCGCAGGAGGCTGGTCCCATGGGTATTTCCAGTCATCAAGATACGTAAGCCCTTTATGAGTTTCCGGCCCGTCAGCAGCACCGAGTAATTGCATGCATAACACACCCGCGCCGGTCAGCCCGCCGCTCTTCGGCCCGTTGTAGCCGAATCCGCCTTTATTGTTGTCGTGATTGAGTTTAAAACCCTCAACAGCTTTTATCAGCGCTTCATCCAGCCCTTCGTTTTTCAGTCCCGCGATTTTTGCCGCTTTAAGCGCCTGGGCGCACCAGCCCATGACGGAAAGATCATTTTTGGTTTCGTTTGCCTTAAGACCATAGCTCCAGCCGCCGTCCGACTGTTGTCCGTCAATAATTCTATCGACACATTTTTCCGCGGTTGCTTTTACAAGCGGAATGCTGGTCATTGTGGTGTATTCGCATAACGCGTATGTAGCGATCGCGTGTTCATAACGCACGGGAAATCCGTCGGTCTGATATTTGTTTACCAGCCATTTAACAGCTTTTTCAACAGTATCGCCGAATTCTCCCGAACCGGGAAGTTCACCATGCGCCAGAAATGTAAGAAGCGCTAGTCCGGTAAACGCGCTGGACGCGTTCGCGTGCTTAACATTTTTGCTTCCGCCTGAAGTGCCTAGCCATGAACCGTCCGGCTCCTGATGTTTCTTGAGCCATCTCAATGCTTTCATGACAGCGCATTCCACGCCTTCAGGCGCGTTGAACCGTCTTAGAAGATTACCGCGATGGCCTTTTTCACGGAGTGTGCATATGGTCTTTAATTTTATCGGAGATTTGTAATTGAGCACTGAGTTTTCAAGAGACGGTACGGGTGAGAACGGCGTGTCTAATTCATGACTTATATCATTTTCCATGTTTACTTCGGATTCAAGTTCGATTGCCATCGGATCAGGCAGTTTAAAATCCAGTTTTTCTTCCGGGATTTCTTCCGGTTCGTCGAGTTTTTTTACGGGTTCGGGTTCGACAAAAATAACCGCTGGATATTTAGGGCCGATCTCACTGTCTGACGCGATACAAATAATCAGAAAGATTGTAAGAACAGGAATTATTACAGCGGATATGGGCGCCATAAGACGAATAAGCTGTAATTGAGCGTATTTGTATTCTCCGGAGTTTTTCGGCTGTTTAAGGCCCTTAAAAACTTTTCGCCATTTTTCTGTAAATGAAAGTTCATCGAACAGACTCATGACATCATGATAATGTTCAGAATTTGTTTTCATAGCTTGCCTCTCCTTGTTTTTAATTGCGTGTGACTTCTAACGATAAGACGCTTAAGAAGAGGCGCGAATTAGCTGTGAATGGAAGAAAAAATTTTTACAATTTAACACCTAATAATCACGTTTCGTGAAACGTTTTTACAAGGGAGAAGTTAACTGCTTGTCGTGAAGGAAAAGTTTAGTGAGCTATCCTGACCAAAGAAGCTGGGGAATTCTGGTTAGAATGAAATTAATCGGTATCGCTATCGGGATCGAAATCGATTCTGTAGTTTTATAGACCCAAGCTACATAATCCATTACAAGGTGGTAGCTGTCCTGCTTTTTGTACCCCAATCCCATGTTATTTCGATACCGATAGCGATTTGGCATATTTGCTGTGTATCCTTCGCCTCGTTTAAGTTTCAACACAAAACAGCGAAGAATCAAATTTCTGTTTTGTTCGTGCAATATTCAGGTTAGTTTTTCAGGGTGTTATGACCCAGGCGCCGGGATATTTTGTTGGCATGTGTTTGTATGACCTTTCCGATCTTTCGGAACAGGGATTCGGTCAATCGATCGGCTGGTCCGGTAGTCCATATAGCAGCAACAGGGCATCCATGCTGGTTGAAGATGGGTGCTGCAATGCAGTGAATTCCGTGAAGCTGTTCGCCTCTGTCGAATGCCAGTCCTGTTTTCCGGATGTGTTGTAATTCTGTCCGCAGAGCTTTTTTCGTGGTAATAGTCTTTTCGTTAAAACGTATAAGCTTTATACGATTTATCAGATTGGTTTGTTCGTTATCGGGAAGATTTGCCAACAATGCTTTACCGGGCGCGGCAACATGCAGCATAAGTCTGGCGCCGATATCAACAGAGAACTTGAATGGATGCGAACCTAATACCTGTTCAAGAACAACACATTCGGTTTCGACTATAGTTCCTATCAGAACTGTTTCCTTAAGAATGTCCCGACATTCACGCATGATATCTATCGCAAGGGGGACAATGGGTTTTTCGTGAAGAGCGATATGACCCATCGCCAGCATTTTTCGACTGAGCGAGAAACACTTGGTATCCTCATCGCGTTTCAGGTAGCCCTTGTCTAGGAGAGTCGTGGTGATCCGGAAAACGCTGTTTTTTGAGAACCCGAGCGCTTTAGTTAGTTCGATAAGCCTGAGTCCATCCGGATAATTAATAAGATGCTCCATGATAATCAGTGCCCGTTCAAGATTGGGTACCTTATATCGTGACTCCCCTCGTATCAAATTCATGTTTTTGCCCATCACTAAATCCTTCATATGCAGAATTCTATATTCCAAACGATAGCATGTTGTTGTTGCTTAACACAATCAGCAAATTGCGGGGCAAGAACAAATGTCATGAATTACTCATAGCCGGTGTTGTAGATGTAGGCATTGGATTTATGTTCGGAGCGATTTAACATAATGAAAATATTGCCAAATTCAAAGGGGCCGCTTATGTGTATCCGTTCAGGATTAAAAACGTGGAGAATGTTTTATCTGACTTTATTGTCAGTGTTTTTTATTCAGGCGCTGAATATCAAAGGTGTAGAGGTTAACTCTGGATTCGAGTATATTGATAACAGAAGCCTTTCTTTTCATGGGAGCATTTTTAATGTTGATGCTTTGATCAGGGCCATAAATGATATGGCTAAGACATGGCCTGAGCGTTTTAAGGACAAAAATGCGCTGATCGAAAAAGCTGAAAGTTATCGTGCTTTAACAAAAACAAGAGTAAATGATTACGGAAAGCTAAAAGAAATACTGGCGTTTCAGAGACAAGTGTTAATATGTCGTAATCCATTGCTTGATTTCGATAAGCTTCTTTTTGTACGACGTCATAATCGCACGTTTAAAGACAGTATTCCTTCGTCTTTTCATGGTAATGCTGAAATTTCTTTAACGGGGCACGATAACGATCTTGCCGTAATGTCGATCAGGAACCCCGGGAGTGTCACTTCAATACACCGTCCTGCTGCTGGTGCGTTCATAGGCGATTGTGACCTGCATTTTGATGCGGACAAAATCCTTTTTTCTTCTACGGATACAAATGGAATATGGCAGATATTTGAGATAAACGTAAACGGTAAGGGGTTACGTCAGGTTACGCGTACGGAGTCTGAGGGTATTCACAATTATGATGCCTGTTATCTTCCTGACGGCGACATTATATTTAGTTCAACAGCGCCAATGGTTGCGATTCCGTGTATTCAAGGCCAGAGTCCGGTTGCAACGCTTTTCAGGATCAAACCGGATGGGTCAGGTATGCGGCAGCTCTGTTTTGATCAGGACCATAACTGGAATCCGCAGATGATGGCAGATGGCAGGGTGCTTTATGCGCGTTGGGAGTATGTTGATTTACCACACGCATTTTCCAGGATACTTTTCACCATGAATCCTGATGGAACCAGCCAGAGAGCCATATACGGTTCGAACTCTTTCTGGCCGAATTCTATATTTTATGCTCGCCAGGTACCGGGATCGCCTTCCAAAATTGTCGCGGTTATATCCGGACACCACAAGGATCGGCGAAAAGGAGATTTGATTCTTTTTGATACGTCGAAAGGTTACATGGAAGCTGACGGTGTTGTTCAGAGTATACCGGGTTATGGGAAAAAAGTTGAGCCGGTTGTTGGTGATTCTCTTACGAGAGGAAAACGTCCCCGGTTTCTGCATCCTTATCCGCTAAATGACAAATATTTTCTTGTTTCAGCGGAAGTAAATCCGTGGTCCTGGGATTTATATCTGGTGGATATTTTCGATAATATAACATTGATTAAAGAGTCGAAAGAATATGCGCTCCTGGAACCTGTGCCTTTCCAGAAAACAAGGCTGCCTGCGATAATACCTGAGAAGGTAGACCTTTCGCGAAAGGATGCTGTTGTTTTTATTACAGATATATACGAAGGCCCAGGGCTGAAAGGGATTCCGCGCGGAACGGTTAAAAATCTTCGTGTTTACACTTATACATTCGGGTTTGAAAAGCTGGCCGGTGTGTATGGGGTAATAGGGATGGATGGGCCATGGGATATGCGCCGTATTATTGGTACGGTTCCCGTTGAGAAGGATGGGTCCGCGTCATTTGTGGTACCGGCAAATACTCCCCTTGCTATTCAGCCCCTGGATGCGGAAGGAAAGGCGCTTCAGATTATGCGAAGCTGGTTTACAGCTATGCCCGGTGAGAATCTTTCCTGCGTAGGCTGTCATGAATCGCCGAATTATGCGCCTCCTATAAAGAACCCTATAGCTGACAAGAGGGACTTATATGAAAGACTGCAAAACCAAAATTGTAACTTTGAACG
>JBHORK010000067.1:0-13109 GCA_042565725.1 Verrucomicrobiota bacterium
GATGGGCCGGCGACTTGCAGCGGAGAGTTGGCGTTGGGAAAAAACCTGCTCGTAGCTTTTGTGCCCTGGCTGGGCTACAATTTCGAAGATGCTATTTTGGTAAGTGAAAAGGTTGTTCGGGATGATGTGTTCTCTTCTATCCATATTCAAGATTTTGAAGTAGGTGCGCGTGACACTAAGCTTGGTCCGGAGGAGATCACGCGCGATATTCCCAATGTCGGAGAGGAAACGCTGAGGAATTTAGGGGCGGATGGTGTCATTCGTATTGGGGCGGAAGTGAAGCCTGGTGATATTCTTGTCGGAAAAATCACACCAAAGAGTGAGACGGAATTGGCGCCTGAGGAAAGGCTTCTTCGTGCTATTTTTGGAGAAAAAGCAGCCGAGGTAAGAGATACATCTCTAACAGTGCCCAGCGGAACGTATGGGATAGTTATGGGTGTATCCGTTACAGCACACAAGGAAGTCAAACGCGCAGAGACCACCCCAACCGAAAGGCGTAAACAGGTCAAGAACATGCATGAGGACTTCAAGACCAGGAAACAGAAGCTGACTGAAGAACTTACAGAAGCGCTTAGTAATATTCTTCTTGGTGAGAAGATACCGTTGGACGTTGTGGATACAGAGAAAGGGGAAATTATTATTCCTGCGAACAGGAAGATCACCAAGACTCTTCTTAGGAAACTGGCTATTGCAAGTAGTCATATCCAAATCGACAGCAGTCCGATTCAGATCAAGATAGACGAAATTATCGGCGATTTTAAACCAAAATTCCATGATGTTGATATAGAGCATGAAAGTTCCGTAGATCGTCTTGAGAGCGGTGATGATATTGATCAGGGAATAATCAAGCAGGTTCGTGTTTATGTGGCTGCCAAAAAAAGGCTTGCTGTGGGTGATAAGCTGGCGGGACGTCATGGTAATAAGGGAGTTGTTGCGAAGATTGTACCGGATTGCGATATGCCCTTTCTTCCTGACGGAACTCCGGTTGATATGGTGCTTAATCCGCTTGGTGTTCCTTCAAGAATGAATCTGGGACAGGTATTTGAGACTCATTTGGGTGCTGCGTGTAAGATTCTTGGTATGCATGCATCGACTCCTGTTTTTGACGGTATTTCTGAAAAGAATATAGAAGAATATCTTGAGAAAGCTAATTTGCCGCGTGACGGTAAAACCGTTCTTCATGACGGCAGAACGGGAGAATCATTCGACCAGCGTGTTGTTGTGGGCCAGATCTATATGATGAAGCTGCATCATCTTGTCACTGACAAGATACATGCACGTGCAGTTGGTCCGTATTCACTTGTTACTCAGCAGCCGTTGGGTGGCAAGGCTCAGTATGGTGGACAAAGGCTTGGTGAGATGGAGGTTTGGGCGCTGGAGGCATATGGTGCTGCATATGCGCTTCAAGAACTTCTAACGGTAAAGAGCGATGACGTTCACGGACGCACTCGGATCTATGAATCCGTTGTGAAAGGGGAAAATACTCTGGAGGCTGGCATGCCCGAATCGTTTGGGGTGCTTATGAATGAATTAAGAGGACTTTGTCTTAATGTGGTGATCAAAGGTAAGAAAGCTGAGAGAAAGTTGTAAATTTTCGTATCAGGAGGCAATGACAAATTGAATCAATACGCAGCCAAAGAAATGATGGGAATGTTAGAATTCGAAAGTTTCGATTCTGTTGGGGTCATGTTGGCTTCTCCGGAGACCATAAGAGCATGGAGCCATGGGGAGGTCAAGAGTCCTGAGACTATCAATTATCGAACATATAAACCGGAACGCGGCGGGTTGTTCTGTGAACGTATTTTTGGCCCCACGCGTGATTGGGAATGTAGTTGTGGTAAATACAAAAGAATCAAGCATAAGGGTGTAATTTGTGACAGGTGCGGCGTGGAGGTTACTGTTTCCAGAGTACGGCGGGAAAGGATGGGGCATATTGAACTGGCAGTCCCGGTTTCGCATATATGGTTTTTTAAGTGTACGCCCAGTCGCATGGGCTTGATGCTCGATATGACAGCTACTTCTTTGGAGCGTGTGTTGTATTATGAAGATTATATTGTAGTTGATCCTGGTGATACACCGCTGAAGATCAAACATTTGTTCAGCGAATTGGAATATCGTGAAGCTTTGGAGAAATATGGGGACAGTTTCGTGGCGAAGATGGGCGCTGAGGCCGTTTTTGATCTCTTAAAGAAAGTAGATCTTGATGAGTTAGTGACGGAACTGGAAGTTCAAATGGAGAATACTCGAAGCAAGCAGACCCGTAAGAAATTATCCAAACGCTTGAAGGTTGTGGAAGGATTTCGGGGTAGCAATACGCGTCCAGAGTGTATGATAATGAATGTTTTTCCTGTGATTCCACCTGACCTGAGACCGTTGGTTCCGCTTGAAGGCGGGCGTTTTGCTACATCAGATTTGAATGATCTTTATCGCAGAGTTATCAATCGTAACAATCGGCTGAAGAATCTTCAGCAGTTGAAGACTCCGGATGTAATCATTCGGAATGAAAAGCGTATGCTTCAAGAAGCTGTCGATGCGGTTTTTGATAACGGTCGTCATGGCAGAGCTGTAACTGGCGCCGGTAATCGGCCGTTAAAATCGCTCAGCGATATGCTGAGGGGGAAGAGTGGAAGATTCCGCCAGAATCTACTTGGCAAGCGAGTGGATTATTCCGGCAGATCCGTGATTGTAGTTGGTCCAGAGCTCAAACTTAATCAGTGTGGGCTTCCTAAGAAAATGGCTTTGGTGTTGTTTGAGCCATTTATCATTAGAAGACTGAAAGAATTGGGAGTAGTACATACTGTTCGCAGTGCGAAGAAATTGATAGAACGTCAGACTGATGAAGTGTGGGATGTGCTGGATGAAGTAACACAGGGCAAAACGGTGATGTTGAATAGAGCACCCACTTTGCATCGTCTCAGTATTCAGTCGTTTGAGCCGGTTTTAGTGGAAGGAGAAGCAATCCAGATACATCCTCTTGTTTGCACAGCCTTTAATGCAGATTTTGACGGTGATCAGATGGCTGTTCATGTTCCGCTTTCCGTGGAGGCGCAGCTGGAATCAAGATTACTGATGATGTCAACCAACAGTATTTTTTCACCTTCCAGCGGCAAGTCAATTATGACTCCTACTCAGGATATTGCGCTTGGAATCTATTATCTTACTTCTGTATCGCTGGACGAAAGAAGGAAGACTTTCAAAAAGACAAAGAATGAAAATGAACATCTGCCGATATTTAATGATGTCAACGAGGTGGACATTGCTTATCAGGAAGGAGCCGTGAAAATTTACGATCCTGTACGTTTTCGTAATCCGGACTATAAGAGGGAAACAGCACTCGGCGATGCGGAAAGTAAAGTTTTGAGTACAACTGTAGGTCGGGTTTTCTTCAATGAGATATGGCCGAACAGTATTGGGTTTATAAATAAACTCGTTAATAAAGATTTGCTTGGGCAGTTGATATGGCATTGTCATCGTATGGCTGGTCATGAACGCACTGTGCAAATGCTTGATGACCTTAAGAAAATAGGATTTCTTCACGCAACGCTGGCCGGTATATCTATAGGTATTGTTGATCTGATAGTTCCGCCCGAAAAGAACGATATTATCAGTGCGGCGAGACAGCAGGTTGCGGAAGTCGATCAGCAGTACCGGCAGGGAATTATTACTGATGGAGAACGTTATAATAAGATTATTGATATCTGGACGCAGACTACTGAGCAGATTGCCACCGCAATGTATTGTTGTATAGAAGAAAATGTTGGCAGCAAAGAATTTAATCCTGTGTTTATGATGGTGGATTCTAAGGCTCGCGGAAGTCGTCAGCAGATACGTCAGCTTGCCGGCATGCGTGGACTCATGGCGAAACCTTCGGGTGAAATTATCGAACGTCCAATTATTTCAAATTTCCGTGAAGGGCTTACTGTTCTAGAATATTTCATCAGTACTCACGGGGCTCGTAAGGGTTTGGCAGATACAGCGCTGAAGACTGCAGATGCGGGTTATTTGACCCGAAGACTTGTGGATGTGGCCCAGGACGTCATTGTAGGTGAGGAGGATTGTAATACCGTTAATGGTATAGAGGCATCTTCCATAACTGAGGGTGATGAAGAACTCGTTTCGCTTGCGATGCGTATTCTGGGAAGAACCGCTCTTAATGATATTGTTGATCCGATTGGCGGGACGGTTATTGTTGCGGCAGGCAGTGAAATAGATGAGGCAGCTTGCGAGAAGATAACTAAATCTGGAATAGAGAGCGTCAGAATTAGAAGTGTGCTTACATGTGAGTCACGCAGGGTGATATGTGCAAAATGCTACGGCCGGGATCTTTCGACTGGCCGATCGGTGGAGATCGGGACAGCTGTAGGTATAATTGCGGCTCAGTCCATTGGGGAACCGGGCACACAGCTTACAATGCGTACCTTCCATATTGGAGGAACCGCCAGTTCGGTGTTTAAACAGCCGGAGGTGTTTGTTAAGAATGATGGGGTTGTTAAATATCATGACTTGCGAGTGGTAAAGAATAAAGAAGGCGATCACGTTGTTTTAAATAAGAATGGAGCAATCAGCATTCATAGTGATATGGGGCATGAACTGGAAAGATATACCATCGCCATGGGGGCGATAGTTGCCGTCGAAGATGGTGGCACGATAAAGAAAAAGAAATCACTTGCGAAATGGGATCCGTACAGCGTTCCAATCCTTGCTGATCAGGATGGAGTTGTCAGTTTTCATGATTTTGTTGAGAACGTTTCTGTTAAGAAGGAAGTTGATGAAGCCACAGGCCTTATGGGTACAGTAGTGCTTGAAACCAAGGAAGAACTGCATCCCCAGATAATAATCAAGAACGTGACAACGGACGAAGTTCTGGGATTTTACAGTATACCGGCAGGGGCGCACGTTATGGTTAAGGAAAGCAAGAAAGTGCATCCTGGTGAATTGCTGGCGAAGACACCTCGTAAAGAGTCCAAAACAAGAGATATTACAGGTGGCTTGCCGAGAGTTGCAGAACTTTTTGAAGCTCGTCAGCCAAAGAATGCGGCCGAGATTGCAAAGATTGAAGGAATAGTGGATTTTGGACCGAATCAGCGTGGACGCCGTTGTCTTATAGTAAAAGATGAGACAACTGGTGATACAGAGGAACATCTCATTCCTATGGGTAAGCATATTGTTGTGTTTAAGGGGGACCGGGTTAAGAAAGGGCAGCAGCTTACTGAAGGACCAATTGTCCCGCAGGAAATCCTGGATGTGTGTGGTCCGCAGGAGTTGCAGGAGTATCTTGTTAATGAGATACAGGAAGTATATCGTCTTCAGGGTGTTGAGATTAATGATAAGCACATTGAGATTATTGCCAGACAAATGCTTCGTAAGGTGAGAATAACTGATCCGGGGGATACGGAGTGTTTGTGGGGCGAACAAGTTGCGAAACAGAAATTTATTGAGACTAACGAGCAGGCGATTGCTGAAGGTAAACGGCCGGCAGAGGCGACACCGGTGCTTTTGGGAATAACAAAAGCATCGTTGGAAACAGAGAGCTTTATATCGGCGGCATCTTTCCAGGATACAACACGGGTTTTGACTGATGCGGCTACTCTGGGACGTGTGGATAACCTGACTGGATTCAAAGAAAATGTGATAATGGGTCATCTCATTCCCGGTGGGAGCGGTTTTGCGGTACATAAGAATGTTAGACTTGTTCCGCTTGCGGATCCATTGCCTGAAGAAAAAGAGCTGGAATTGCCGGGTGATAGTAAGAGCAAGAGTGAGGGTGATGTTCTGGATAACCCGTTGTCTGGAAAAATTTAGTTTTTAGGAGAAAAATATGCCAACCATAAATCAGCTTGTAAGAAAAGGCAGAAAGAGAACGAAGCAGAAGTGTAAGACCCCTGCGATGAAGGGTTGTCCACAGAGGCGCGGTGTATGTCTGGCTGTAAAAACGCAAACACCCAAAAAACCTAATTCTGCTCTTAGAAAAGTTGCAAGAGTACGATTGACCACCGGATATGAAGTGACTGCGTATATTCCGGGGGTTGGGCATAATCTCCAGGAACATAGTGTGGTTCTTGTCAGGGGAGGACGAGTGAAGGATTTGCCGGGTGTGCGATATCATATTGTTCGCGGTTCTTTGGATAGTCTTGGTGTTGAGGGAAGAAACAGGGGACGCTCCAAGTACGGCGTGAAAAGAAAAAAATAACTACGGAGTATAAATATAATGGCGAGAAGACGTAAAGCGGAACAAAGAAATCTTCAGCCGGATCCGAAATACAACAGTGATCTGGTGGCCAAGATGATAAACTACGTTATGCGTTGTGGGAAGAAATCCACAGCGGAAGGGATTATTTACAGTGTGCTTGATCAGATAGAAGCGAAAATGAAACAGGACCCTTTGGAGGTCCTAGTAAGAGCTGTGGACAACATGAAACCCAGGGTAGAGGTGAAATCCCGCCGGGTAGGCGGCGCCACATATCAGGTTCCTGTTGAGGTCAGCAGGAGGCGGCAGGTTGATTTGGCTTTAAGATGGCTTATACAGTATGCGCGCATGAGAAAAGGCATGCCAATGCATAAGACCATGGCAATTGAAATAATGGATGCGTTTAAAAACGAGGGGAATGTCATTAAGAAACGGGATGACACGCATAAAATGGCACAGGCGAACAGAGCATTTGCGCACTATGCATGGTGATAAAAGAATGGTTGATGGTGGAAAGTAGAATTGTGATAAAATGGTAACTGTTTTGGAACAACCAAGAAAAAAGAAAAGAGTATCCGGTAAGGCTGATGCCCAAAAGGATTCAGCTCGTGGCCGGGATCTGCCTATGGTTCGGAACATAGGTATTATAGCTCATATTGACGCGGGCAAAACAACCACAACCGAGAGGATGTTGTATTATGCAGGCCGCGTTTACAAGATGGGTGAGGTGCACGATGGTACTGCGGTTATGGATTGGATGATTCAGGAAAAGGAGAGAGGAATAACAATTACCAGCGCGGCAACTACGTGTTTCTGGCGCGATCATCAGATAAACATTATTGATACCCCGGGGCATGTCGATTTTACCATGGAAGTGGAACGTTCACTGAGAGTGTTGGATGGTGCAATAGGTATTTTCTGCGGAGTAGGAGGGGTTCAGGCACAATCAGAGACAGTCTGGAATCAGGCGCAAAACTACGGCGTACCTCGTATCGCTTATGTTAATAAAATGGATAGGATGGGATCGAATTTTCAGGAAGTTGTTTCCCAGATTAAAACGAGACTGGGCTCAAATGCCGTCCCGGTGCAGATTCCATGGGGAGAAGAAGATAATTTTAAAGGCATTATTGATCTTATTGAAATGAAGGCGGTTTCTTTTGACGAAGAAAGTTTGGGGCTGAAAATGAATATCTCTGATATACCGCGGGAACTTGGCGCTTCTGCTGAAAAAGCCAGGGTGGAGTTAAGAGATTGTCTGGCCGAATGTGACGAAGCTGTATTAGAGGCTTACATGGAGAATTCTGATGTGAGTGCTGATGTTATTAAGGCCGGAATTCGAAGAGCTGTGTTGTTGGGTCAGATTGTTCCTGTTCTTTGCGGATCATCTTTGCGGAACAAGGGTGTTCAACAGCTTATTGATGCAGTTGTTGATTACATGCCGTCCCCATTGGATGTCCCGATGATTGATGGGCACCATCCAGGAACGGGAGAAATTGTTCAAAGGAAGGCCGATGATGAAGGGCCGACAACAGCTTTGGTGTTCAAACAGGCGAGTGATCCTTATGTGGGTCGGCTGGCTTTTGCCAGAGTTTATTCGGGTAATATAAGAAAAGGGCAGAATATTTATAATCCACGTACAGGAAAAAGAGAAAGAGTGAGCAAGATTCTGCAGTTGCATGCAGACAGCCGGGTTGAGGTTGACGCGCTTTACACGGGTGAAATAGGGGCGGTATGTGGTTTGAAAGAAGCCACAACGGGTGACACTCTTTGTATGGAAAACTCTCCTGTTGAACTGGAGAGGATACGATTCCCGGAACCTGTTATGTCAATGGCCATAGAGCCTAAAACAAGAGCAGACCGAGACAAGCTGAATGAGGCGTTTAAGTCTCTTGTCTCTGAAGATCCCACTTGTGTGGTTAGAACTGACCCGGAGACAGGCCAGACGATTATGAGCGGGATGGGAGAGCTTCACCTTGATATATTGAAAGACCGGATGCTCCGCGAATTCAAAGTGGGAGCTAATACCGGCAAGCCGATGGTGGCGTATCACGAAACGATTACAGACAAGGGGCGTGGAGAGAGTATTTTTGATAAGGAAATTGGCGGCAGTCGTCAGTTTGGCCATGTGATTGTCGAAATTGAACCAATGTCGCGCGGAAAAGGGAACATTATCGAGTTCAATGTTTCTGACATGACGATTCCTCATGAGTTCAAAGAGTATGTTGAGCAAGGTCTGAATGATGGGATTTCAACAGGTGTTCTTGCGCGTTATTCTGTTACGGATATTAAAATAAGTGTTGTAGACGGGGGATTTGATCCTGAGTCTTCAACAGGAGTTGCGTTCAGAGCAGCTGCAGTAATGGCGTTTCGTGAGGCGGTTGCAAATGGGCATCCGGTGTTTCTGGAACCGATAATGCTTTTGGAGATAACCACTCCTGGAGATTACATGGGTGAACTGCTTGGAGATCTGAGTGGAAGACGCGGCAAGGTGGAAGAGATGCTCATGAGTGGGACCTCTCAAATTATACGTGCCCGGGTACCTCTTTCGGAACTATTTGGGTATTCTACAGCCGTGCGATCTTTGAGTAAGGGCCGAGCTGTTTGCACTATGGAGCCGGATCAGTTTCAGATTGTGCCGGAAGCTCTTAAAGAAAAAATCATGGAGATATGAGATAATAATGGAAAATCAACGCATAAGGATACGATTACAGGCATATGATCACAGGGCATTGGACCAGGCGGTCTTAGACATTACGGAGACTGCTAAAAATTCTGGCGCTCAGGTTGTGGGACCTACTCCGCTGCCGACCCGTATAGAAAGATTTACCGTGAACAGAAGTCCGCATGTTGATAAAAAATCAATGGATCAGTTTGAAATGCGAACACATAAGCGGTTGTTGGATATAATAGAGCCAACTGTTAAGACGGTTGATGAGTTGAAGAAACTCAATTTGCCTGCGGGTGTAGATATTATAATAAAGATATAAGAGGATATTATGCAGGGTTTAATAGGAAAAAAACTTGGTATGACGCAAGTGTTCGATGAAAGCGGGCAGTGTATTACTGTTACAGTCATTGAGGCTGGTCCTTGTGTTGTGGTACAGCGAAAGACAAAGGAACGGGATGGTTACGATGCTGTGCAATTGGGCTTTGCGGAAAAGAAAGAGCATTTGACAGCTAAGTCGGCGCTTGGACGTTTCAAGAAAGCTGGAATTGCTAACCCCATGCGGCATATGAAAGAATTAGAGATAGAAGAAGGGGACGAACTCAAAGAAGGTGACAAAATTACGGTTTCTATTTTTGATGACGTTTCTTTTGTGGATGTAACTGGACTCAGTAAAGGACGCGGTTTCCAGGGTGTTGTGAAGCGACATGGGATGAGGGGTGGTCGCAAAACACATGGCAGTACTACGCATAGGCGTGTTGGAGCTATTGGTCAGTGTTCTACTCCTTCTCGTGTGGCAAAGGGTACCAGGATGCCTGGTCAGATGGGTAATGTACGCGTTACACAGCAGAATCTGGCAGTTGTTCAGGTAAAAGGCGAGGATAATCGACTGCTTTTAGGTGGTTCTGTGCCCGGTCCGAACGGTTCAATTATTTTAGTGCGAAAGGCTTTGAAGAAAGCAGGCGCAAAGCAGCAGGGAAGTGAAAGCAAATGAGCAAATTAAAAATTTATGACATAAAGGGGTCAGCTGTGGGTGATTTTGATGTTGCTGACAATCTGCTTGTTCTTAATCGTGGTGAGCAGGCGGTTCATGATGTGGTAGTGGCGATTCGTGCCGGTCGAAGGGCAGGAACTGCTTCTGTGCTTCGTAAGGGAGAGGTTGCCGGGAGCAACAAAAAACCATGGCGGCAAAAAGGGACAGGCCGCGCACGCGCCGGTTACAGGCAGTCGCCTGTTTGGCGGGGCGGAAGTGTGGCATTTGGTCCTCATCCGCGCAGCTACGCCAAGAAGACAAACAAGAAGCTTGCCCAGCTTGCATTCAAACGCGCGTTTAGTGATAAAATATCATCGGGTGCCGTTAGGGTGTTAGACCAGGTCTTGTTGCAGGAAATAAAAACGAAACAGCTTTTTGCTTTGTTGAAATTGCACAAAATCAATTTACCGGCACTTCTGATTTTAGACGAGATCGACAAAAACATAGCGTTGTCGGCAAGCAATATTCCGAATTTTGAAGTTGTTAAAGCGGGTGATGTAAATGTATATCAGTTAGTTCGATATCCACTTGTTATTGTTAATAAGGCGGGTATGGAAGAATTGATAGTGCGGCTGAAAGGGAAGCAGGAGGGCGGCAGTCAGTGAAAGATTTGAGCTCAGTCATTACAAAGATTCAAATCACGGAGAAAGGTACTGATCTTGCGGGAAGGGAAAACAAGTATCTTTTTCGTGTTGCAACGTCAGCAAACAAGATTGATGTAAAAAGAGCAGTTGAAAAGATTTACGGAGTCACGGTAACCGGAGTAAACACTATGAATTACCTGGGTAAAAAGAAGCGGGAGAGAACGCGGAATTACGGAAAGAGGGAGGATTGGAAGAGAGCGGTTGTGACTTTGAAAGAAGGAGATAAGATCGATTTAACATAGGAAGAATTTGCATTGTAACCCTCCGCGGGCGGGCAAGCGCAAATTCACAAGCGAAATACGAGTGAAATAGTTATGGCTTTAAAAAAATATAAACCAACGACTTCAACTTTGCGTTTTACTGTTGTGTCTGCTTTTGATGAAATAACAGATTCTAAACCGGAGCGCTCTTTGCTTGAGTCAAAGAAGAGTAAGGCTGGTCGTAACTCTTTGGGGCGGATTACAGTGCGCCACAGGGGTGGCGGGCACAAGAGGAAGTATCGCAAGATTGATTTCAAACGTGACAAGTTCGGTATAAAGGCAGTAGTTAAATCGATACAATACGACCCGAATCGCTCGGCTAATATTGCGCTTCTTTATTATGTAGATGGTGAAAAGCGTTATATTATTGCACCATTTGGTTTGAAGGTGGGCATGGAAGTGATGTCCGGGCCTGATGCTGCTCCACAGCCGGGTAATGCTATGCCGATTTCTCAGATGGCTGTTGGACTGCCTATTCATAATATTGAATTGGAGCCCGGCAGGGGTGCATGTCTTGTTCGTGGTGCCGGGGCTAGCGCTCAGTTGATGTCAAAGGGCGAGAAATTTGCGAATGTGAAGCTTCCCTCTGGTGAAATAAGAATGATAAATATTAAATGTATGGCGACTATTGGTCAGGTAGGTAATGAGGAACATAGCAGTACAAGCGACGGTAAGGCGGGGAGAAAGCGCAGGTGTGGTATCAGACCAACTGTTCGTGGTGTGGCGATGAATCCGGTTGATCACCCTATGGGCGGCGGCGAAGGCCGCACTTCGGGCGGTGGTCATCCTGTGTCACCATGGAGCACCCTGGCGAAAAGCGGCAAAACCAGATCTAAAAGAAGAACATCATCCAAGTTTATTGTAAAACGTAGAGTAAAACGGAGAAAGTGATATGGCTCGTTCGCTTAAAAAAGGACCGTATGTTGATGAGAAATTGCTGAAGAAGGTAGAACGAATGAAACGTTCTGGCGACAGCCGCCCTATCAAAACGTGGTCGCGACGCTCAATGGTTATACCTGAGTTTGTAGGGCATACATTGGCGATTCATAACGGGAAACATCATGTTTCGATTTTTATTACCGAGAACATGGTAGGGCATCGTCTTGGTGAATTTGCGCCTACTCGAACTTTTAGAAGACATGGAGCAGCAACGGACAAGAAAAAGGGTGCAGCATTGAAATAATATGTTGGGATGAGGATGGTTGAATAATGGAAGTTATTGCGATAAATAAATATGCTAGGATGTCTCCGTCGAAAGCGGTAGGTTTAGCTCGCCGTTTGCGCGGTTTATCTGTTGAGGAAGCGTTAAAAATAACTGATTTCACCAAAAGAAAGGCAGCTATTCTGATTGGCAAAACACTGAGGTCGGCGGTTGCTAACGCAGTGAATAATGCAAAGTTGTCGGTGGACAATCTTCATGTTAAAGAAGCTATTGTTGATGCCGGGCCCACGTCGAAACGATACTGGGCAAGAGCCAGAGGTATGTTTAGTCCGGTCGCGAGACGAACGTGTCATATAAAAATAGTTTTATGCGATACAAAATAAGTAAGGAGAATCATCTTGGGACAGAAAGTAAATCCGATTGGTTTAAGAGTAACTGTTGAAAAAAATTGGCGTTCGCGCTGGTTCAGCCCCAAAAAAGGATTTGGGGAAACGTTGATTGAGGATATTAAGATCAGGGAACTGGTGAAGAAGAGACTTGAGAATGCCGCAGTCTCTGATGTGATGATTGAGCGATATGCTAATCGTGTAAGGGTGAATATCTATACTGCGCGTCCGGGTATTGTGATAGGGCGCAAAGGTCAGGATATAGAAAGAATTCGGAGCGAAATTGCAGGGATAACCGGCAAAGAAATATATGTTGAAATTCGAGAAATAAAAGAGCCCGATGCAAATGCGCAGTTAATTGCGGAAAATATTGCGTTGCAGGTTTCAAGGCGTGTTTCATTTCGGCGCGCTATGAAGAGAGTCATGAAAATAGCCATGGATATAGGGGTGGATGGTATAAAAGTTAAAGCGAGTGGCCGTCTTGGCGGTGCAGAGCTTTCACGCTCTGAATGGTATAAAGAGGGTAAAATACCTCTTCACACGCTGAGCTCTAATATTGAATATGGTTTTGCGGAAGCAGCTACGACAGCCGGGCTAATTGGTATAAAGGTATGGGTTTGCCGCAAAAAGGTTCAGGAGCCACAAAAAGGAGGGTCAGAGTCCAATGCCGCTTATGCCTAAAAGAGTAAAGCATCGCAAGGCTCAGAGAGGAAGCAGGAAAGGCACTGCTGGTGTTGGTACTAAGCTTTCTTTTGGTGAATACGGGTTAAAG